>NZ_CP018835.1:1262205-1577756 GCF_002196515.1 Vibrio gazogenes | reverse complement strand
CCTAGCCCAGCTTTCTGAGCTAGGGGGCGCTCTAGAATCGGGGCTGAATCAACAAAAGGTCGAGCATTGAGCTCCCCGACTTCTTGTCTAATCTTATCCCCGAGTTTTTTCAGTTGTTTTCTTACCAGCTTATGGTAGTCACGCCCCAACGCATAGCGACTAATATAGGCGTGAGTGGGAGTATCCAGATTACTGGCAAAGTGGGCTTGTGGCGGTAAGTAATTCATGCGAACGCTGATGACACGTATTGTGCCCGGATGAAGTTCTTGCGGTCTTGCCCGCAACATTCCGTGACGAGCCATCCAGTCCATATCACCGTGATACCCAGCATCTAACCAGCGTTGCAGCTCAGCCTCATGTTCGGTGAGATCAACATCACAGATACCGACTTTCTCAAATCCAAGTGCTTGAGCCCAGATTTTGATTTTATCTGCTAATGCTTGATAGTCCATGGTGCTCACTCGGTAAAATGGGACAGGGATCTTAACGGATCCATATGGGTAGATCCAGTGAGTGATCTTAGGGAATAGTGGACATGTCAGGAATGTTTTTTCCAATCCCTTACAGAAGAATACTTGTCTCTTGATTCCAACCCAGTTTACTATCGGAGTCCGTAAATGAATTTGTTAACAATATAAGAGATCGAATTGATGGAGACGAAGACGCTGCTATTAAAGGATGAGGCTGAAACCGTAAGATTAGGCAGTCATCTTGCTTTGATATGTTCTCGTCAAACAACGTTCTACTTGCATGGCGATTTAGGGGCAGGAAAAACAACATTGTGCCGAGGCTTCATTCAAGCCTTAGGGCATCAGGGGAATGTAAAAAGCCCGACTTACACTTTGGTCGAACCTTATCAGCTAGATCAATGGCAAGTTTATCATTTTGACCTCTATCGGTTGGCAGATCCAGAAGAGCTCGAGTTTATGGGCATCCGAGATTATTTTACCCCTGATGCAATCTGTTTGGTTGAGTGGCCGGAAAAAGGTGCAGGTCTATTGCCTTCGGCTGATATAGAGATAGATATTCGCTATGACGGAGAGAGCAGAATTGTTGTTCTGTCTGCAAACGGTGAATACGGACGAACGTTACTGAGTCAGTTGGAGTTATGAGAAACGTTAAGTACCTTTATTCTTTCATTTTTGTTTTTTTAGGTTTAGTTACCTTAACTGTCAGCCAGTTTGCGCAGGCAAATTCTATTCAAGGTATTCGAGTTTGGCCTTCTCCGGATGAAACACGTGTTGTTATCGATCTGAGCGGAGAAGCCCATTACAGTTATTTTACGTTGAGCCATCCTAGTCGGCTTGTCATTGATTTAGCGAATACTGGTGTTCGGGCCAAGCTCCCAATAGCGGTCAGCGATAGTGACGTGCTGAAAAAAATCAGAAAGAGCTCGCCCCCAAAGTCAGGCACGTATCGTCTGGTGTTCGAACTCAAGAAAAAAGTATCGCCACAAATATTTAAACTGGCTCCCACACCCAAACAGGAATACGGGCATCGTCTTGTCATTGATTTGCCTCATGATGAATCGAGTTCAAATTCTAGCGCCTCGTCTTCTTCAACCGCCCAGGTTGCGAAAGATGCCTCTCAGTATCAAGGGAACGCCGATATTGTCGTTGCAATTGATGCTGGACACGGTGGGGAAGATCCCGGCTCTATCGGGCCAAAGGGCAAATACGAGAAAAATGTAACATTAAGTGTGGCGAAAAAACTTGCCGCCCAACTCAATGCTGTTCCCGGAATGAGAGCGGTACTGACTCGCAAAGGTGATTATTTTGTCAATCTTAACCGACGTTCTGAGATTGCCAGAAAAAATAAAGCGCATCTGTTGATTTCCATTCATGCGGATGCGTTTACGTCGCCAAAACCCAGAGGCGCTTCTGTGTTTGTGCTGAATACCCGTCGTGCCAATACCGAAATTGCAAAGTGGGTCGAAGATCATGAACGCCAATCTGAGTTGCTCGGTGGGGCTGGGCAGGTTTTGGCGAAAAGAAATAATGACAAAAATATTAGTCAGACCTTATTAGATTTACAGTTTAGCCATTCTCAGAAAGAAGGTTATACCGTCGCCAGAGATATCTTGAAAGAGTTAGGGAAGGTGGCCAGGCTACATAAAAAGACACCAGTTAATGCGAGCCTCGCGGTACTGAAGTCTCCGGATATTCCATCTGTTCTGGTTGAAACCGGATTTATTTCTAACCCGACAGAGGAACGTTTGTTATTTCAGAGTAGCCATCAGAATAAGCTCTCGAAAGCGATAGCAAAGGCAGTTGTGAACTACTTTGAAGATCGGCCGCCTGAGGGGACATTGTTTGCCAACCGTAAAAAAGCCAGAAAACATGTGGTTCAGTCTGGTGAATCTTTGTCTGTGATTGCCCAGAGATATGGTGTGAGCACTGCGACCTTAACACGTGAGAATCATTTGAAATCATCGATGTTGAAGGTTGGACAGGCTCTCATCATTCCAAGCAGTCATTCGAACCCGATTGTGGTGCCTGAAATCAAAAATCCGGTTGAAACTGAAGTGATTACGCATACAGTTAAATCCGGTGAATACTTGGGGGCGATTGCCAATAAGTATAAAGTGAGTGTCGGTGCGATACGTAAAGAAAATCGACTTCGCTCATCTGTCTTGCGTGTCGGTCAGAAGCTGAAAATTACAGTAAGCCTGAAAGATAAACCCTTACGAAAACATCAGGTTAAACGTGGTGAGTATTTAAGTAAGATTGCAAAAGACTATGGTGTGAGTATCGACAGTATCCGTCAGGCAAACCAGCTCCATTCAGATCAGTTAGCGGTTAAACAGATACTTATTATTCCCAATAGATAAATCCTATGACGATAGAAATTTTACCAGCTCGGTTGGCAAACCAGATTGCGGCCGGAGAAGTTGTTGAAAGACCGGCCTCAGTTGTAAAAGAGTTGGTTGAAAATAGTCTGGATTCCGGTGCTACCCGAATCGATATTGATATTGAGAAGGGGGGCGCGAAGCTGATCCGTGTCAGAGATAATGGACATGGGATTGAAAAAGATGAGCTCACGCTAGCCCTCAGTCGTCACGCGACTTCAAAAATTCACTCTCTTGATGATCTGGAAGCCATTATCAGTCTGGGATTCCGCGGGGAAGCGCTGGCAAGTATCAGTTCTGTCTCCCGTCTTTCGTTAACATCGCGTCCGGCAACGCAGGATGAGGCATGGCTGGCTTATAGTGAAGGCCGTGATATGGCCGTACAACTTCAGCCTGCCGCCCATCCCGTGGGCACAACGGTTGAAGTGTTGGATCTGTTTTTTAATACGCCAGCCAGAAGAAAATTTTTACGGACAGAGAAAACTGAATTTACTCATATTGAAGAAGTGCTCAAACGGATTGCATTGAGTCGCTTTGATGTCACGATTTTCCTTAAGCACAATGGCAAAATCGTACGTCAGTATCGTGCAGCGCAGACTGAACCGCAAAAAGAAAAACGCATTGCTGCCGTCTGTGGTCAGCCATTCGTCAGGCATATGTTGAAGGTTGAACTTGAGCATCAGGGGCTGATATTGCATGGGTGGATCTCGACCCCCGAGGGAGCGAGACAACAAAGTGATTTGCAATATTGTTATGTTAACGGCCGTATGATGAAAGATAAATTGATCAATCATGCCATCCGTCAGAGTTATGAAAGGAGCTTGAACCCAGACCAGTATGCAGCTTATGTACTGTATATTGAGTTAGATCCACGACAGGTTGATGTCAATGTACATCCGGCGAAACATGAAGTGCGTTTTCATCAGGCGCGTTTGGTTCACGATTTTATCTATCAGGCCATCAGCAGTGCGCTTGCACAAGGGCAACACATTGATGAGCCGGCAGTCAGTCGATCCGCATTTCATCATCAGACGGTTGATGAGACCGATGAACCGTCAGAATCGCCCCAACTTTCATCACAATTACTCGATGCAATTGACAAAACGCCATCTTATCCGGGAAGAGTGAGTTCTGAGGATGCTCGGGGTAGTGTTCGGGAAAGCAGCCTCTCCCAGCCTTGGCAGTCACAGTCTGGGCGCTCGTCTTCTCTTGCTGGCGGGAGCAACTCAGGGAATCGGAGTCAGACCAAAGCGACGTCCCTGAAAGAAGCAAAAATTTATCAGCAATTAATGAGCGTCCCTCATGATCCTTCTGAGCCGAGCTCATCTGTAGCGGATACACATCATCCCCAAGGCGTGTTTGATAGTATTGAGACGAATGAGGTCAGGGCTCTGGGTAAAGCTGTTGCGGTGATTGAAGGGAAGTTCCTATTAATGAGTACCGGAAACGCCTGCTGTATGGTTGCGCTTGCGAGAGCCAATTACTTGCGGCTACAAAGGCAACTTGATGCCTCCTCGCAATCCCGCAAAGGACAGCCGCTTTTAGTTCCCTTGTCTTTGAAGGTGACGCGTGAGCAGCTATCCTGCGCGACATCGTATCAGGACGTTTTCTTACGACTGGGCATTGAGTTGAAAAAGCGTTCCTCCGATACCTTAATGGTGATGAGCGTCCCACAACCGCTCCGGCAGCAGAATTTGCAGAAATTAATTCCAGATCTGGTATCTTACGCCTCTTCTTTAAACCAGAATGATCCATCCGCACTGCTAGCCTGTGTGACAGAATGGCTGGCTGATTATGCGAATACCGAACAAAGTGACTACACTTTGTCACAAGCGATTCAACTCATCGCTGATGTTGAGCAGCTTTATTTTGAGCAACTGCCTTTAGAAGATAGGGCGTTTGTTCGTCCGGTGGATTTTTCGGCAACGATTACAGCATTTAACTCATGAGCCAACAACGACCTCTGGCCTTATTCTTAATGGGGCCAACCGCGTCAGGAAAAACTGATTTAGCAATCCGACTCTGTCAGCATTTTCCTATTGAAATCATTAGTGTTGATTCAGCATTGATTTACCGAGGCATGAATATCGGCACCGCCAAACCGACGGCAGCAGAACTGGCACAGGCACCTCATCGGTTGATCGATATTCTGGAACCTGAATTGGCCTATTCAGCAGCTGATTTTCGTCGGGATGCGCTCCAGCATATGCAAGAAATTGTGCAAAAAGGTAAGATCCCACTCTTGGTTGGCGGCACGATGTTGTATTTTAAAGCATTGCTCGAAGGATTATCTCCTTTACCGGCAGCCGACGCTGAGATTCGACAACAGATTGAACAAGAAGCTGCCGATTCAGGATGGTTGGTTCTTCACCAACAACTTGCTGAGATTGATCCAGAATCGGCTGAGCGGATCCACCCGAATGATCCGCAAAGGTTATCCAGAGCACTCGAAGTTTATCGAATTTCTGGAAAAACTTTGACTGAATTGACGCGAACAAAGGGAGAAGTGCTACCATTTGATGTGGTACAGTTCGCGATTGCGCCTCAGGAGCGCTCCGAGCTTCACCGGCGAATTGAAATTCGCTTTAATCAGATGATCGAAGCGGGATTTGAAGAAGAGGTCAAAGCGTTATATGCTCGTCAAGAGCTCCACGCAGATTTGCCTTCTATTCGTTGTGTCGGTTACCGACAGATGTGGGAGTATTTAGACGGGAATTGTTCGCTTGATGAAGCAATTTATCGTGGTATTTGTGCCACACGTCAATTAGCCAAACGCCAGATCACATGGCTCCGTAGCTGGAATGATCTGACTTGGTTGGATAGCGAGAATATTGACCAAGCGTATGAAATTATATCGAATTCGATAGCTTCTTATCGAGTACGCTGTGTATAATGTGATCGTTTTTGTGTCGTACATCCTTTATGGACATGTCACTTGAAATTTTGGTCCAGAAGCGCCATAACTTGAGTGTCTCAGGATGTTACTTTATTCGTTTAGCTCGGATGCAAAGGCTGCACAAAGCTTGGTGTACCACTAGCTAAATAATTAATACAAATAGAAAATAAGGAAAATAAAATGGCTAAGGGGCAATCTCTACAAGACCCATTCTTAAATGCATTACGTCGCGAGCGTATTCCTGTATCCATTTATTTGGTTAATGGTATTAAATTGCAGGGACAGATCGAATCGTTTGATCAGTTTGTCATTTTGTTGAAAAACACAGTCAATCAGATGGTATATAAGCACGCTATTTCAACGGTTGTTCCAGCCCGTGCGGTAAGCCATCATGGTGATCGTCCTGCTAATGAGCGTTCATCAGATAAATCAGACGATTAATCATATACAATATCTTATAAGGAGTTGATAGCTTGTTTGACCGTTATGAAGCCGGTGAGCGAGCCGTACTTGTTCATATCAACTTTACGCAAGAAGGGGAGTGGGAAGATCTCAGCGAATGTGAAATGCTGGTTAGTTCCGCTGGAGTCACGACACTACAAGTGATAACAGGTAGTCGTCAGGCTCCGCACCCCAAATACTACGTCGGTGAGGGTAAAGCTCAGGAAATCGCACAAGCTGTGATGCAAACTGAAGCTGAAATCGTAATCTTCAATCATGCCCTTTCTCCTGCCCAAGAGCGCAACCTTGAGGCGTTGTGTCAATGTCGAGTGATTGATCGTACTGGTTTGATCCTTGATATCTTTGCTCAGCGAGCACGAACCCATGAAGGGAAGCTACAAGTCGAACTTGCTCAGCTTCGCCATTTGTCAACTCGATTGGTTCGGGGTTGGACTCACCTTGAACGCCAGAAAGGCGGGATCGGTCTTCGGGGGCCCGGAGAAACACAGCTAGAAACAGACCGACGTTTATTGCGTGAGCGGATTAAAGCGATATTACGTCGCTTAGAAAAAGTTGCGAAACAACGAGAACAAGGGCGTAGAGCTCGAAACCGTGCTGAAGTACCCACGATATCACTCGTTGGTTATACAAATGCTGGTAAATCGACATTATTTAACTGCATTACCGAGGCGGGTGTTTATGCTGCCGATCAGCTATTTGCAACATTAGACCCCACCCTGAGAAGAATTCAGCTCGAAGATGTGGGTAATGCAATCTTGGCCGATACGGTGGGATTTATTCGTCATTTGCCCCACGATTTAGTGGCTGCTTTTAAAGCAACATTACAAGAAACTCAAGAAGCTGACATTTTGTTACATGTTGTAGATGCAAGTGATGAGCGTTTTCGTGACAATATAAGAGCTGTCGATGATGTGCTTGCTGAAATTGAAGCAGATGAAGTTCCGGTTCTGCTGGTGATGAACAAGATCGACAATATGGAAAGTCAGCAACCCAGAATTGAACGAGATGACGAAGGTGTCCCTCGAATCGTTTGGGTTTCAGCAATGGAAGGACTTGGTATTGAGCTACTTTTCCAAGCGCTGACAGAACGTTTAGCCGGACAAATCGTTCAATATCAACTGTGTATTCCACCTGAACATCAGGGCCGTATGCGCAGCTTCTTCTTCAAGAATCGATCAATTTTGCAGGAATCATATGATCAACAAGGAAATTTATTAATTTCTATTCGTATGCAACAGGCGGATTGGTCTAGACTAGAAAAAAGAGAACACGCAGTTTTATGTGACTTTATAGTTACTTAAAGGACTGCTACAGTATAACGTCATATCAAATGATGGAGATTACTAATGGCGTGGAATGAGCCTGGTAATAACAACGGTAATGGTAATAATGACCGTGATAAAGATCCGTGGGGCAATAAGGACCATGGTGACCGTGGTGGACGTGATCAGGGGCCACCGGATCTAGATGAAGTCTTCAATAAATTGAGCCAAAAAATTAGCGGTAAATTTGGTAAGAAAGGAGGCGGCAACAAAGGATCCTCTTTTCCCGGTGGTGGTTCTATTGGATTTGGAATCATTGCTGTTATCGCCGTTGCAGTTTGGTTTTTCTCCGGATTTTATACCATCGGTGAAGCTGAGCGAGGCGTGTTACTGAGATTGGGTAAGTTCGATCACATCGTTAATCCAGGTCTGAACTGGCGAGCTCGCTTTATTGATGAAGTCGAACCTGTCAATGTGCAGGCCATTCGTTCATTACGGGCGCAGGGGCTGATGCTGACAAAAGATGAGAATGTGGTCACCGTCGGAATGGATATTCAGTATCGAGTGGCGGATCCATATAAGTATCTCTATCAAGTCACGAGTGCTGATGATAGTTTACGTCAAGCGACAGACTCTGCATTGCGCGCTGTCATTGGTGATTCACTGATGGATAGTATTTTGACCAGTGGTCGTCAGAAGATTCGCGAAACGACGCAAAACACATTGAATGAAATCATTAAGAAATATGATATGGGCTTAATGATTGTTGATGTGAACTTCCAGTCGGCCCGCCCACCGGAGCAGGTTAAAGATGCATTTGATGACGCAATTGCAGCCCGAGAGGATGAAGAACGCTTCATTCGTGAAGCTGAAGCCTATAAAAATGAGGTGCTTCCTAAAGCGACTGGTCGTGCAGAGCGTTTGAAAAAAGAAGCGCAAGGGTATAGTGAACGGGTATTAAATGAAGCCACCGGTCGGGTTGCTCAGTTTGAAAAATTACTTCCTGAATATAAAGCAGCACCGGAAGTAACAAGAAACCGTTTGTACCTTGATACGATGCAAGCTGTTTATACTCATTCATCGAAAATTCTGATTGATTCGAAATCGAGCGGTAACTTGCTCTATCTGCCAATTGATAAATTATCAGGGCAAGGCGACACGCAGACTAAGAGAGATTTGAAATCATCTCCACTCTATGATCATATCGAACTTGAATCACAGAAAAGTGGTAAGCAAGATGAATCTCAGCCACGCACTGGTTCACGGCAAGGGAGATACTAAGAATGCGTAAGTTAATAATCCCTGTATTGGTGCTATTTCTGATTGTTTTTCTCATGTCTGTATTTGTCATTCATGAAGGAGAGCGCGGCATCGTTGTTCGTTTTGGTCGAATTTTAAAAGATGGCGAAATTGCACGAGTCTATGAACCGGGACTGCATTTTAAAATGCCGTTATTTGACCGAGTCAAAGTGCTTGAAGCCCGAATTCAGACAATGGATGGTCGTTCAGACCGGTTTGTAACCGCAGAGAAGAAAGATGTCATCATCGATTCTTATGTGAAGTGGCGGATTCAGAATTTTGGTACCTATTATCTGGCAACCGGGGGCGGGAGTGCTTTAACTGCTCAAGCGCTGTTGGAAAGAAAGGTAACCGACGTCTTACGTTCTGAAATCGGGTCTCGGGAGATTAAACAGATCGTATCCGGTCCATTAAATGATGATGTCCTGCCTGATAGCGAAGATGCGGAAGTTGTAACCACGGAAGCGGCAAAGGAAGCTTTGAAAATAGATGGTCAGCGTGACCAGATTATGGAAGAAGTTTTGTTGAGTACCCGTGAAAGTGCAATGAAAGATTTAGGCGTCTACGTTGTTGATTTTCGAATGAAAAAAATCAACCTGCCGGATGAGATTAGTGAGTCTATCTACAAGCGGATGAGAGCTGAGCGTGAGTCTGTCGCGCGTAAACACCGTTCACAAGGTCGTGAGAAGGCTGAAATCATCAAGGCTCAGGCTGAGCTTGAAGTGGCCACGATTCTTGCAGAAGCTGATAAAACGGCTCGTGTAACGCGTGGTGAAGCCGATGCGAAAGCTGCTAAAATTTATGCAGACTCATACAGTCAGGCGCCTGAATTCTTTACTTTCATGCGTTCTTTAAAGGCTTATGAAGAGTCTTTCGGCCAGAAAAGCGATATTTTGGTACTTGACCCGGATAGCGAGTTTTTCCGCTATATGAAGAATTCAAAGGGCAAAAGTACTAAATAAGTACCAAGCATAGTATAAAGGCTCCTTTCGGAGCCTTTATTTTTTGGAATTCAATTTTATGTCTCATTCAATATGGTTGGCAGTCGGTTTATTGCTGATTGCTGAAGGACTTGGTCCATTGCTCATACCCAATGGCTGGCGTCGAATGCTTTCCCAGTTAAGCCAGCAGCCGAATTCTCTGCTACGGCGCATCGGTGGCTGTTTAGTTGTCGCTGGGATTGTGATTGTCTATTTTTATCTGTATTAGATTAATGAGAGTTTGACTGATTCATAGTCATCTCAATAATGAGGCGGTGGTGTCTCTTGAGATGGATCGGCCATTGGTGATTCGTTCACGTTCTTGAGCTTCCCTGCGATGAACTTCATCTGGTCCTGCATCCGGGAAATGGTTTGCTGTTGTTGGCTGAGAGCTTGATTGAGCGCTTCGATGGTATCTTCCTGAAATGCCAATTGGCACTCCAAATCATTGATTCGAGCTTCTAGTCGTTCTACTTCTTCTGCGGCCATTTTATTACTCATCCAATTCCCAAGCTTCTGCAATACCAGCAGAACTTGCTGATATAACATGATGTTGTTGATCAAAGGCAACATCATACACGACAGAACGTGGTGGTGGATCCACTTTTGGTGGTTCCGTTGAAAATTTAGCAAGTTGTTTGCCGCTTTGTGTATCCCAAACCGCAACATAACCGGAAGGCGTTCCGGTTATGAGTTGCGTCCCGTCATCAGAGAATCGCACTGTAGAAAAAATGAGTTGTCTAGCAAAACTGTGGAGATGGGAGACTTCCTGACCGGAATGTAAATCCCAAACTCTGGCTTCATTTCCGCCATCAGATGTAAATGCGAAATTTCCGTCTCTCTGCAATGCCACTCGAACAACGCGTTGTTCATGTTCAAATTTTCTTAGTATTTGGCCGGATTTTGTGTCCCATAGATAGGCCTGATAATCATTACCACCGGTTAGGGCAAAGCGACCATTGGGCGATAATGCAACGGAGTTCACTTTCTCGTGATGTGCAAGGAACTCCATGCGTCTTCCGCTGACTAAGTCCACGTAAATTGCTTTACCGTTGGATAGACCCATCAGAACTTGTTCGCCGTCTTTTGAAAGATCAATATCTCTGATGAGTCCATCCGAAATGGACCAGAGCCCTTTAGACTGTGCCCAGGCTAAGTCCCAGACTGCGAAATTATTCTGTCCGGCTGTTACGGCATAGCGATCGTTGTCTGAAATTCTTATTTGGGTCACAGTGCTGTTTTGTTGATCGAGGGAGCCCAGTAGTGCGAGTCGTTTGTTTTCAGAAAGATCCCAAAGCTGGAGCTGATTTTTTTGAGAATAGGTTAGGGCGAATCTACCGTCTCGGCTCAAACCAAAAGCAGTTGCTCCTTCTGGGGTGATCTCCCATTTTTGAATAGGAGATGTGAAGAAAAAGCACCCATTTAACGTCACACTGACAATTAACATGAATAGATAAAGGGAAAATATTCGCATCAGTCTGAATTTCCATTGAGAGTTAAAGACATTCGGATCACATCACGTTATATTTGTATAACAATGTGTTGCTCATCAATTTTAGTCAAGAAATTATGAGTAATTACAAAAGGTTTGCCCACGTATTTGGAGAATTGAATGAAATCATTGTTAAAAGTATCGTTTCTTGCTGCCGCTGTGATGCTTGCAGCAGGCTGTCAAGATGAAGGAAAACAAGAAACACAAGCTGCCACTCAGGATGCTGCCAAACCAGCAGCGGTTGAATTTAAGACAGATGATGAAAAAGCAGCTTATGCTATTGGTGTCTCTTTTGCGAATTATCTGAGTACAAGTCTTGAAAAGCCAAAAGAGTATGGTATTACGCTAGACAAAGATCTTGTGTTGCAAGGAATTCAAAACGCATTTGCTGATAAATCAGCGATGACAGATGAAGATGCTCGTAAAGCATTGGAAGATTTCGATAAGCGACTCAATACACTGGCAACAACAAAAGCCAAAGAAAAGTCAGCAGCGAACAAAAAAGCGGGTGATGATTTCCGTGCCAAGTTCGAAAAACAAGACGGTGTGAAGAAAACGAAATCAGGTCTGTTGTATCAAGTGATCACGAAAGGCACTGGTAAATCACCAAAAGCAACAGATACGGTTCAAGTCCACTATAAAGGGACACTGATCGATGGTACTCAGTTCGATAGTTCTTATGATCGTGGTGAACCAGCGACATTCCCACTGGATCGCGTGATCCCAGGTTGGACAGAGGGTGTTCAACTGATGAAAGTTGGCGCTAAGTACAAGTTTGTTATTCCACCAGAACTGGCTTATGGCGACAGAGATACTCCATCAATTCCTGCAGATTCAACACTAGTATTTGAAGTTGAATTGTTGAAAGTTGAAAAAGCGGATGACGCTAAGAAAACCAGTAAATAATTAGCTGTGATGGTGAAATAGTCATTCAAGCTATTTCTAGGCAATGAAAAAGACCTGATTTATCAGGTCTTTTTTTTATTTGTCGTCATAAAATTGTTTTAAATCAGTTGTTGATACGATAGCTTAGCGATACTTTAAAATTTTCTGATAAACTTACATTCATTTGTTGATATTTTTGAAGGCTGGAACAACGTGGCGACGACAGAGACACTCAATGCTGACATGTTACTGGAAATGGAATCTGTGCATGTAAAACCGTTTACAGAGCATGATAAAATCATTCTCCGTTCTTATGAGGCAATTGTAGATGGTCTGGCAAGCCTGATCGGTCCTTTTTGTGAAATCGTATTGCATTCACTGGAAGACTTGAATACTTCTGCTATCAAAATTGCTAATGGTGAGAATACCGGGCGCCAGGTCGGTTCTCCAATTACGGATTTAGCGTTGAAGATGCTGAAAGATATAGAAGGGTCAGAACGGAATTTTTCCCGCTCTTATTTTACCCGGGCAAAAGGTGGTGTCTTAATGAAATCCATCACGATTGCTATCCGTAACGGTGAAAATCGGGTGATTGGATTACTCTGTATTAATGTCAATCTTGATGCGCCATTTTCTCAAATTCTACAGTCATTTATGCCAAATCAAGATGCACAAGATGCGGCATCATCAGTTAACTTTGCCAGTGATGTTGAAGAGCTGGTGGATCAGACCGTCGAGCGAACTATCGAAGAAATCAATGCGGATAAATCAGTATCGAATAATACGAAGAACCGACAGATTGTGATGGCGTTATTCGATAAAGGTATCTTTGATATTAAAGATGCGATCAATCGTGTTGCTGCTCGTCTGAATATATCGAAACATACGGTGTATCTCTATATTCGTCAGCGTAAAACTGAGGATGATGAAAAATGAGTGTTCTGACTTACACGTTGGTGGTCAATGGGCCACTATACGGTACTCAGTCAGCCCGGAGTGCTTATCAATTTGCGCGTGCTTTGATTGAGAAAGGTCACACACTGGTCAGTGTGTTTTTCTATCAGGATGGTGTGACAAATGGAACCTCATTATCAGTCCCTGCCAATGATGAATTCGATCTTGCCAAAGCTTGGCAACATTTAGCGAAAGAGCATGGTGTCAGTCTTGAAACCTGTGTTGCAGCGTCTTTGAGACGTGGCGTTTTGAGCGAAAAAGAAGCGACCCAACATTGTGTATTTAAAGATAATCTGGCCGATGAGTTTGTGCAGGCTGGTTTGGGGAGTTTAGCTGAAGCCATGTTGACACAAGATAGGATCATACAGTTTTGAATCGTTTGATTTATGTTTTTCATCACGCACCTCACGGCCGAAGTTCCGGAAGAGAAGGGGTTGATGCGCTGTTAGCGGCCTCTGCTTATAGTGAAAATATTGCTGTCGTTTTTATGGGGGATGGTGTGTTACAACTTCTGCAGGGACAAGAAACAGACGATATCCTTTGTAAAGATTATGCACCGATGCTTAAACTACTCGACCTGTATGATATTGATCAGGTCTTTGTCTCTGAGTCAGCGTTATTGCAGCGTGGAGTGACGCAAGATGATTTGATCATCCCTGTGACCACTGTACAGGATCAAAGCATGATAGAGATTCTGCATCAGGCTGATAAAATTTTGAGTTTTTGAGGCATTTTATGCTACATGTGATTAAAACAGACGCTGCATTGAAGCGAGTTCATCCCTTCTATTCTGAGCAAGATTCCATCTTATTAATCGAAGACGCAGTTTATGCTGCAAACCCTTTGCACTATGCGTTTGAGTTGCTGTCGGGAAAAACCGTGTTTGTTTTACAGGCCGATGCAAAAGCCCGAGGAATTCACCACCGTATCAGTCCTTCAACAACGATAACTGATTATCTCGGGTTTGTTGAATTGACGGAACAGCACCATAGTACAATGACTTGGGAATGATATTTCCTGCCAATCTAAAAAAAAACTGTATATTTCTTGACACATCTAGCCGCGGTGCATAGAATTTTGCGTCCCTATTTGTATAGGGTATAGATTTTTCACAAGCTTACTTTCAGTAAATCAGGAGCTAGTTAATGGCAACTATTAACCAGTTGGTTCGCAAACCTCGTGTGAAGCAAGTTGCAAAAAGCAACGTGCCAGCACTAGAAGCGTGCCCACAAAAACGTGGTGTATGTACTCGTGTATACACTACTACACCAAAAAAACCTAACTCAGCACTTCGTAAAGTATGTCGTGTACGTTTAACTAACGGTTTTGAAGTTACTTCATATATCGGTGGTGAAGGTCACAACCTACAAGAGCACAGTGTTGTTTTGATCCGTGGTGGTCGTGTTAAAGACCTTCCGGGTGTTCGTTACCACACTGTTCGTGGCGCACTTGACTGTGCAGGTGTTAATGACCGTAAACAAGGTCGTTCTAAGTACGGTGTGAAGCGTCCTAAGTCTTAATGTTTCTCTGTTGAAATAAGCGTTAAGTAAGGCCAAACACTAATTTAAATATTAATTTTTGAAGAAACTGAAAAGTTTTGGATAACCTGAAGAAGACAACGGAGAATATCCATGCCACGTCGTCGCGTAATTGGTCAGCGTAAGATCCTTCCAGATCCAAAGTTCAAGTCTGAACTGCTGGCAAAATTCGTCAACATCCTTATGGTTGACGGAAAGAAATCAGTTGCAGAAAAGATTGTTTATACTGCATTAGATACTATGGCTGAGAAATCTGGTAAAGATCACTTAGCTGTATTTGAAGAAGCTCTTGAAAATGTTCGCCCAGCGGTAGAGGTTAAATCTCGTCGTGTGGGTGGTTCAACTTACCAAGTTCCTGTTGAAGTACGTCCGGTTCGCCGTAACGCACTTGCTATGCGTTGGTTGGTTGAAGCTGCGCGTAAGCGTGGTGAGAAATCTATGGCTGGTCGTCTGGCTGCTGAAATGCTAGATGCTGCTGAAAACAAAGGCTCTGCGGTTAAGAAACGTGAAGACGTTCACCGTATGGCTGAAGCAAACAAAGCGTTTGCTCATTACCGTTGGTAATACCTCCTGTACTGCGGGGATACCCGCAGTACTTTTCTATTTTCTAAGGTCCACCTTAGTTAAGAGGATACAACCGTGGCTCGTAAAACTCCTATCGAGCGCTACCGTAACATCGGTATATGTGCTCATGTAGACGCAGGAAAGACAACCACTACTGAGCGTATTCTGTTCTACACCGGCCTGTCTCATAAAATTGGCGAAGTTCACGATGGTGCAGCAACCATGGACTGGATGGAGCAAGAGCAGGAACGCGGTATCACCATTACCTCTGCTGCGACGACCACATTCTGGCGTGGTATGCAGGCGCAATTCCCCGATCATCGTATCAACATTATCGATACTCCCGGACACGTTGACTTCACCATTGAGGTTGAGCGTTCTCTCCGTGTACTTGATGGTGCAGTGGTCGTTTTTTGTGGTTCCTCTGGTGTTGAACCTCAGTCTGAGACAGTATGGCGTCAGGCGGATAAATATCATGTTCCGAGACTCGTTTTCGTGAATAAGATGGACCGTGCTGGTGCAGATTTCTTGCGTGTGGTAAATCAAATTAAAGATCGACTAGGCGCAACCCCTGTACCGATTCAATTGAATATCGGTGCAGAAGATGAATTTAAAGGTGTTATTGATCTGTTCAAGATGAAAGCCATTAACTGGACTGAAGAAGACCAGGGAATGACTTTCACTCATGAAGATATCCCAGCCGATATGCTCGAACTCGCTGAAGAATGGCGTAGCCATATGGTGGAGTCCGCTGCTGAAGCGAATGAAGAGCTGATGGATAAATACCTTGAAGAGGGTGAATTAAGCGAAGACGAGATTAAGCTCGGTTTGCGAACTCGCACTCTAAATAATGAGATTGTTCTGGCGACTTGCGGTAGTGCATTTAAGAACAAAGGGGTTCAGGCCGTACTGGATGCTGTGATTGAATTTTTGCCGTCACCGATCGATGTTCCATCGATTAAAGGTATTGATGAGCGTGAAAATGATGTTGAGCGTCACGCGGATGACTCAGAACCCTTTTCAGCACTTGCATTTAAGATCGCAACAGACCCATTTGTTGGTACTCTGACCTTTGTTCGGGTCTATTCCGGTGTATTAAACTCCGGGGATGCTGTCTATAACTCGGTCAAAGAAAAACGTGAACGAGTTGGACGTATTGTCCAGATGCATTCGAACAAACGTGAAGAAGTCAAAGAAGTTCGTGCCGGTGATATCGCTGCTGCGATTGGCTTGAAAGATGTAACAACAGGGGACACGCTTTGCGATCAAAATCATAAGGTTATTCTGGAACGAATGGAATTTCCTCAACCTGTGATTCAAATCGCTGTAGAACCCCGCTCTAAAGCTGATCAGGAAAAAATGGGGATTGCCCTCGGAAAACTGGCAGCTGAAGATCCATCATTCCGTGTTGAAACGGACGCTGAAACTGGCCAGACATTGATATCAGGCATGGGTGAACTTCACCTAGATATCATTGTAGATCGGATGAAGCGTGAATTTAGTGTGGATTGCAACGTGGGTAAACCTCAGGTTGCTTATCGTGAAACCATTCGTGGTCAAACGGAAGTCGAAGGCAAGTTTGTTCGCCAGTCAGGGGGACGAGGTCAATATGGTCATGTGTGGCTAAAAATTGAGCCCTCTGAACCCGGTGAAGGCTTTGTTTTTGTCGACGAAATTGTGGGTGGGACGATTCCGAAGGAATTCATTAACCCGGTCGCAAAAGGTATCGAGGAACAAATGAACAATGGTGTGCTCGCTGGTTATCCTGTCTTGGATATCAAAGCGACACTCTTTGATGGTTCATTCCACGATGTCGATTCAAGTGAGATGGCGTTTAAGATCGCTGGCTCAATGGCATTCAAGAAAGGTGCGCTGCAAGCGAACCCGGTTATTCTTGAACCGCTAATGAAAGTTGAAGTAACTACTCCGGAAGATTGGATGGGTGATGTTGTGGGTGACTTGAATCGTCGCCGCGGCCTTATCGAAGGTATGGATGATGGTCCGGCAGGGCTGAAGATTATACATGCTAAAGTCCCACTTTCTGAGATGTTTGGTTACGCAACTGATCTGCGTTCTGCGACGCAAGGGCGTGCTTCGTATTCAATGGAGTTTTCTGAGTACGCAGAAGTGCCGAAAAATATTGCTGATGCAATTGTCGCTGAGCGTGGTTAACCTTTATTTGTCGATAAAACACAGGTATTGGTTAATAACGAATCTATTGCGTTGACGAACGTTGACGCATAAAATAGCAATTTCTGGCGCACTTTAGGTGTACGTTACTTAGAGTGAATCATAACTAGGAAGGAACACGATCGTGTCTAAAGAAAAATTTGAACGTACGAAACCGCACGTAAACGTTGGTACTATCGGCCACGTTGACCACGGTAAAACAACACTAACTGCAGCAATCTGTACAGTGCTTTCTAAAGTATACGGCGGATCAGCACGTGACTTTGCGTCAATCGATAACGCACCAGAAGAGCGTGAGCGCGGTATCACAATCGCGACTTCACACGTAGAGTACGATACACCGACACGTCACTACGCACACGTAGACTGCCCAGGGCACGCTGACTATGTTAAAAACATGATCACCGGTGCGGCACAGATGGACGGTGGTATCCTAGTTGTAGCAGCGACAGATGGTCCAATGCCTCAGACACGTGAGCACATCTTGCTAGGTCGTCAGGTAGGTATTCCTTACATCATCGTATTCATGAACAAATGTGACATGGTTGATGATGAAGAGCTGCTTGAGCTGGTAGAAATGGAAGTACGTGAATTGCTTTCAGAATACGATTTCCCAGGAGACGATCTGCCAGTGATTCAGGGTTCTGCACTGGGCGCACTGAACGGTGAAGCGCAATGGGAAGAGAAAATCGTAGAGTTAGCGACAGCACTTGACGAATACATTCCAGAGCCAGAGCGTGTGATTGACCAAGCATTCCTGCTGCCAATCGAAGATGTATTCTCAATCCAGGGCCGTGGAACAGTTGTTACAGGTCGTGTAGAGCAAGGTATCATCCGAGTTGGTGACGAAGTTGAAATCGTTGGTGTCAAAGATACGACGAAGACAACGTGTACAGGTGTAGAGATGTTCCGTAAGCTGCTTGACGAAGGTCGTGCAGGTGAGAACGTTGGTGTGTTACTGCGTGGAACGAAGCGTGATGAAGTAGAACGTGGTCAAGTCTTGGCGAAACCAGGTTCAATCACACCGCACACGAAGTTTGAATCAGAAGTATACGTGTTGTCGAAAGATGAAGGTGGTCGTCATACGCCATTCTTCAAAGGTTATCGTCCACAGTTCTACTTCCGTACAACAGACGTAACAGGTAGCATCGAGCTTCCAGAAGGCGTAGAGATGGTGATGCCAGGCGATAACGTGAAAATGGTTGTCGAACTGATTGCACCAATCGCGATGGATGAAGGTCTGCGCTTTGCGATCCGTGAAGGTGGTCGTACAGTTGGTGCTGGTGTTGTAGCAAAAATCTTTGCATAATGATTTAAGCTAACACAAGTTAAAAAAAGGGAAGCCATTGGCTTCCCTTTTTTATTACTATCTCGAGAGGTCGTGCCAAGACGGTCAGATGATTGTGGTACGCATGATTCTATATCGAGCAATACTTAATTATGGAAATAGTAACGATTATCGTTTATATTTTCATTGTGTGTTGCTATATAGTGTTGTGCCATTATGATTGTTTGTCTCTGTCATTCTGTTTCTGATAAAAAGCTGCGTAATCTCATTCTTGAAGATGGCATTAGCGATATGAAAGGAATTCGGCGCTGTACTGCATTAGGGACTCAATGCGGGAAGTGTGTCCGTCAGGCAAAGGAGATCTTGAATGAAACCGTTGCATCTCAGTATCAACAAGTAAGTTAGTTAAAACTAATTATCTGTTTTTACAGATTAAAATTTGACACTTCTCTGTTGGGTTCTAAAGTTAATAGAGCCAAAGAGGATGTTTTGTCATGAAAGGCGATCCAATAATTATTCAACATCTGAACAAAATTCTGGCCAATGAGCTGATTGCAATCAACCAGTATTTCTTACATGCACGAATGTATAAAGATTGGGGACTTAAACAGTTAGCAGACAAAGAGTACCATGAATCAATTGATGAAATGAAACATGCTGATCACTTGATTGAACGGATACTCTTTTTAGAAGGGCTCCCGAATTTACAGGATTTAGGAAAGCTTCTGATTGGTGAAGATACCAAGGAAATGCTCGAATGTGATCTCAAATTAGAGATGACTGCGATCCCTGATTTGAAAGAGGCAATCGCTTATGCTGAAAATATTCGTGATTATGTTTCCAGAGACCTGTTTCTAGACATCTTAGCAGATGAAGAGGAGCATGTAGATTGGCTTGAAACCCAGCTTGGTTTGATTGAAATGACGGGTCTAGAGAACTATCTTCAGGCTCAATTTGTTGATGAAGATTAGTGTTATTGATACAACGGACGAACAAGGCGTTCGTCCTTTATTTTATGGTGCCTCCAAGTCATATTTCTCTTGCTAATACTGCCTCCTTTCTGTACTATTCGACCTCTTAAATTCCTGGTCACTTATTTACCGTTCCTTGCTTCCTCTGGACGACCGGGCCAAATGTGGAAGCTGAATAATCCGTAAGGAGCAAACATGCGTCATTACGAAATCGTATTCATGGTGCACCCAGATCAAAGCGAGCAAGTTGCTGGCATGATCGAGCGTTACACTGGTTCTATCACTGAAGCCGGCGGTACTATTCACCGTCTGGAAGATTGGGGACGTCGTCAACTTGCATACCCAATTAACAAACTGCACAAAGCGCACTATGTTCTGATGAACGTAGAAGCTGAGCAGTCAGTTGTTGATGAACTGGAAACTGCTTTCCGTTTTAACGATGCAGTTCTGCGTAACATGATTATGCGTACTAAGTCTGCTGTGACTGAACCATCAATCATGCTGAAAGCTCGTGAAGAGCGTTCTAAGCGTGAAGAAGTGAAATCAGAAGAAAACAACAGTGCAGACGTTGCTGAGTAATTGATTCTATGACCAATCGGATGGAACTTAGCGGTACGATTGTCAAGCATCCCATTCGAAGCCAGAGTCCGTCAGGTATCGAACATTGTCGCTTTTGGTTAGAACATCGTTCGGTTGCTGTTGAAGCGGATTTACCTAGGCAGGTTTATTGTCGTATGCCCGTCGTGGTTAGTGGTCAACGGTCAAAGTCTTTCACTCACAACTTAGTACAGGGCAGTAGTATCAAGGTAAGTGGTTTTGTTACTTACCAGACCGACCGAAATGGTGTGGGAAAATTGGTGCTCCATGCTCAAGAGATTACTCAAATTTAGATCAGGAGATAGCCCATGGCTCGTTTCTTCCGTCGTCGTAAATTCTGCCGTTTTACTGCAGAAGGCGTCCAAGAGATTGATTACAAAGATGTAGCAACTCTTAAAAACTATATTACTGAAGCTGGTAAAATCGTACCAAGCCGTATCACTGGTACTAGCGCTAAATATCAGCGTCAGCTAGCTCGTGCTATTAAGCGTGCTCGCTACCTAGCTCTATTGCCATACACTGACAAACATCAGTAATCGGCACCGTTTATTAAGAAAGAGGATTAAACAATGCAAGTTATTCTACTTGATAAAATCGGTAACCTAGGTGGTCTTGGTGATACAGTCAACGTAAAATCTGGTTATGCTCGTAACTTTCTTATCCCTCAAGGTAAAGCAGTTATGGCAACTAAAGCAAACGTTGAGATGTTTGAGCACCGTCGTGCCGAATTAGAAGCTCAAGTCGCTGAGCAACTCGCTGCTGCACAATCACGCGCTGACCAAGTAAACGCTCTGGAAGCTGTTGTGATTGCATCAAAAGCTGGTGAAGAAGGTAAACTGTTCGGTTCTATCGGTACTCGCGATATTGCTGATGCAGTGACTGCTGCTGGTGTTCAAGTGAGCAAAAGTGAAGTTCGTCTTCCTGAAGGCGCGCTACGCAATGTTGGCGAGTATGACATCAGCATCCAACTTCATTCTGAAGTGTTTGCAGACGTTAAACTACAGGTTGTTGCTGAATAGTTATCCAGTTGCTCCAGTATTGAAAAACACCAGCTTATGCTGGTGTTTTTTTATGTTTTCAAAACATAGAAAATATTGTTTTAGCATTCAGAAATGGTAGACAACATTGATTGACGTTGCGCTGTCCGCTTTTTTGAGACTATCAGGGACGCGTGAGTGATATGAACGAGAGTAATCCAGCTTCAAAGCAAGATTTTGCGTAATATCATTGGTCAGATTGATTTTGGTAGTCAGCAATGTGTTGCTATCTCCTGAGACAACGGTGACATCTCCGCCCAGCGTCACTGTTTTTGTCAGACTCCAATCGATTCTGGCATTTCCTCGGGCAATTGGTTCTCTCACCGTTTCAGGGAAAATTAGATCATCATCATCGAGTTCATCGAGGTTTGGTTTTTGATATCGATAACCCGGACCGATTTCAAGCTCAACGGTTAGCATATCAGTATGTGTCAGCTGATAACCGTAACCTGCCGAGAAGGTATAGTCCTTAAAATAAGCACTATATTTAGAATCAATCCCATTGAAGCTACCATACACATAACCTTTTGGACTGACTTTGTAGTCAGACTGGAGTGTATAGGTCGATTTTCTTTTGTATTCACCGCCATATTTATCCAGTCGGTAAAACTCCCATTTGCCTGTTGTCCGGTGCCTCCCTTCGGTGTATTCAGCCATTATATTCACATTGAGCGATTCTGTATTTGTATTCCCTGCATGCCTTTGATAGCCGAGCTCGACCTGACCCTGAAGCGGAGCTGGCATTTCTTGTTCTGTTGATTCTTCTTCTGCATGAACAGCACTGATAATACAAAGACTGAAGGGCATCAGCCAACACCTAAGCACACGAAACCTCTAGAAACTAACCATTAAGCTAAAGACAATACTAGAGTGGATGGCCCAGTCAATAGTCAGTTCTGGGTTAATTCTGCATGAGATAATTACAAATTCTATATTCTCGTTATAATGGGCACACTTTGTTGTGTTATTGAGAAAAGTCATGGTTAATTCCAAGTTTGAAAACAGAAATCGTAAGCAAACTGACGCACAAGTTGAAGGCATTAAAATGCCTCCCCATTCGCTAGAAGCGGAGCAATCCGTTCTGGGAGGACTGTTGCTGGATAATGAGCGGTGGGACACCGTGGCCGAACGTGTGGTGACCAGTGATTTTTTCAGCCGACCACACCGTTTGATTTTTGATGGTATTAAATCAATTCTGGAAGGCGGCAAACCACTTGATTTGATTACACTCTCTGAGTTTCTGGAACAGCGTGAGCAACTGGATGATGTCGGTGGTTTTGCCTATCTGACCGATCTTGCCAAAAATACGCCAAGTGCTGCAAATATCAACGCCTATGCAGATATTGTTGCTGAACGGGCTTTGGTCCGTAATCTGATTGGTGTGGCCAATGAGATTGCCGATGCAGGCTATGATCCCCAGGGGCGCAGTTCAGAAGATTTGCTAGACTTTGCTGAAAGTAAAGTCTTTGCAATTGCAGAGTCGAGAACCAATGAAAATGAAGGCCCACAAAATGTTGATTCGATTCTGGAGAAAACATTAGAAAGAATCGAAATCTTGTACAAAAGTCCTCAGGATGGTGTCACTGGCGTCAATACCGGCTTTACTGACTTGAACAAGAAAACGGCTGGATTGCAGTCTTCCGACCTAATCATTGTTGCTGCTCGTCCATCGATGGGGAAAACAACGTTCGCGATGAACTTGTGTGAAAACGCAGCGATGGAGCAAGACAAACCGGTGCTCATCTTTTCTTTGGAGATGCCTTCTGAGCAGATCATGATGAGGATGCTGGCATCGCTATCTCGTGTCGATCAAACCAAAATACGAACCGGTAATCTGGATGATGAGGATTGGGCCAGAATTTCTTCCACCATGGGCATTCTCATGGAGAAGAAAAATATGTTCATCGATGACAGCTCAGGGCTGACACCTACAGAACTTCGCTCACGTGCTCGTCGGGTTGCCCGAGAGCATGGCGGGTTATCATTAATCATGGTGGACTACCTGCAATTAATGCGTGTTCCGGCACTGTCTGATAACCGGACTTTGGAAATTGCAGAAATATCGCGTTCCCTGAAAGCGTTGGCGAAAGAGTTAAATGTGCCTGTGGTTGCCCTTTCCCAGTTAAACCGCTCTCTGGAGCAGCGGGCAGACAAGCGACCCGTTAACTCGGATCTGAGGGAGTCAGGATCTATCGAGCAGGATGCGGATTTGATTATGTTTATTTACCGTGATGAAGTTTACCATCCGGATAGTGCGATGAAAGGAACTGCCGAAATCATACTTGGTAAGCAGCGGAACGGTCCGATTGGTTCGGTGCGCTTAACGTTCCAAGGCCAATACTCTCGTTTCGACAACTACGCAGGGCCTGCGTTTGATTTTGATGATGAGTGATCATTTCACTCATCCAATTTTTCGTATCAAACCAAGCTTTAGAATGAAATTGCGGTTACTCTCCTGAAATGGTCGCAACGATCCGTCGTTGTCCACCATGATTCCGATGTTCCCCTAAATAGATCCCCTGCCAGATTCCCATGGCCAGTTCCCCTTGAGTAATCGGGATCGTCAGGCTTGCCCCAAGTGTTGATGATTTAATATGAGCAGGCATATCGTCATCACCTTCATAGGTATGCTGATAGTAGGGGGCTTTTTCCGGAACGCTACGATTAAAGTGAGCCTCCATATCAAGACGAACCGTTGGATCTGCGTTTTCATTTATGCTTAAACTGGCTGATGTATGCTGAATAAATAAATGGAGCAGCCCGATGGAAATTGATTGAATTTGAGGGAGTTGTTCGACAACTTCGTCGGTAATCAGGTGAAATCCGCGCTGTTTCTCCTGAAGATAGATGATGGTTTGTGACCACATTGTAAGCACCTATTAGAACGATTGTTAATTTCACTCGTGTCTGTATAGTGGGGTGTTTCTAGTTACCGTACAATCACTTTTTTGTACCAATGGAATAAAAATTGACTCGTTTGATTTGAGCTAAAACATAATTTCGCTCTGAAAATTAAGTATAATCAGCGAATCGGATACAAATCGGGATATGGCTGTGACCTCGTTAGATGAATTGGTACATTAGCTACAATTGATTTGTTTTTTGTCTCTGGAATTCTGTAACGATCACTCATGCTGCTCGGCAGAATAGGACCTATTAAATTCGGGATAGATACCATGCTAAAAAATATCAACCCAACAGAAACTCAGGCTTGGAAAGCACTGTCTGCTCATTTTGAATCGATGAAAGGTGTTGACTTAAAAACACTTTTCAATCAAGACAGTCAGCGCTTTGAAACGTTCTCGCAACGTTTTGGCGATGATATTCTGGTCGATTATTCTAAAAACCTCATCAATGAAGAGACCGTGAAACTCTTGTTGGCTCTGGCGGAAGAAACAGACCTGAAAAGCGCAATTGAAGCCATGTTCAGTGGTGAAAAAATTAACCGGACAGAAGATCGGTCTGTTTTGCATGTGGCGCTGCGGAATCGTTCTAATACACCGATTTATTCAGATGGTGAAGACGTGATGCCAGCAGTGAATGCGGTACTGGAGAAAATGAAATACTTTTCCGAACGTATCATCTCTGGTGAGTGGAAAGGGTATACCGGCAAAGCGATCACTGATGTTGTCAATATCGGTATCGGTGGTTCTGACTTAGGGCCATATATGGTGACAGAAGCGCTGAAGCCTTATAAGAATCACCTCAACATGCATTTTGTCTCCAATGTTGATGGGACGCATATTGCTGAAGTACTCAAGCAGGTTAATCCAGAAACAACATTATTCCTCGTTGCATCCAAAACATTTACTACGCAGGAAACCATGACCAATGCCCACACCGCGCGCGATTGGTTTCTTGCGGAAGCAAAAGATGAATCTCAAGTCGCAAAACATTTTGCAGCGCTTTCAACCAATGCTGAAGCGGTTTCTGCTTTTGGTATTGATACCGACAATATGTTTGAATTCTGGAGCTGGGTTGGGGGGCGTTATTCGTTGTGGTCTGCAATCGGTCTATCAATTATTTTGGGGATCGGTTTTGACAATTTTGTTGAATTGCTCTCTGGTGCGCATGAGGTTGATCAGGCATTTGCTTCGACGCCATTTGAAGAAAATATCCCGGTATTGTTGGCTCTGATTGGCATTTGGTACAACAACTTCTATGGTGCGGAATCAGAAGCGATCCTGCCTTATGATCAATACATGCATCGGTTTGCTGCTTATTTCCAGCAAGGAAATATGGAATCAAATGGTAAGTATGTTGATCGTAATGGTCAGCCAGTTGATTATCAAACAGGGCCGATTATCTGGGGTGAACCGGGAACTAATGGTCAACATGCTTTCTATCAGTTGATTCACCAAGGCACAAAAATGATTCCTTGTGATTTCATTGCACCTGCGATTTCACATAATCCGACATCGGATCATCATCCAAAACTGTTATCTAACTTCTTTGCGCAGACAGAAGCTTTAGCGTTTGGTAAAACGACAGAGCAAGTAGAAGCTGAGTTTATTGCTGCTGGTAAAACAGCTGAGGAAGTTGCTGAGCTTGTACCGTTTAAAGTATTTGAAGGGAACCGTCCGACCAACTCAATTCTGGTCAAGCAAATTACACCACGGGTACTGGGTCAGTTGATTGCGATCTATGAACATAAAATCTTTACACAGGGCGTAATCTGGAACATCTTCACTTTTGATCAGTGGGGCGTTGAGCTGGGTAAACAGTTGGCAAATGCAATTTTGCCTGAGCTGGAAAGTGATGAGCAAGTGACATCTCATGATAGTTCAACCAATGGACTGATTAATGCGTATAAAGCATTACGTTAAGACTGAACATTTTGCGTGATGCAAAAAAACAAACAGGGGATGGTAACGCCATCTCCTGTTTTTACATCGTTACAAATCAGAAAATTACTCGAAGCAGATTTCGATAAATGCATTTCCCCACGCAGAGGTGAAAGGCATGATAATAATCGCACCTTCGCATTTATGGCGAATAGTATGACCGCGCCCAGATACAACAACGGGGGTTGCCATATTGAAATCAAAGCCACTTTCAGCAAGAATTCTTTTGGCCCCGCCAGTCACCATGTTGGTGATTTCACCCACCATATCGGTCACTTCTTCATTCAAGCCATTCGGGCGTTCGCCCAACATGTTCTGCATGATTTCCAATGCGAGGCTTTCATCAAAAGTAATCGACATCGATCCTCGGGTTTGATCTCCGACCATACCGATCAGACCCGAAATGTCACCTCGGGCAATTTCATCTTTCTTGACTCTTGGCTTCTGAGGTTTTAATTCAAGTGAAGCCATTGTTTTTAATACGTTCATCAGAGACGCTAAAAACGGATTTACAAACTCAGCGCGCATAATCTTTTACTGTATCTCTCTTTGTTTCTGAGGAGCACGTTTGGCAAATTCCATGAGATTCAATGACATGGTTTGTAATCTTAAATCCGTGCTTCTCTGCATTATGTTCCAGTGATAAGACCAATGTCTCATCCTGAAGTTCGGTCACATCACTACATTGTTTGCAGATTAAAAGATGTGAGAAGTGTTTATGAGCATTACAAGAGCAACATGAAATGTAGCTGTTTGTTGATTCTACGCGGTGGATGAAGCCTTGCCCCATCAGGAAATCGAGTGCCCGGTAAACGGTTGGTGGTTTCGCCTGCGGTTCGCTTTGCTGTAGCGCTTCAAGCAGCTCATAGGCACTGGATGCTTTCCTACTGGAACAGATAAGCTCAAAGACCTGTTTGCGTTGAGAAGTCAACCTGACACCTCTTGCTGCGCATATCTCTTCTATCTGTTTTGTTAAACTGTGGTCCAAATTCATCACCATAACCACTGGAGTCTTTTAATAATATACTATTTCAACTGTAATATCGTTCAACTTTTCTAATATTTCCTAGCGGCTGTTGACCTTTCGTGATGGTTTTTGCAGCAATTTGTCGTGCATTTAGTCAAGACAGGTCATGTGAAGTGTAGCGATCTACATGAACCATGACCTAACGCTGGATAAATGAGCGACCAATGCTGCCCAGAGGGTTCATCTGAACGAGTCTTGCTCTTTGTTGCGGGTCATTTGCTTCGGATAGCTAAGCGGTATGCCCCGCGCCGCGATCAATACCTGTTCAGATTGAACAAAATTCAACCACGAAAGGTCAACTGCCCCTAGTGTAACAGCAATCATCCTGTCAGTAGAGTAACATTCTCTCAGATGGTTTCATTTATCTTTTCCTCCTGAGAGAAAATACAGCTGTCTGACTCAGCTCTTTTATACCGTATATCCCAATTAATAGCCTTGTTTGTGATCCAATTTATTTCAAAATCATGTTGCCATCCTGAACGCATCAGACGTATCAGAGCCCTGTTGTGATTCATATCTCTCTTCAATATCAGTGGGACTGATGCATGGTGTGATGTCTGAGCGAATCGGGTTCAAGGAAGAGGGTTTGAGTCTTTTATTACCCAAATGTGAATATTTATTATGACTGTTTATCACTAGAAGATGGGGGTAAGAGCAGTTGAGCATGGGGCGCTTTTATTATTATTTTCTATTAAATTAAAGAGGTTTTTTATCTTTTTCTAATTTAATGATTTTTTTTGAATGGTGTGAGTTTAATAATCCGACGGTGTCTATATACACATTTAATATGTATTTTTTGTGAAATTTTTCACCAAATAGCATATTAAATACATTTCATTTGGTTATTTTTTTTGAGTTTTTACACTAATTTTAGTAGCGGTATCGATATGTATAATAAATATATCAACAGCGTTATTTTTCGTCCGCTATCTATTTAATGTTATTTTTGTCATTGAGCTCCTTTATTCAATGCTATGTGAAAAAGTGTGTTTTAAATTAAAAGATCAGAGCATATAGCTGATGAGTTTATATTTAGTCTGTATTTTCATGATTGCTATGAAAAATTGTGAAAATCTTATAGTTATTATTGAGATTGATCAAACTTTTTAAAAATAGTCATTATTTGGGTTGAGAATTATAGAATGTAGGATAGTACGACGGTAAAGACTATTTTGATGAATGTGTTGTTTATTTGAATTTTTTTGGTTGTTTATTCTGTCTTTTAGTTAATTATTTTTAATATATTCTTATTTTTGTTCTGGTTAGACCATGGATCGAAGTATGATTCTTTTGTATTTATAATTTTTTGGTATTTTTGATTTTCTATATCTCTATGTTTTTTAATGATTATTCTATTTTTTGTGCAAAATTTACCCTATGAATGTGACTTGCGTTCCGCTAAATTTTCTTTGAATTTTATTATATAAAAATATCACTATCTATTCATGAGTTGTTCGGTATTTGCGTGGTTTATCCAAGAGTTTGAGTGTATTTTTGATTCTTTTATCATTATATGTGAATGATTATTGGTGTTTTTGATATTTATAATTTTGTTATTTTAATCTGTATTTATGTATCACCGTCATTTTTAGTATGACAGCATGGCGTCAAAATAATGTCACTTGATTGTCAGAGAGCGAATGAGGTAATTTGGATTGTAAATGATATCTATCAGCTCAAGTTCGTTATAAATATAAAGCCTAAGGATAGAAAATATAAATAATAATACGTTTGTCATTAACTGATTGTAATTTTTGGTTACATCATATCTAGCATATATGAGGTTTTAGTGTCTGGTATTAAACATATCAGATGCTCTTTGTCTTATGCGTAAAATACAAATAATAAAAAAATAACAAATGAAGGTTGGTGCTATATGAATTCGAATATTCGCAAAGCAAGTAAGCAAGGTTCGCATCTTCACGCTCAGTCCAATGTGTCTCCTCCTATACCACTTTCGACACCACAGAAAGGAATCTGGTTCGCTCAGCATATTGTTGACCATGTCGGCCCACGGGTATTCAAAGTGGCTGGTTATCTGGATCTGCCGGGGCAGATTAATCCTGAAATGATGGAAGCAGCGGTGAGACAAGGTGTCGGAGAAGCTGAAACATTTCATATCGAAGCGGGTTACCACGAAGAGACATTGCAGCAAACGGTTGAGTATTTTGCTGATTGGGAACTCCCTTTTATTGATTTATCTCGGGAGGCGGATGCTGATGCGGTAGCAATGGCATGGATGGAAAAACGACTTGATCATCCTGTCTCGGCTGGTGATAGAACACGCCTATTCGAGTTTGCTTTGCTAAAAGTTCATGCCGAACAATATTATCTCTACTGTAGCGCCGACCATATTACCACTGACGGATATGGCTTCATGATGGTTTTGGCGCGTTTTGCTGAAATATATTCTGCATTACATGCCGAACAGCCGATTCCTGAGTGTC
This sequence comes from Vibrio gazogenes, assembly GCF_002196515.1. NCBI lineage: Bacteria > Pseudomonadati > Pseudomonadota > Gammaproteobacteria > Vibrionales > Vibrionaceae > Vibrio > Vibrio gazogenes. The sequence goes on along the minus strand of NZ_CP018835.1, from coordinate 1,548,175 downwards.
AATTACTCGGGGTTGAAGCCTTGTTGGAGGCTGAAAGCGCTTATCGTGATTCTACGGGTTTTACGCGTGATCGTGAATACTGGCTGAACTATATGGCGCAGATGCAAACCTACCAACCGGTTTGTCTGGCTGGACAAAATGCGGCATGTTCTCAAGTGCTCAGTGAATGGCATCAGCTTCCCCTTGATGTTTATCAGGGATTGCAGGGATTAGCCGAACGTTACAAGACCAATCTCGCAACACTGATGACCGCGCTGACTTCGGTTTATCTACATTTGATGACCGGAGAATCATCAATGATGCTCGGTTTTACCCACCGAGGACGAATGGGGCGAACGCTACGTAAAACAACAGGTATCGCGGTCAATATTTTGCCTCTCGGTATTCATATCCATGCGGATATGACATTCGATGAGCTGCTCGAACAAGTTGCCCTACATGTTGGGAAAACATCCCGACATTCTCGTTATTACAGTGATGACCTGCGACAAGAATCGAAACATTCAGGCGAGCAAGAATGTTGGTATAGCACCGTACTTAATTTTGTTCCTTCGGAATATGAACTGTTTTTTGGCGATGTCTCCGCAACAGTCGTCAATACAGCAATTGGCCCGGTTGATGATCTATCGTTTACATTTTATGACCGCGGGCCGCAGCAGGGATTAACGCTCTATCTCAATGCCAACCATGACCTGTATGAAAGGCACGACATTCAGCGTCATTTGAAGCGATTGGAATCCTTTCTGACAGACTGTGTTCGTGCTGAATCGGATGTGACTTATCCCGCGCAGTTAAGTGTTTTGTCTCATGAAGAGCGCCATCTCGTGCTCGACACCTTTAACCAGACCGCAATGCCCTATCCCGAGCAAGCATGTCTGCACCAGTTATTTGAGTCACAAGCGGCGCAGACACCCGATGCTACCGCGGTGGTTTCAGGGAATGACTCGCTGAGTTATGCCGCATTGAATACGCAAGCCAATCAGTTAGCCCACCGTTTGATTGCACTGGGTGTCACACCGGGCAGCTATGTTGCGGTGATGGTTGAGCGCAGCTGTGCCATGGTCACGACCTTGCTGGCGACCCTCAAAGCGGGCGGTGCCTACGTCCCGCTCGACCCGTTGTTCCCGTCCGAGCGATTGCAATACATGGTGGCCGACAGCCGTCCGGTGGTTCTGATTAGCGACGGCAGCGTTGATGTTGCGCAGACATTCGGTGAGCAGGCGGCCCAGTTACAGGTGCTTGAGCTCAATCGTGAATCGCTGGCGGATGAGCCGGTGAGCAATCCCGAAGTGGCAACCCTGAGCGGTGATCATCTGGCGTATGTGATTTATACCTCTGGCTCAACCGGACAACCCAAAGGGGTGATGGTGCCGCACCGGGCCGTGGTCAACTTCCTGACCAGTCAGCAGCAGCAACATCAGGTGAGTGGTGATGACCGTTTATTAGCGGTGACAACGATATCCTTTGATATTCATGTGCTTGAAATCTATCTGCCTCTGTCCAGTGGTGCCGCCCTGCATTTGGCGGATAAAGCGCTGGCCCGTGATGGTGAAGCATTGGCTGCTTATCTGGATAATCAGGCGATTACCCTGTTTCAGGCAACCCCGGCGACATGGAAACTTTTGCTGGCAGCAGGGTGGCAGGGCTCGCCCCGTTTAACCGGACTGATTGGCGGAGAATCCTTCTCGAAAGTGCTGGCGGATGAGATTGTTGGTCGCGTCGGTCGTTTGTGGAATATGTATGGCCCGACGGAGACGACGGTCTGGTCAGCGACCCATCCTTTGCACGTCAGTGATGCGGGTGTCCTGATTGGTCAACCGATTGGGAATACCCGAATTTATATTCTGGATGAGAGACACCAGCCGGTTCCGGTGGGAGTCAGTGGTGAGATTTACATTGCCGGCGCCGGGGTAACGGCCGGATATCTCAATCGCGATGATTTAACCGCCGAGCGGTTTATCGCAGACCCGTTTGTTGCTGAATCCGGAGCGTTGATGTACCAAACCGGTGACTTGGGTCGTTGGGATAGTGAGGGTCGGATTCGCTGTTTAGGCCGGAGTGACTTTCAGGTCAAGATTCGGGGATTCCGAATCGAGCTGGGTGAAATCGAGTCGCTGATGCAGGGGTATGCTGGCATTGCAGATGCGGTGGTTGCTGCGCCTGAGATGGCGGACGGAGAGCCACGGCTGGTGGGTTATTATGTGGCGGAAGACACTGCGCAATCCGGTGAGGATTTTGAGGAAGGATTGAAGGCCGAGTTACGCCGTCGTTTGCCGGATTACATGGTGCCGGGGATTTATATTGCGTTAGATGCTTTTCCGTTAACCCCGAATGGCAAGGTTGACCGAAAGGCTTTACCGGCGGTTGATGCAAGTGACTTACCGCAACGGGCTTATGAGCCGCCACAGGGAGATGTGGAAGTTCAGCTGGCTGAGATTTGGTCGGGTCTGTTGGGTGTGAGTCAGGTAGGGCGTCATGATGACTTCTTTGAACTGGGCGGTTATTCGCTGGTTGCGATGCAGTTGATTTCCCGAATTCGTCAGCGATTTCAGGTTGAACTGGCATTAGCCACCGTGTTCAGCCAATCGATGCTATCTGCATTGGCAAGCGCGATTGATGAAGCCACACCGACGCAACAAAAAACGGTTATTGAACCGTTAGACGCTGATGTCGTGCCGCCTTTATCTTTGGCGCAACGGCGGTTATGGCTGCTATCGCAAATCGATGATGTGGCAACAACAGCGTACGTGATGGTCGGGCGTTTCACCTTGCGTGGTCAACTGGATGTCACTGCATTACAACAAGCGTTTGACCACATGCTTTCCCGTCATCACATCTTACGGACTTGTATTGATATCCACGATGGTGAGCCGGTGCAGAAAGTACTGCCGGATGGGCAGCGGATGAGGCTCACTCAGATCAATGCTGATGATGTTCAAGCGATTGCCTCATTTGCCGCCGATATGGATCTATTCTCTGGGCCGCTATTTCAGGGGCAATTGATTGCTATCGATGCAGAAACACATATTTTGCGTCTGGCGATGCATCACATTATTACCGATGGTTGGTCGATCAACCTCTTGATGAAAGAAGTTAGCCAACTTTACCGGGCTTTGGTTGAAAATACGCCGAATCCATTATCACCGTTGACGATTCAGTATGGCGATTTTGCCGCATGGCAACAGCAACATATTCAGGATGCGCTGTTACAGCAGCAAAGTGAATATTGGGTTGAACAGTTACGCGGCATTCCAGAGTGTCTGACATTGCCTGCTGACCGCGCTCGTCCATCCAAACAGTCCTTTGACGGCTCAGAAGCAAAACTTGTTCTCGATAAAACATTGACCACAGCACTGCAAAAATTGAGTCGGGCACACGGTTGTACCCTCTACATGACTTTATTAGCCAGTTGGTCCGCATTGATGGGACGTCTTGCCAGTCAGGATGATGTGGTGATTGGCTCGCCGATCGCGGGCCGGACCCGGGCTGAACTTGAGCCACTGATCGGCATGTTCGTTAATACGCAGGCGATGCGAGTCGACTTCTCTGACAATCCAAACACGATTGACCTGTTGTCACAGGTGAAAGCAACTGCTCTGGCGGCACAAGCGCATCAGGAGATTCCGTTTGAGCAGGTGGTGGAATCCGTCGCACCGAAACGCAGTTTATCGCATTCGCCGATTTTTCAGGTGATGTTCGCTTTACAGAATGTCCCTGATGGTGATTTGCAATTACCGGGGCTGTCGATCTCACCGGTTGAAGCTGAAGTCTCAACCGTACAGTTTGATTTGAGCCTATTTGTGTCTCCGACAGATGATCAGCTTGAAGCAACCCTGCATTATGCCACGGCTCTCTTTGATGCAGGCACCGTTGAACGCTATCTCGGATACTGGCACGCTTTGTTACAGCAGATGGTCTCGGTACCTACCCAAGCGGTTGGCTCACTGAATATCCTCCCGGACGAGGAACGTGACCTTGTGCTCAATCAGTTCAACCAGACCCAAACCGCATTCCCTGACGCATCCTGTCTGCATACGCTGATTGAAGCGCAGGTGGCTCGCAGCCCAGACGCGACCGCGGTGGTGTTTGACGACCAGTCGCTCAGTTATGCCGAGCTTAATGCGCAGGCGAACCAACTGGCGCACTGGCTGATTGAACAGGGCGTGCGTCCGGATAGTCGGGTTGCGGTCTGTCTGGAAAGAAGCTGTGAGCTGGTGGTATCTCTGCTGGCGATTCTCAAAGCGGGTGGCGCGTATGTTCCGCTCGACCCGGGTTATCCGAGTGAGCGACTGACGTATATGTTATCCGACAGTGCGCCGGTGGTCTTGCTGACCTGTGACAGTTTAGTGGCACGTCTGGGAGAGATTCCGGACACCACACGTTTAGTCGATTTGGCCTCTCCGGTGCAACCATGGCTTGATAGTCCGACAACCAATCCTGTGGTAGCTGAGCTGACCAACCGTCATCTGGCATACATCATTTACACGTCGGGCTCGACCGGCTTACCGAAAGGGGTGATGAACGAGCACCGCGGTGTGGTCAATCGTCTGCACTGGATGCAACAAGACTACGGGTTTGGTCCGGATGATGTGGTATTGCAGAAAACCCCGTTCAGTTTTGATGTGTCGGTGTGGGAATTCTTCTGCCCGCTTTGGTCGGGGGCGACATTACTGATGGCGAAACCCGAAGGGCACAAAGACCCGGATTACTTAAAAACCCTTATGACCACCCAAGGGGTAACGATTGTGCACTTTGTCCCCCCAATGTTGCAGAGCTTCCTTGAGGTGGTCAGCCCTGATGATTGTCCGAGCCTGCGCTTGGTGTTCTGTAGTGGTGAAGCGCTACCGGCGGAAGCGATACGCAAGAGTTATGCGCGTTTACCCCAGATTGAATTACATAACCTGTATGGGCCGACGGAAGCGGCGGTGGATGTGACAGCATGGCACTGTCCACGGCAACTAGCGGGAGACCGGGTTTCAATCGGTCGTCCGGTTGCGAATACTCAGATGTATGTCCTCGATAGTGAGGGGCATCCGGTACCGGTGGGTGTTGAAGGGGAGTTATACATTGGTGGTGTTCAGGTCGCACGGGGTTATCTCAACCGTGATGAGCTGACGGCTGAGCGGTTTGTTGCCAATCCGTATACCGCTGATGAGCACGCTCATCCGTTGATGTACCGTACCGGCGATGTGGGTTGCTGGTTACCGGACGGCACGATTGAATATCGGGGCCGCAATGATGACCAGGTCAAAATCCGTGGTTTCCGGATTGAGCTGGGTGAAATCAGCTCAGCGCTACAAGGTTGTACCGGTGTACAGGATGGTGTGGTGGTTGCGCGAGCCTTCGGTACCCGTTCTGAAAAACAGAGCGCTGATAAACAGTTAGTCGGTTACTACACGGCGGTTGACACGAATGTTGTGCCGGATGTGGCAGCCCTGAAAGCCGAGTTGTCTGAGCGCTTACCGGCGCACATGGTACCGGCGGTGTATGTGGTGATTGATGCGATGCCATTAACACCGAACGGCAAAGTGAACCGTAAGGCATTACCGGAGCCGGATATCAGCGCGGTGGTACGGCATGAATATCAAGCGCCGGTGGGTGATGCGGAGCAGCAACTGGCAGCCATTTGGTCAGAGCTTTTGGGTGTTGAACAGGTGGGTCGTGCCGACAACTTCTTTGAGTTGGGCGGTCACTCCTTGCTGGCGGTGCGGATGGCCGATCGTTTGCGACAACACGGTTATCAGTTAGTGATCCGTCATCTGTTTTCCCGTATCACACTGGCAGAATTGGCTGAAACATTAGAAATACAAGAAGCGAGCTCTGAGAACGAGATTCCAGCGAATCTGATTCCGGCTAATTGCCAGCATATCACGCCGGAGATGTTACCGTTGGTGACACTCGATCAGAAGGCGATCGATGTCATCAGTCAGACCGTTGAGGGCGGAACCGCCAATATTCAAGATATCTATCCGCTGGCACCGCTACAGGAAGGTATTCTGTTCCACCATGTGTTGGCGCAGCAAGGTGACCCTTATGTGACGCGTGTGATTCAAAGCTTCAATCATGAAGCTGATATTGATACTTTCATCACGGCGCTTCAGCACGTGGTGCAACGACATGACATTCTGCGCACTGCGGTTGTCTGGGATGGTATCGACACTCCGGTTCAGGTTGTTTGGCGCGAAGCCCCGGTTGTGTTGCAAACATTATCAGTCACTCAACTGGATGATGCTCATTGTGGCGATGATGGGGACCTTGAGCGAGTGGCGGATCGTTTATGTCGTCACTTTGAACCGGCGCACACACGAATGGATATTCAGCGCGCACCGATGATTGAAGCCTATAAAGTGGCCGATCCTGCGGAAGGCCGTTGGTTACTCTGTTTTCTGCTTCATCACTTGTGTAACGATCACACCACACTGGAATTACTGATCGAAGAGGTGCAAGCCTATATTGCCGGTCGTGAAGCGTCACTGCCAAGACCATTGCCGTTCCGTGACTTTGTCGCGCAAACAACGCTGAACGCCAATCACGATGCACATCTTCACTATTTCCGTGAGTTGCTGGGTGATATCGATGAACCTTGTGACCCATTCGGGCTACAGGCATCCGGTGACGATGCGCACGTCGAAGCAACCCATGTGGCGATAGCTGACGATGTCGCACGAACGATTCGTGAGTTGTCCCGTCGTTTCAGTATCAGTCCGGCGGCGCTGTTCCATCTTGCTTGGGGCGTGGTTGTTCAGCGAGCTACCGGACAAGACGATATCGTCTTCGGTACGGTGCTGTTCGGCCGTATGGCCGGTGGTGAAGGCGCGGATCGGGTCTTGGGGATGTTCCTCAACACATTACCATTACGGCTCTCTTTTGCGGATGCATCGGTTGAATCGGCACTGATACAGACTCAACAGCGTTTGGCTGAATTACTGGAACATGAACATACGTCTCTTGCCTTGGCACAACAGTGCAGCGGTTTGAGTAATCACACCCCACTGTTCAGTTCGCTTTTGAACTATCGTTATCAAGGGGGCAGTGCTCAGACCGATTCGGCAGACCAAGAGATACTCGGCTCCCTTGAGATTGCCGCAGAAAATACCAACTATCCGCTGACAGTCGCTGTCAACGATATTGTGACGGGTGGTTTTTCACTGGATATTCATGTCAATTCGCGTCTTAGTGGTGAGCGACTTGGTGGCATGTTGATGACCGCCTTGACCGAACTCGTGAGCACTCTTGCTGCTCAACCATCTGCACCCGTAAACCAACTCACCATTTTGGCGGATCGTGAACGCGACCTCGTGCTCAATCAGTTTAACCAGACCCAAACGTCATTCCCTGACGCATCCTGTCTGCATACGCTGATTGAAGCGCAGGTGGCCCGTAGCCCAGACGCGACCGCGGTAGTGTTTGACGACCAGTCGCTCAGTTATGCCGAGCTTAATGCACAGGCAAACCAACTGGCGCACTGGCTGATTGAACAGGGCGTGCGTCCGGATAGTCGGGTTGCGGTCTGTCTGGAAAGAAGCTGTGAGCTGGTGGTCTCTCTGCTGGCGATTCTCAAAGCGGGCGGCGCGTATGTTCCGCTCGACCCGGGTTATCCGAGTGAGCGACTGACGTATATGTTATCCGACAGTGCGCCGGTGGCCTTGTTGACCTGCGATAGTTTAGTGGCACGTCTGGGAGAGATTCCTGAAACAACCCGTTTAGTCGATTTGGCCTCTCCGGTGCAACCATGGCTTGATAGTCCGACAACCAATCCGGTAGTGGCAGCGCTGACCAACCGTCATCTGGCATACATCATTTACACGTCGGGCTCGACGGGTTTACCGAAAGGGGTGATGAACGAGCATCGTGGCGTGGTCAATCGTCTGCACTGGATGCAACAAGACTACGGGTTCAACGCAGATGATGTGGTATTGCAGAAAACCCCATTCAGTTTTGATGTGTCGGTGTGGGAATTCTTCTGCCCGCTGTGGTCGGGCGCTACATTATTGATGGCGAAACCCGAAGGGCACAAAGACCCGGATTACTTAAAAAACCTTATGACCACCCAAGGGGTAACGATTGTGCACTTTGTCCCCCCAATGTTGCAGAGCTTCCTTGAGGTGGTCAGCCCGAATGATTGTCCGAGCCTGCGCTTGGTGTTCTGTAGTGGTGAAGCGCTACCGGCGGAAGCGATACGCAAGAGCTATACGCGTTTACCCCAGATTGAATTACATAACCTGTATGGGCCGACGGAAGCGGCGGTGGATGTCACGGCATGGCACTGTCCACGGCAACTGGTGGGTGACCGAGTTTCAATCGGACGTCCGGTTGCCAATACGCAGATGTATGTGCTCGACAGTGAGGGGCATCCGGTACCGGTGGGTGTTGAAGGGGAGTTATACATTGGTGGTGTTCAGGTCGCACGGGGTTATCTCAACCGTGATGAATTGACGGCTGAGCGGTTTGTTGCCAATCCGTACGACAAGCATCACTATCCGGTGATGTACCGTACTGGCGATGTGGGTTGCTGGTTACCGGACGGGACGATTGAGTATCGGGGCCGCAATGATGACCAGGTCAAAATCCGTGGTTTCCGTATCGAGCTGGGTGAAATCAGTTCAGCACTACAAGGTTGTACCGGTGTTCAGGATGGTGTGGTAGTTGCGCGAGCATTCGGTACCCGTTCTGAAAAACAGAGCGCTGATAAACAGTTAGTCGGTTACTACACCGCGGTAGACACGAATGTCGTGCCGGATGTGGCAGCCCTGAAAGCCGAGTTGTCTGAGCGCTTACCGGCGCACATGGTACCGGCGGTGTATGTGGTGATTGATGCGATGCCATTAACACCGAACGGCAAAGTGAACCGTAAGGCATTACCGGAGCCGGATATCAGCGCGGTGGTGCGGCATGAATATCAAGCGCCGGTGGGTGATGCGGAGCAGCAACTGGCAGCGATTTGGTCAGCGTTGTTGGGTGTTGAGCAAGTGGGCCGTGCCGACAACTTCTTTGAGTTGGGCGGTCACTCCTTGCTGGCGGTGCGGATGGTGTCACGGGTGCGTGAGCAGTTGGGGCGGGAATTATCACTGACGACACTGTTTTCTCATTCGACATTACATGAAGTGGCAGCGCTGCTTGAGGATGCACAAGGTTCAACCTTACCTGCGATTACGCCACTGCCAGAGGGGCAAGCCATTCCACTATCTCTGGCGCAAAAACGCTTGTGGTTCTTATCTCAGATGGATCCTGACTCTGTTTCAGCCTATGTGATTTCCGGTGGGTTGCGTCTGGAAGGTCAGTTAAACATTGATGCATTACAGCGGGCGCTGAATCAGATTGTGTCGCGACATGCACCGTTACGGACGCACTTTGTCGATCTCGATGGTGTTCCTGTACAGGTTGTCGGTAAAGCCTGGCATGAGTTTCCGATGTCTTGGCTGGATGGGGAGACATTAATCGATGAGTTGTCACCATTCCAGCCTGAATTCGAGTTAACCCGAGGCACATTGATTCAAGGACAATTGATCCGTATTCACGAAAACGAGCATTGGCTGCGCATAGCGATGCACCATATGATTGCTGATGGTTGGTCAATTGGCGTGCTGACCCGTGAACTTTCGACATTGTATCGGGCATTCTGTCAGGGACTACCCAACCCGTTACCACCATTGCGTATTCAGTATGGTGATTATGCGGCATGGCAGCAGGCCCATTTGCAGGGCGAGGTATTGCAACGTCAACAGCAGTATTGGACGAAGCAACTGCATGATATTCCGGATTGTCTGACATTACCGACAGACCGACCTCGTCCGGCGACACAGAATTACACCGGTGCGGCGGTTTCGGTTCATTTATCGCCATCACTCACTGCGTCTTTACGTGAGTTTAGCCAACGCCATCGCAGTACGCTCTATATGACTTTATTAGCCGGATGGTCTGTGGTCATGAGCCGTCTTTCCGGTCAGGACGATATTGTGATCGGTTCTCCGGTCGCCGGACGGACGCAAACTGAACTGGAAGACCTGATTGGGATGTTTGTTAACACTCAGGCACTCCGGGTCAACTTAAGTGAACAGCCGAATAGTGTTGCGTTGTTAAATCAGATTAAAACAACGTCGTTGCAGGCACAGGCGCATCAAGATATTCCGTTTGAGCAAGTGGTTGAGGCGGTTGCTCCCACACGAAGTCTCGCTTACAGCCCGATTTTTCAGGTGTTGTTTGCATTACAAAACTTACCGGAAGAGAAGATTGAGCTTGGTGGGATGACCTTGTCGTTATTGGCTGAAGAATCCACGAGTGCCCAATTTGATCTGAGTTTAATCGTCCATGAATCAGCGGATCGCATTGAAGGGATGCTCAATTATGCAACTGCGTTATTTGAGCCGGAAACCGTGCAGCGTTACCTCAGTTATTGGATCACCGTATTAGAAGGGATGGTCCGTCAGCCTGAGTTACCCGTCGATGCTCTGCCGATGCTTACCGACAGTGAGCAGCAGCATATGCTGCAACACTTCAATCAAACCGACTTTGACTACCCGTCCGATTGTGGGGTTCATACGCTGTTCAGCCAACAGGCGAGCACTGCACCGGATGCCATCGTGCTCATCACCGAAGCGGGTGAATGGCGTTATAGCGAGCTAGAGGGAAGTGCCAATGCGCTGGCGCACCGCTTACAAACTTTGGGTGTGATCCCCGGTCAGCGAGTCGCCGTGCGGTTGCCGCGTTCAGCCGCGTTAGTGGTGGCAGAGCTGGCGATTTTAAAATGTGGTGGGGTGTATGTACCGCTCGACCCGGCAGCGCCGACGGAGCGACTGGATTATGTATTAAGCGATAGCGGCGCAACGCTCATGCTTGCAGAAGCGGGGACTGCGGATGATGATTCATCTTTACCCGTCCTGGAGATAACCTCATCGCTGCTTAATGAAACCCGTGATGAAGCCGTGTCGGTTGCGGTACAAGGTGACTCACCTGCCTATGTGATGTACACCTCAGGCTCAACCGGTCAGCCAAAAGGTGTCGTGGTACCACACCGGGCCATTGCAAGGCTGGTCCTGAACAACGGCTATATGGCGGTGCAACCTTCAGACCGGATTGCGCTGGCGGCTAACCCCGCATTCGATGCGACCACGTTAGAAGTGTGGGCACCGCTGCTCAATGGCGCGGCGGTGGTGGTGATTGAGCAAGAGACGCTCCTGAACGTCCATGCCTTTGCCCAAGTATTAACGCAGCATCAGGTCAGTATTCTGTGGCTGACGGTCGGCTTGTTTAATCAGTATGCCCAAGGGTTGCAATCGGTATTCCCCAACCTGCGTTATCTGTTGGTCGGTGGTGATGCGCTTGACCCGGCGGTAATTCGTCGGGTGCTGTCTGAGAGTGCCCCGCAGCATCTGCTCAATGGTTATGGTCCGACGGAAACCACAACATTCGCCCTGACCCATGAAATCACCGCGGTGGATGAACATGCGGTGAGCATTCCGTTGGGTCGTCCGATCGGCAATACCCAAGTGTATTTACTCAACAGTCACGGTCAGCCGGTACCGCAAGGTGTGGTTGGTGAGCTGTATATCGGCGGTGACGGGGTGGCATTGGGTTATCTCAATCAAGCGGAATTAACCGCAGAGCGGTTTGTGCCGGACCCGTATGCCTCGTCAGCGAATGCACGGATGTACCGGACGGGAGACCTGGGGTATTTACGCGCAGACGGAACGATTGAGTTTGTCGGTCGCAATGATTTTCAGGTCAAGGTGCGCGGTTTCCGGATCGAGCTGGGCGAGATTGAGTCAGCGTTAGTGTCGTGTGGCGTGGCTTCAGCGGTGGTCATCGCGACGGGTGATTCCGCATCAAAACGTCTGGTGGCTTACTTCACTCAGGGAGAAGAGAGACTGACAGCGGGTGAGCTGAAGTCCCGTTTGGCGGCATGTTTACCGAGTTACATGGTACCGGCGGCGTATGTTGCGCTGGCAGAGATGCCGTTGACGGCTAACGGTAAAGTTGACCGCAGAGCATTGCCGGAGCCGGATGAAACGGCGTTGGTTCGTCAGGAATATGAAGCACCGCAGGGTGAATTGGAAGAGATGGTTGCTGAGATCTGGCAAGCGTTACTGCCGGTAGCCGCCGTCGGTCGTCAGGACAGTTTCTTCGAGTTGGGGGGACATTCATTGCTGGCTGCCCAATTAATTTCAAGAATTCGCAATGAACTGGATTTGGAAGTGCCATTGGTTGAGCTTTTCTCTCATCCCACATTAGCCGCGTTCAGTCAACGTGTGGCTTATATCGGTCTTGCTGAGTTTGATGTCAGCGATTTAATGGATTTAGCAGAATAATGGGAGTCATACACCATGAGTACAAATGATGATTTGGGTGCATCGATGAATAACTTGTCTGGCGATGATGTCGTCAAATTATTTGAGCTGGCAAAAGCAAGAGGCCTGAAACGAAAAAAGAAAGACAAGCCTGCCGCCATTGAACCTGTCGCCCGCTCTCCGGAAGGAGAGCCTTTAGCACTGGCACAGCGACGGATCTGGTTTCTGTCTGAAATGGAGACGAGTGCATCCGACGCCTATATTATCAACGGTTCATTCCGGCTGAAAGGTCTGCTGAATATCGACATCTTACGACAAACACTGGATCACATGGTCTCCCGCCATGAAGCCCTCAGAACCATTTTTATTACGCGGGACGGGCAACCTTTCCAGCAGATGATGCCAGCGGATACCGGATTCTTACTTGATGAGATCAATCTTGATCAAGTCGATCTCTCTGAGCCTTATTTGCCCCATTTTGATCTCTCGGCAGGGCCATTGGTCAGAGCTGAATTGATCCATGTTCAACAAAATGAGTTCGTGCTGCGTGTTGCCCTCCACCATGCCATTGCCGATGGATGGTCGATGAGCGTGTTTATCCGCGAAGTCGGTACCTTATATGCCGCATTGTGTCAGGGACAAAGTAACCCGCTGCCCCCGTTACCGATTCAGTTCGCTGATTATGCCCACTGGCAACAATCCCTCGCTGAATCTGTTATTCCCCGTCAACGGGATTACTGGGTCGGACAACTGAAAGATGCACCGGAGTGTCTGGCGCTTAAAACCGATTTTCCACGTCCGTCGGTGCAGGATCATGCCGGTGCCAGTGTGAATTTTACGTTGGACCGGACGTTAACTGCTGCTTTGAAAGCCTTGGGACAGCGCCATGATACCACCCTGTTTATGACGCTGTTTGCCAGTTGGGCGACGTTAATGAGCCGTCTGGCCAGTCAGGATGATGTGGTGATCGGTGCGCCTGTCGCCGGGCGAAATCGTGCTGAGTTAGAAGGTTTGATTGGGATGTTTGTCAATACGCAGGCGCTGCGAGTTGATTTAAGTCAGCAACCCAATACGCCCGCGTTACTGGCACAAGTGAAAACCACGGCACTGGCTGCGCAGTCCAATCAGGATATGCCGTTTGAACAGGTGGTTGAGGCGGTACTGACGAACCGTAATCCAGCGTATACACCGTTATTTCAGGTGATCTTTGCCCTCCAGAATCTGCCGGACTCAACCTTGAGTCTCCCCGATATCTCTTTATCTCCGGAAGAAGAACCGTTTAGGACTGCAAAATTTGATTTGAGTCTGCTGCTCAGTGAATCTGGCGACACGCTGTCTGGTTATCTGAATTATGCGACTGCTTTGTTTGAAAAAGCGACGGTTGAACGCTATCTCGGCTATTGGATCCGTTTACTGCAAGGGATGGTCGAGCAGCCTGAGTTACCAGTGACTGCATTACCAATACTCGATGACGAGCAATTTCACACCGTCATCCATCAATACAATCAGAATCGTTACGATTATCCCGCAGATAAGGGCGTTCATACGCTGTTTGCTGAGCAGGTCAATGCATCGCCCGATGCGACAGCGGTGGTGACTGATGATGGTGATCTGACTTATGCGGTACTGGAGGCGCGGGCGAATGCATTCGCTTACCGACTGCAAACACTTGGCGTTCAGCCGGGACAGCGCGTCGCTATTCTGCTGCCGCGTTCAGCAGCTTTGATTCAGGCGGAACTGGCGATTCTGAAAGTCGGCGGGGTGTATGTGCCGCTTGATCCAACGGCTCCGACAGAACGACTGGATTATATACTGGACAATAGTGGTGCGACGGTTTTGATTGCTGAGCCCGGTGCGACAGCGGATTATCCGACGCTCACGGTATTGGAGATCGATGCATCATTGGTCAATGAGACTCGCGAGCAACCCGTGTCGGTTCCTGTCAGTGGAGATGCACCGGCTTACGTGATGTACACCTCGGGCTCAACCGGTCAGCCAAAAGGCGTTGTAATCCCTCATCGGGGCATTGCCCGACTGGTGATCAATAATGGTTATATAACCGTTCAGCCTGCGGATCGGTTTTCGTTCTCAGCCAACCCCGCGTTTGATGCAACCACCTTCGAAATATGGACACCATTGCTCAACGGTGCTGCGGTGGTCGTGATTGATCAAGATACCTTATTGAACGTCCAAGCGTTTGAGCAAGCATTGATTGATCATCAAGTCAGTGTTTTGTGGATGACGATCGGTCTATTCAATCAATATGCGCAAGATTTGAAAACCGTGTTACCGGGACTGCGCTATGTACTCTTTGGCGGGGATTCGCCTGATCCAATGGTGATCCGACGGATGCTGTCCGAGGGCGCCCCACAGCATGTGGTGCACTGCTATGGCCCCACAGAAACCACCACATTTGCGACAACACATGAAGTAACAGCCGTGGATGAGGATGCGGTGAACATTCCGCTTGGCTATCCGATTGGCAACACACAGATATATCTGCTGAACGATCAGAGACAACCGGTGCCACAAGGGGTTGTCGGTGAATTATATATTGGTGGTGACGGTGTCGCGTTGGGATATCTTAATCAAGATGAATTGACCGCAGAACGTTTTATTCCTGACCCGTATTCATCACAGCCGAATGCACGGATGTATAAAACCGGTGATCTGGGTTACAGACACCCTGACGGCACACTCGAATTTATCGGCAGAAATGATTTTCAGGTCAAGATTCGCGGATTTCGTATCGAGTTAGGTGAAATTGAAGTGGCATTGCTTTCAAGCGGTGCTGACAGTGCGGTCGTGCTTGCCCAAGGTGAAGATGCCGGCTCGAAACGGTTAGTGGCTTATTTTACCACTCAAGATCCGCAGATCACGGCAGCGGAACTGAAATCACGATTAGCTGAGCGATTGCCTGATTACATGGTGCCGAAAGCCTATGTTGCACTGGATCACATGCCGTTGAACGCCAATGGTAAAGTTGACCGCAAGGCTCTGCCGGAGCCGGATGAAAGTGCGTTTGTCCGTCAAGCGTTTACTGCACCAGAAGGTGTCGTTGAATCGACTTTAGCTGAGATCTGGTCGGCGTTACTCGGTGTTGAACAAGTGGGCCGGGATGATAACTTCTTTGAGCTCGGAGGTCAGTCGTTACTGGCTGTGCAAATGATCGAACGGTTACGTCAACAGGGCTATCAGATGGTGATCCGGGATCTGTTCGCCCGGCCAACTTTGGCAGCATTAGCTGAAACCTTGGTCGCTCATACCACGAACCCACAAAGCAAAATTCCGCCGAATCTGATTCCCGCAGGTTGTCAGCATATCACACCAGAGATGTTACCGTTGGTGACGCTGAGCCAGCCAGAGATTGATCGGATCAGTCAGACCGTCGCTGGCGGTGCCGCGAATATTCAGGATATTTATCCGCTGGCACCACTTCAAGAGGGGATCTTATTCCACCACTTACTGGCCGAACAAGGTGACCCATACATTACCCGATTTATTCAGAGTTTCAGATGTGAAGCGGAAATCGAGACATTTATCAGCGCCCTTCAGCATGTGGTGCAGCGGCATGATATTTTACGGACGGCTGTCGTTTGGGATGGACTGGAGACCCCCGTCCAAGTGGTGTGGCGCGAAGCGCCGGTCGTGTTGAAAACACTTCAGGCAGCGCAACTTGAGCACGTTGAACCGACGGGGGATGTGGCTGATGCGCTGAGTCGTCACTTTGATCCGGCCCGGACACGGATGGATATCCAGCGTGCACCCATGATTGAAATCTACAAAGTCGCAGATCCGGCGCAAGATCGCTGGCTGTTATGCTTCTTATTCCATCATCTGTGTAATGATCACACCACACTGGAGTTACTGGTTGAAGAAGTACAGTCTTACATGACGGGGCGGGAAGCGATGCTGCCCAAGCCGTTACCGTTTCGTAACTTTGTCGCGCAAACTACTCTGAACCAATCTGACCGCGATGAACATTTGCGCTATTTTCAGGCATTGCTGGGTGATCTTGATGAGCCTTGTGTGCCATTCGGCCTACAAACACAAAGTGAGCTGACGGAAGGGGTACATGTCGCGATTGATCCGCATTTGGCAGATCAGGTGCGCGTACTGGCACGTCAGAAAGGTTTGAGCCCTGCCGCGTTATTCCATCTTGCCTGGGGGCTGGTGGTGCGCATGGCGACGGGGCAGGACGATGTCGTCTTCGGCACGGTACTGTTCGGCCGGATGGCCGGCGGTGAAGGGGCTGATCGCGTGCTAGGCATGTTCCTCAATACGTTACCATTACGGATCTCTTTTGCAGGAGCATCGGTAGAATCAGCGCTGGCTCAGACCCAACAGCGATTGGGTGAGTTACTTGAACATGAACATACGTCATTGGCTTTGGCGCAACAGTGTAGTGGCTTGAGCAATCAGACACCGTTATTCAGTTCTCTTCTCAACTATCGTTATCAAGGCGGCAGCGCACAGCATACTGAGGAGAGTGATGCGCTGGGAACCGTGGTTTTTGCTGCCGAAAATACCAATTACCCATTGACCGTGGCGGTTAACGATATTGTCAACGGTGGTTTCTCGTTAGATATCCATGTCAGTCGGAGCATCGGTGGCGATCGGATTGGCGCCATGCTCGTGACGGCACTGAATGGGTTGGTGAACACGCTGATGACACCGTCTGATATCTCGCTTCCTGAGACATCCATTGACCAATTGGATCTGTTGCCTGTTGAAGAGCGCCACCTTGTGCTCGACACCTTTAACCAGACCACAATGCCCTATCCCGAGCAAGCATGTCTGCACCAGTTATTTGAGTCACAAGCAGCGCAGACACCCGATGCTACCGCGGTGGTTTCAGGGAATGACTCGCTGAGTTATGCCGCACTGAATACGCAAGCCAATCAGTTAGCTCATCGTCTGATTGCACTGGGGGTCACACCGGGCAGCTATGTTGCGGTGATGGTTGAGCGCAGCTGTGCCATGGTCACGACCTTGCTGGCGACCCTCAAAGCGGGCGGTGCCTACGTCCCGCTCGACCCGTTGTTCCCGTCCGAGCGATTGCAATACATGGTGGCCGACAGCCGTCCTGTGGTTCTGATTAGCGACGGCAGCGTTGATGTTGCGCAGACATTCGGTGAGCAGGCGGCGCAGTTACAGGTGCTTGAGCTCAATCGTGAATCGCTGGCGGATGAGCCGGTGAGCAATCCCGAAGTGGCAACCCTGAGCGGTGATCATCTGGCGTATGTGATTTATACCTCCGGCTCAACCGGACAACCCAAAGGGGTGATGGTGCCGCACCGGGCCGTGGTTAACTTCCTGACCAGTCAGCAGCAGCAACATCAGGTGAGTGGTGATGACCGTTTATTAGCGGTGACAACGATATCCTTTGATATTCATGTGCTTGAAATTTATCTGCCGCTGTCCAGTGGTGCCGCCCTGCATTTGGCGGACAAAGCGCTGGCCCGTGATGGTGAAGCGTTGGCTGCTTATCTGGATAATCAGGCGATTACCCTGTTTCAGGCAACCCCGGCGACATGGAAACTTTTGCTGGCAGCAGGGTGGCAGGGCTCGCCCCGGTTAACCGGACTGATTGGCGGAGAATCCTTCTCGAAAGTGCTGGCGGATGAGATTCTTGGCCGCGTCGGTCGTTTGTGGAATATGTATGGTCCGACGGAGACGACGGTCTGGTCAGCGACCCATCCTTTGCATCTCAGTGATGCGGGTGTCCTGATTGGTCAACCGATTGGGAATACCCGAATTTATATTCTGGATGAGAGACACCAGCCGGTTCCGGTGGGTGTCAGTGGAGAGATTTACATTGCCGGCGCCGGGGTAACGGCCGGATATCTCAATCGCGATGATTTAACCGCCGAGCGGTTTATCGCAGACCCGTTTGTTGCTGAATCCGGAGCGTTGATGTACCAAACCGGTGACTTGGGTCGTTGGGATAGTGAGGGTCGGATTCGCTGTTTAGGCCGGAGTGACTTTCAGGTCAAGATTCGGGGATTCCGAATCGAGCTGGGTGAAATCGAGTCGCTGATGCAGGGGTATGCTGGCATTGCAGATGCGGTGGTTGCTGCGCCTGAGATGGCGGACGGAGAGCCACGGCTGGTGGGTTATTATGTGGCGGAAGACACTGCGCAATCCGGTGAGGGTTTTGAGGAAGGATTGAAGGCCGAGTTACGCCGTCGTTTGCCGGATTACATGGTACCGGGGATTTATATCGCGTTGGATGCATTTCCGTTAACCCCGAATGGCAAGGTTGACCGAAAGGCTTTACCGGCAGTTGATGCAAGTGACTTACCGCAACGGGCTTATGAGCCGCCACAGGGAGATGTGGAAGTTCAGCTGGCTGAGATTTGGTCGGGTCTGTTGGGTGTGAGTCAGGTAGGGCGTCATGATGACTTCTTTGAACTGGGCGGTCACTCATTAATCGCTATTCAGCTCGTGTCTCGGATCCGAGTTGCACTTGGGCTTGAAATCTCGCTGACCACGCTGTTTGCTCATCCGGTACTGTCTGAGTTGGCTGCCACATTGCAAGACCGCGATCTGACGCCATCACAGCAACGTCTTCCTGCGATTACGCGGGATGCCAGTCAACAAACCCCACCGTTGTCGTTGGCACAACAACGGCTATGGTTCCTGTCACGGATGAATCCGGCAGCATCATCGGCTTATATTATTGCCGGTGGCACCAGACTGCACGGACGATTGAACATCGAAGCACTTCAACAGGCGCTGGACCGGATTGTCGCCCGGCATGAAATTCTACGCACACATTTCATTGAATGTGACGGGCTGGCAACGCAGGTCATCACATCTGAAACCGTTGGTTTCCCTTTGGTGATGGAAACGCAAACGGACGTCCCTTTCCAGCCTCAATTCAGTCTGGATAGCGGACGCTTACTTCAAGGACAGTTGGTTCGTATCAGTGACGAAGAGCATTGGTTGAGAATTGCGATGCATCACATCATTTCCGATGGTTGGTCGGTCAATGTGTTCATCCGTGAACTGGGAGAATTGTATAACGCGTTTACTCAAGGTGATGCGGATCCGTTGCCACCGCTGAGCATTCAGTATGGTGATTTTGCCGCATGGCAACAGCGCTATCTACAAGGGGACGTTCTGCAACAGCAACAAGCTTATTGGGCGCAGCAGTTGCAGGGCATTCCTGAATGCCTGACTTTACCGACCGATCATATCCGGCCTGCTTATCAGTCCTATGACGGTGCAGTCATTCCAGTGCAGTTTGATCAGGCCATCACTGACGGGCTGAAAGATTTAAGCCGTCGTCATGGTTGTACGCTTTACATGACTTTATTAGCCAGTTGGTCCGCATTGATGGGACGTCTTGCCAGTCAGGATGATGTGGTGATTGGCTCGCCGATTGCCGGACGTACCAGTGCGGAAGTTGAACCTTTGATCGGCATGTT
The DNA here is from genome assembly GCF_002196515.1 of Vibrio gazogenes. Lineage (NCBI taxonomy): Bacteria > Pseudomonadati > Pseudomonadota > Gammaproteobacteria > Vibrionales > Vibrionaceae > Vibrio > Vibrio gazogenes. The sequence continues at coordinate 1,528,458 of NZ_CP018835.1, read as the reverse complement.
CGTCAATACACAGGCGATCCGAGTTGATCTGTCTGATCATCCGAACACGATTGATTTGCTGGCGCAGGTGAAAGACACGGCACTGGCGGCACAGGCCCATCAGGATATTCCGTTTGAGCAGGTGGTGGAGTCGGTTGCACCAACAAGAAATATGTCTCATCCGCCACTGTTCCAAGTGATGCTGAGTTTGCAAAATACACCGCAAGAAACACAGGCGCTATCTGGTGTCACCCTTTCCTTATTGGAAACCGAACGTCGGACCGCGCAGTTTGATTTGAGCTTAGATCTCTTTGAAATGGATGGTCAGCTCTCCGGAACGCTGAACTATGCCACGGCTCTCTTTGATGCAGGCACCGTCGAACGCTATCTCGGATACTGGCACGCTTTGTTACAGCAGATGGTCTCGGTACCTACCCAAGCGGTTGGCTCACTGAATATCCTCCCGAACGTTGAACGCGACCTCGTGCTCAACCAGTTCAACCTGACCCAAACCGCATTCCCTGACGAAGCTTGTCTGCATACGCTGATTGAAGCGCAGGTGGCCCGCAGCCCAGACGCGACTGCGGTGGTGTTTGACGACCAGTCGCTCAGTTATGCCGAGCTTAATGCACAGGCAAACCAACTGGCGCACTGGCTGATTGAACAGGGCGTGCGTCCGGACAGCCGGGTTGCGGTCTGTCTGGAAAGAAGCTGTGAGCTGGTGGTCTCTCTGCTGGCGATTCTCAAAGCGGGCGGCGCGTATGTTCCGCTCGACCCGGGTTATCCGAGTGAGCGACTGACGTATATGTTATCCGACAGTGCGCCGGTGGCCTTGCTGACCTGCGACAGTTTAGTGGCACGTCTGGGAGAGATTCCGGCGACAACCCGTTTAGTCGATTTGGCCTCTCCGGTGCAACCATGGCTTGATAGTCCGACAACCAATCCTGTGATAGCAGCGCTGACCAACCGTCATCTGGCATACATCATTTACACGTCGGGCTCGACGGGTTTACCGAAAGGGGTGATGAACGAGCACCGCGGTGTGGTCAATCGTCTGCACTGGATGCAACAAGACTACGGGTTCAACGCAGATGATGTGATATTGCAGAAAACCCCGTTCAGTTTTGATGTGTCGGTGTGGGAATTCTTCTGCCCGCTGTGGTCGGGGGCGACATTACTGATGGCGAAACCCGAAGGGCACAAAGACCCGGATTACTTAAAAACCCTTATGACCACCCAAGGGGTAACGATTGTGCACTTTGTCCCCCCAATGTTGCAGAGCTTCCTTGAGGTGGTCAGCCCTGATGATTGTCCGAGCCTGCGCTTGGTGTTCTGTAGTGGTGAAGCGCTACCGGCGGAAGCGATACGTAAGAGCTATGCCCGTCTGCCCCAGATTGAATTACATAACCTGTATGGGCCGACGGAAGCGGCGGTGGATGTCACCGCGTGGCACTGTCCACGGCAACTGGCGGGTGACCGGGTTTCAATCGGACGTCCGGTTGCCAATACCCGGATGTATGTGCTCGACAGTGAGGGGCATCCGGTACCGGTGGGTGTTGAAGGGGAGTTATACATTGGTGGTGTACAGGTTGCGCGGGGTTATCTCAACCGTGATGAGCTGACAGCGGAGCGGTTTGTTGCCAATCCGTATACCGCTGATGAGCACGCTCATCCGGTGATGTACCGTACCGGCGATGTGGGTTGCTGGTTACCGGATGGCACAATTGAGTATCGGGGCCGCAATGATGACCAGGTGAAAATCCGTGGCTTCCGTATCGAGCTGGGTGAAATCAGCTCAGCGCTACAAGGTTGTACTGGTGTTCAGGATGGTGTGGTGGTTGCGCGAGCCTTCGGTACCCGTTCTGAAAAACAGAGCGCTGATAAACAGCTAGTTGGTTACTACACCGCAGCACAGGCGGATGCGGTGCCGGATGTGGCAGCCCTGAAAGCCGAGTTGTCTGAGCGCTTACCGGCGCACATGGTACCGGCGGTGTATGTGGTGATTGATGCGATGCCATTAACACCGAACGGCAAAGTGAACCGTAAGGCATTACCGGAGCCGGATATCAGTTCAGTGGTACGGCATGAATATCAAGCACCGGTGGGTGATGCGGAGCAACAACTGGCAGCGATTTGGTCAGCGTTGTTGGGTGTTGACCAAGTGGGTCGTGCCGACAACTTCTTTGAGTTGGGCGGTCACTCCTTGCTGGCGGTGCGGATGGTGTCACGGGTGCGTGAGCAGTTGGGGCGGGAATTATCACTGACGACACTGTTTTCTCATTCGACATTACATGAAGTGGCAGCGCTGCTTGAGGATGCACAAGGTTCAACCTTACCTGCGATTACGCCACTGCCAGAGGGGCAAGCCATTCCACTATCTCTGGCGCAAAAACGCTTGTGGTTCTTATCTCAGATGGATGCACAGGCCACGGCGGCTTATACCGTGCCGAGAAGTGTGCGTTTGCAAGGCAAATTAGATGTCGATGCATTGCAACGGGCGCTGGATCAGATCGTTGCCCGACATGCTGCATTACGGACTCATTTTGCACTTGTTGCTGATGAGCCGATACAAGTGGTGAGTGCACCGAGTGTCGGGTTCCCGTTAACCTACCTTGACGGGGAAGGCGTGATGGATGAGCTTGCGCCACTGTCGCCAACGTTTGATCTCACTCAGGGCCCCTTGATTCAGGGACAATTAATTCGCGTATCTGATCGGGAGCATTGGTTACGGATTGTCATGCACCATATGATTACCGATGGCTGGTCGATGGGGATCTTTAATCGTGAGTTGGCTGCACTGTACACCGCTCACTGCAATGGTCAGGTTGATCCGCTGCCGCCACTGACGCTCCAGTATGGTGATTATGCGGCATGGCAACAGACGCATTTACAAGGCGAGGTGTTGCAACGTCAGCAACAGTATTGGCACGAGCAGTTACGTGATATTCCGGATTGTCTGACATTGCCGACGGATCGGCCTCGCCCGGCGCATCAAGATTACAGTGGCGCAAGTTTACCGATCACGGTCAGTCGCGAGTTGACCGAGCAACTGCGTCAATTGAGTCAACGCCGTGGTTGTACGCTTTACATGACGCTATTGGCCGGGTGGTCCGTGGCGATGGGGCGTCTCTCCGGTCAGGACGACATCGTGATTGGTTCTCCGATCGCCGGACGAACCCAGAGTGATGTGGAAGGCTTGATCGGGATGTTTGTCAATAGTATGGCAATGCGGGTTCAGTTGACCGAAGGGCTCAATACACAAGATTTGCTTGCGCAAGTCAAAGAGACGGCACTGGCGGCACAAGCCAATCAGGATATGCCGTTCGAACAAGTGGTTGAAACTGTTGCACCGGTGCGCAGTTTGTCTCATGCACCGATTTTCCAAGTGATGTTCGCGTTGCAAAATACGCCGACAGATCAGATACAACTTCCTGAACTGACTCTGGAAGCGTTAGACAATGCACTTTCAACGGCCCAGTTTGACCTGAGTCTTGAAATTCATGAACACGACGGCGGCCTCAATGGTTATTTAACCTACGCAACTGCGTTGTTTGAGCCGGAAACCGTGCAGCGTTACCTCAGTTATTGGATCACCGTATTAGAAGGGATGGTCCGTCAGCCTGAGTTACCCGTCGGTGCTCTGCCGATGCTCAGCGACAGTGAGCAGCAGCATATGCTGCAACACTTCAATCAAACCGACTTTGACTACCCATCCGATTGTGGGGTTCATACGCTGTTCAGCCAACAGGCGAGCACTTCACCGGATGCCATCGCGCTCATCACCGAAGCGGGCGAATGGCGTTATAGCGAGCTAGAGGGAAGTGCCAATGCGCTGGCGCACCGCTTACAAACTTTGGGAGTGATCCCCGGTCAGCGAGTCGCCGTGCGGTTGCCGCGTTCAGCCGCGTTGGTGGTGGCAGAGCTGGCGATTTTAAAATGTGGTGGGGTGTATGTACCGCTTGATCCAAATGCGCCTGCCGAACGTCAGCGTTATGTTCTGGATGACTGTGGTGCCGAGGTGTTACTGACTGAGTCGGAAACGACACCGGATAGCTTATCACTCAAAGTCTTGACGCTGAGTGAATCACTGCTGAACGAACATCGCGAAGAAGCGGTGTCGGTTGCGGTACAAGGTGACGCACCTGCCTATGTGATGTACACCTCAGGCTCAACCGGTCAGCCAAAAGGTGTCGTGGTACCACACCGGGCCATAGCAAGGCTGGTCCTGAATAACGGCTATATGGCGGTGCAACCTTCAGACCGGATTGCGCTGGCGGCTAACCCCGCATTCGATGCGACCACGTTAGAAGTGTGGGCACCGCTGCTCAATGGCGCGGCGGTGGTGGTGATTGAGCAAGAGACGCTCCTGAACGTCCATGCCTTTGCCCAAGTATTAACGCAGCATCAGGTCAGTATTCTGTGGCTGACGGTCGGCTTGTTTAATCAGTATGCCCAAGGGTTGCAATCGGTATTCCCCAACCTGCGTTATCTGTTGGTCGGTGGTGATGCGCTTGACCCGGCGGTAATTCGTCGGGTGCTGTCTGAGAGTGCCCCGCAGCATCTGCTCAATGGTTATGGTCCGACGGAAACCACAACATTCGCCCTGACCCATGAAATCACGGCGGTGGATGAACATGCGGTGAGCATTCCGTTGGGTCGTCCGATCGGCAATACCCAAGTGTATTTACTCAACAGTCACGGTCAGCCGGTACCGCAAGGTGTGGTTGGTGAGCTGTATATCGGTGGTGACGGGGTGGCGTTGGGTTATCTCAATCAAGCGGAATTAACCGCAGAGCGGTTTGTGCCGGACCCGTATGCCTCGTCAGCGAATGCACGGATGTACCGGACGGGAGACCTGGGGTATTTGCGCGCAGACGGAACGATTGAGTTTGTCGGTCGCAATGATTTTCAGGTCAAGGTGCGCGGTTTCCGGATCGAGCTGGGCGAGATTGAGTCAGCGTTAGTGTCGTGTGGCGTGGCTTCAGCGGTGGTCATCGCTACGGGTGATTCCGCATCAAAACGTCTGGTGGCTTACTTCACTCAGGGAGAAGAGAGACTGACAGCGAGTGAGCTGAAGTCCCGTTTGGCGGCATGTTTACCGAGTTACATGGTACCGGCGGCGTATGTTGCGCTGGCAGAGATGCCGTTGACGGCCAACGGTAAAGTTGACCGCAGAGCATTGCCGGAGCCGGATGAAACGGCGTTTGTCGTCCGGCAATACGAAGCGCCGAAAAATGCCATGGAGACGACGCTGGCTGACATTTGGTGTCAATTACTCAATGTCGAACGAGTGGGACGTCAGGATGACTTCTTTGAATTAGGGGGACACTCATTATTGGCGGTCCGGCTGATTTCTGAAATTCAGCACCACCTCCATATTGAGGTGACGATTACAGAACTTTTTGAGCACTCAGTGCTATCTGCGTTAGCGATGAAGCTGGCTTACATCAAACTTTCTGCTTTTGCATCACAAGATATTGAAAATATGGCGCAGCGTTTAGCCAAAGGAAAGAAATAACCATGACTGATACACGCTTTTCTATTGATGAATTGTCACCCGAAGAAATGATGGCAATTCTGGAACAACTTGAACAAGACGGGGCTGCACAGCCCCAACTTCCCAAGCAAGATATCATCGTGGCTGCTGATGAAAGCCAACGAGAATTTCCATTGTCGCTGGCCCAGCAACGGTTATGGGTGATGTCACAAATGGATTCTGCGACAACCGCGGCTTATGTGATTGCTGCCGGGCTGCGCATTGAAGGGCCGCTGAATATGACGGCTTTAACGCAGGCGTTGGATCAGTTGGTGGTTCGCCATGCCGCTTTGCGAACGCATATTGAGGTTCGTGAGGGGCAACCGATGCAAATCATCGGTGCACCGGATTGCGGTTTTCCGCTGGAGATTTGTCACTCGGTTGCGGGTGAGGCGGAATCCGCTTATGAAGCTCCCCAGTTTGATCTCACCCAAGGGCCATTGGTGCAAGGGCGTTTGATTCGTCAAACGGACACCGACCACGCCCTGTATATCATGATGCACCACATCGTCGCGGATGGTTGGTCGATGGGTATCCTGACTGAAGAGTTAAGTGCCTTATACCATGCATATGTTCAGGATGGCATCGATCCACTACCGAAACCGACTATCCAGTTTGGTGATTACGCACAGTGGCAACAAGACCATATCCAAGGCGAAGTGCTTGAGCAACAGCAGCAGTATTGGGTCACTCATCTGCAAGGTGCGCCAGAACTGCTGTCATTACCGAGCGATCGTCCTCGCCCTGAACAGCGCGACTATCTTGGTGACAATGTTAGTGTCACGCTGGATGCCGAACTGACTGCTCGGCTGAGAGCGTTAAGTCAACGTTATGGATGTACTTTGTATATGACGCTGTTCGCCAGTTGGGCAGCACTGATGGGGCGTCTGGCAGGACAGGATGATGTGGTGATCGGCACGCCGGTCGCCGGTCGAACCCGCAAAGAAGTCGCTCACCTGATCGGAATGTTCGTCAACACACAGGCGTTGCGAGTGGACTTATCGCAACCGTTGAATACCGAGGCGTTACTGGCTCAGGTCAAAGCGACCTCACTGGCAGCACAATCCAATCAGGATATTCCGTTTGAGCAAGTGGTTGAGGCTGTCGCACCGCAACGTAGTTTGTCTTATTCTCCGGTCTTTCAGGTCTTGTTTTCCTTGCAGAATCAACCCCGCGTTGAAGCGGCATTGGACGACATGCGACTGTCTCATATTGATGTTCCCGATCATTCTGCCAAAGTAGACTTAGCGCTGCTCATGACCGAATGTGATGACCATTTGTCCGGTACGCTGAACTATGCGACAGCACTGTTTGATTCCGCCACGATCAAGCGTTATTTCGGTTACTGGAAATGCCTGCTGGAAGGAATGGTTGCTGAGTGTGATGCTGATGTCCGCACGTTGCCGATTCTGCCGCAATCCGAGCGGGATTACCTCATTACCACGTTGAATCAGACCGCTATGGCATTTCCTGATGATGCCTGTATTCATCAACTGTTCGAATCGTTTGTTGATGAAACACCGGAGGCAACCGCGCTGGTCACTGATGGTGAGTCATTGACCTATGGTGAGCTCAATATGCGGGCGAATCAATTGGCACATTGGCTGGTTGAACACGGTGTCGGTCCCGACAGCCGTGTGGCGATTGCTCTCCCCCGGAGTGCTGATTTGTTGATTGCGATGTTAGCGACGATGAAAGCGGGCGGGGTGTATGTGCCGATGGATCTCAATTATCCTGACGAGCGTCTGATTCATATGCTGACCGACAGTGCACCGCAGGTGTTGATCACTCATGCAGACGTGCTGCCGCGGCTCGGTGAAATCGCACCGGAATGCACGGTTGTAGATGTGGATGCCCATCGCCATATGTGGGCTGACTATGCGACGACCAATTTGGATGTTGCCGCGCTTGGTCTGACGGCACAACATCTGGCCTATATCATCTATACCTCCGGCTCGACTGGCAAACCGAAGGGGGTGATGATTGCCCACCAAGGGATATGTAACGTGTCATATGCGCAGCGAAATATGCTCGCTGTCGGCCGGGGAAGCCGGGTATTACAGTTCAGTTCAATCAGCTTTGATGCGAGTCTGTTTGAGATAGTCTTGGGAATCTGCTCTGGTGCCGAGTTACATTTTGCCGGGTCGGAGCAGCCCCTCGGAGAAGCGTTACTGACGATTCTCAAATCGCGCCGCATTACGCATGCCCCTTTACCGCCCGCAGCGCTGGGGAGTCTGCGCACCGATGTGTCGTTACCGGATTTGAAGATGCTGTTAACTGCGGGAGAAGCCGTCACCCGGACAGTGATTGAACCTTGGCTGACCGAAGGTCGCATGGTGTATAACGGTTACGGACCGACAGAAACTACCATCTGGGGGACGACATGCGCGTTACATCAAGGGTTTAACGGTGAACCACCGATTGGATTACCAAGACCCAACGGCACGATTTATATTCTTGACGCCCGCGGTGAGCCGGTGCCCCACGGTGTGACCGGTGAAATCTACCTCGGTGGTGTCGGGATTGCCCGCGGTTATCTGAATCGTCCTGAACTGACGGCCGAGCGCTTCTTGCCCGATCCATTCTCACCCCAAGCCGATGCGCGGATGTACCGCACTGGTGATTTAGGATGTTGGAAGCAAGACGGCCTGATCCACTATCAGGGACGCTGTGACAATCAGGTCAAAATCCGTGGCTATCGTATTGAGTTGGGTGAAATTGAAACCGCACTGCGTCGCTGCGAGGGGATTCAGGAAGCGGTCGTCACCGCGCAAAAAGATCAGCGCGGCAATCAACGTTTGGTCGGCTATTACACGCAGACTGTTGGTGTCACCGTTGACTTGGCTGCGCTCAAATCTCGTTTACATCAGAGCCTGCCGGATTACATGATTCCATCGGCTTATATGTTACTGGAACAATTACCGCTGACACCGAACGGTAAAGTGGATCATAAGGCCTTGCCTCCGGCTGATGAAAGCGCATTTGCCCACCGGATCTATGAAGCGCCACAAACCGAGGTTGAACAGTTACTTGCTACCCTCTGGTGTGACTTATTGGGCCTTGAACGGATTGGCCGCCAAGATCATTTCTTCGAACTGGGCGGGCACTCACTCCTGTCGGTTCAGTTGATCGAACAACTGCGTCAGCGTGGCTATCATCTGAGTGTCAAAGCGTTGTTCAATCATCCGACACTGGCTGCGCTGGCAAACGCGCTGACAGAAAACGCTGTGCCACTGGCTGCAAGTGTACCGAGCAATCAGATTCCTGAAGCGTGTACGCAGATTCTTCCTGAGATGTTGCCGCTCACCGAGCTGACCGCCGCAGAGATTGATGTGATTACCGCCAGTGTGTCGGGTGGCGCCGCCAATATTCAGGATATTTATCCGCTGGCCCCGTTACAGGAAGGCATTTTGTATCACCATATCCTGCAGAAGGAGAGTGACCCATACATTACGCCCGTGATCCTCACCTTTGATCAACAATCGCGGATGACGGATTTTCTCAATGCATTACAGGCTGTGATTCAGCGTCATGATATTTTACGGACCGGTATCGTCTGGGACGGACTACGGGAAGCGCATCAGGTGGTGTGGCGTCAAGCGCCACTTGCGATTCATGCGCTACAGATGGAGCAACTATTGGCGGTTTCATCTTCGCATGACGGAGCGGACAACAACGCTGCGTCGTCGCCCGACCTGGTGGCGCGACTACAGGCCTATTTTGCGCCTTCCCGCGTGCAGATGGATGTCTCTCAAGCCCCAATGTTAGCGGTTCATTATATTGCCGATCCGGCGCAACAACGTTGGGTCATGTGCTTACTTCAGCACCATTTGTGTATGGATCACACCACGCTGGAATTAGTGATCGAGGAAGTGCAGGCACATTTGCTGGGACAGGAGCATGCATTACCACAGCCCATCTCATTTAGGAATTTTGTCGCTCAGGCGCGAACCGAACTGAGTCAGCAAACATATCTCGATTATTTCCGTGAGCAGTTGGCTGACATCGAGCAGCCTTCTGCACCGTTTGATTGGCTGGAAACACAGAGTCATGGCTATGAGATTGAATCGTTACGCCACCCGGTTCATGATCGGCTGGCACAGCAGATCCGTTCTCAGGCCCGGCAATATGGCGTCAGTGCAGCGAGCCTGTTCCATCTGGCATGGGGATTGGTGGTTCGGGCCACCACGGGGCGGGATGATGTGGTTTTCGGCACTGTACTGTTCGGCCGGATGGCCGGCGGTGACGGGGCGGATCGCGCGTTAGGGATGTTTCTCAATACCTTACCGCTGCGCTTGTCTCTTGGGCAGATGAAAACCGGGGAAGCGGTGCAGATGACCCATCAGCGACTGGCCGAATTACTTAACTATGAGCATGCACCGCTATCTCAAGTACAGAAATGTAGTGGTGTCAGTGCCCCGGCACCATTATTCACGTCACTTTTAAATTACCGTTATCAAGGCGGAAGTGCCCAAACGGATATCGACGCTGCACAATCGGTTTCGGCGTGGGAAGGCATTGAGATGCTCGCCAATGAAGAACGGACCAACTATCCGGTCGGGCTGTCGGTCGATGATCTCGAAGGCGTGGGTTTTAGTTTAGATTTTAAAGTTGATCACCGTATCGGCGCGAAACGGATGGCGGAAATGGTCGAGCAAGCGCTGACCGCGTTAATGACGACCTTAACCGATGCACCGGCGCGTCCGGTTGGTCAGTTAATCGTGCTGCCCCATGCTGAACGCGACCTCGTGCTCAATCAGTTTAACCAGACGCAAACGTCATTCCCTGACGCATCCTGTCTGCATACGCTGATTGAAGCGCAGGTGGCTCGTAGCCCAGACGCGACCGCGGTGGTGTTTGACGACCAGTCGCTCAGTTATGCCGAGCTTAATGCACAGGCAAACCAACTGGCGCACTGGCTGATTGAACAAGGCGTGCGTCCGGACAGCCGGGTTGCGGTCTGTCTGGAAAGAAGTTGTGAGCTGGTGGTATCTCTGCTGGCGATTCTCAAAGCGGGTGGCGCGTATGTCCCGCTCGACCCGGGGTATCCGAGTGAGCGACTGACGTATATGTTGTCCGACAGTGCGCCGGTGGCCTTGTTGACCTGCGACAGTTTAGTGGCACGTCTGGGAGAGATTCCTGAAACAACCCGTTTAGTCGATTTGGCCTCTCCGGTGCAACCATGGCTTGATAGTCCGACAACCAATCCTGTGGTAGCTGAGCTGACCAACCGTCATCTGGCATACATCATTTACACGTCGGGCTCGACGGGTTTACCGAAAGGGGTGATGAACGAGCATCGTGGCGTGGTCAATCGTCTGCACTGGATGCAACAAGACTACGGGTTCAACGCAGATGATGTGGTATTGCAGAAAACCCCGTTCAGTTTTGATGTGTCGGTGTGGGAGTTCTTCTGCCCGCTGTGGTCGGGGGCGACATTACTGATGGCGAAACCCGAAGGGCACAAAGACCCGGATTACTTAAAAAACCTTATGACCACCCAAGGGGTAACGATTGTGCACTTTGTCCCCCCAATGTTGCAGAGCTTCCTTGAGGTGGTCAGCCCTGATGATTGTCCGAGCCTGCGCTTGGTGTTCTGTAGTGGTGAAGCGCTACCGGCGGAAGCGATACGCAAGAGCTATGCGCGTCTGCCACAGATTGAATTACATAACCTGTATGGGCCGACGGAAGCGGCGGTGGATGTCACCGCGTGGTACTGTCCACGGCAACTGGCGGGTGACCGGGTTTCAATCGGACGTCCGGTGGCGAATACGCAGATGTATGTCCTCGACAGTGAGGGCCATCCGGTACCGGTGGGTGTTGAAGGGGAGTTATACATTGGTGGTGTTCAGGTTGCGCGGGGTTATCTCAACCGTGATGAGCTGACGGCTGAGCGGTTTGTTGCCAATCCGTATACCGCTGATGAGCACGCTCATCCGGTGATGTACCGTACCGGCGATGTGGGTTGCTGGTTACCGGACGGCACGATTGAATATCGGGGCCGCAATGATGACCAGGTCAAAATCCGTGGTTTCCGGATTGAGCTGGGTGAAATCAGCTCAGCGCTACAAGGTTGTACCGGTGTTCAGGATGGTGTGGTGGTTGCGCGAGCCTTCGGTACCCGTTCTGAAAAACAGAGCGCTGATAAACAGTTAGTCGGTTACTACACCGCGGCACAGGCGGATGCGGTGCCGGATGTGGCGACACTGAAGGCCGAGTTGTCTGAGCGCTTACCGGCGCACATGGTACCGTCGGTATATGTGGTGATTGATGCGATGCCATTAACACCGAACGGTAAAGTGAACCGTAAGGCATTACCGGAGCCGGATATTAGTTCAGTAGTGCGGCATGAATATCAAGCACCGGTGGGTGATGCGGAGCAGCAACTGGCAGCAATTTGGTCAGCGCTGCTGGGTGTTGAGCAAGTGGGTCGTGCCGACAACTTCTTTGAGTTGGGCGGTCACTCCTTGCTGGCGGTGCGGATGGTCGGTGAAGCGCAGCGACAGGGGATGACGCTGGACTTGGCGAGATTAATGACAACGCCTGTTCTGCATGAACTGGCAGCAACATTTGCTCAGGCGCAGGATGCAGCGACCCAAGACGCTGACAGTACCGCGCAGCACGATCACGATCAGGCCATCCCGTTCCGTACCACCGGGAAACAACTGCCGCTGTTTATCGTCCCTGAATTCAGCGGAGAATTGTTATACGGACCGACGTTGACAGCGAACATCGATCCAGATATTCCGGTCTACGGATTATCGGCACCGGATCGGATGCAGACCTCATTGAAAACCTATCAACGGATGGCAGAACGTTATGTCAGTATGATCCGTCAGATCCAGCCGCAAGGGCCATATCGTCTGTTTGGCTGGTCTTCCGGTGGTGTGTTGGCTTATGAAGTGGCGGCGCAGTTACTCGGTCAGGATCAGCAGATTGAATTTATCGGTATGTTAGATAGCTGGGTACCGAGCATCATTGAACAGCCGGTGCAGACTGATGACGAGATGATCACGGCGCTGAGCCATCATATCGTCGAATATCTTGCCGGACAGATGCGCGGTGCTGCTGTTGAACTGCCAAAGCAAGACCACTGGCAGGACTACTATCGCATCGGATGTACTGAGGGCTATTTACCTCAGGCGTGGACGGAAACGTATTTTCATCAGATGTTAATCCATCAGAAAGACTTTCTCCGCGCAGCGTATCAGCCATTGCCTTTACCGATTCACCTCGACTTGATTGCGACACAACAATCACTGGATATTGAGCCGCTGCTTGGGTGGTCACAAATTCTACCGCGTGAAAATATCCACTGTGTCACCGTCCCCGGGACACATTATGAGTTGATGAGTGCCCCTTATATTGCAGATGTCGGTGCAGCGATTTCACAAGTGATTGCCCATCGCGCAGATTTTTATCGGCACAATCCAGTATATCCGGTCGCGGATGAGACCCCGGTGATGAAATTGCAGAACGGTAAATCCGGTCAACCACTTGTCGTCTGTATTCCCGGTGCCGGGGATAATGTGTTCTCGTTTGTTGATTTTGTTCAGACCATGCCATCTGACTGGACGGTTCTGGCGATTCAACCGCGGGGATTATGGGGTGGCGGTATTCCTCATAGCAGTGTTGAGGCGGCGGCATCTTTCTATCTCGATGCATTACGAGATCAACTGGGCGCACATGAGCTGCACATTGTCGGTCACTCATTTGGTGGCTGGGTCGCTCTGTCGCTGGTGACTCAGATGGAGGCACAAGGCATTCCGGTGAAATCACTGACAATCGCAGATTCCCGGGTGCCGATGCGCACCTATCATCAGGAATACAGTGATCTTCAGGCTTTGATCCGTCTGATTGAGTTATTTGAAATGCGCGGCTGTTCACTCGGTTTAACATCAAGCGAGCTGGCACCGCTCTCGTATCATGCGCGTCTTGCGTTGACGTTAAGTCGTTTGATTGACAGCGGCCTGCTGCCGAAAAGCACCCGGAACAGTGACTTTGAAGCGATTTATCGCGCTTTTGCAACGCACATTCGTATTTGGTTTACACCGGCGGTTTTACCGGAAACGCCGACCACGCTGGTGATCGCACAAGGTTCGTCACCGGAACGTTTTGTCGGTTGGAAGACACTGATGCCTGACATCAGCGTGCGACAAAGTTTGGGAAATCATATGACATTATTAAAGCAACCCGACGTTCGTCTGCTGACGGATACGATTCAGGGTCAGACTGCTATTTAACTGAAGATGTTGTGGCCACTGTATTCGAGCGTGCAGCCACATTCAAATAGATGAGGAATTGAGATGTTTAAATCCATTTTAAGTCGTTTTAAATGGCAGATCTTCGCAGCAACCGTCCTGAGTGTGGTTGGTGCGTTAGCGGGGATTATGATGCTGAGAATCATCACGGCTCAGGTCAGCCTGATTGGTGCCGGAAAATCACCCGGCCCAAATGCGTTTCTGATTTTTGTCGGTGTGGTGGCGACGGTATTATTGTTCAGCCTCGCCTCCCGTTATCTGTTGGCAAAATTGAGTGCCCGGGTGGTGTATGAGTTTCGTGATTCACTGGCGAAGCGGCTGCTTTCAACATCGTATGCGATGCTGGAACAGATTGGTGGTCACCGTGTAATGGCGGCGATGAAAACGGATGCAGCCAAGTTATCTGACGGACTGTTGATGTTGCCGGGCTTTATCTACAGCTTAGTGACGGTGATGCTGTGTCTCGGATATATGGTGTATACCTCATGGGAACTGTTCTCGGTCGTCTTCGTCTTGATTGCGTTGATTGTCGTGATTGCTAAGTTTTTCCTGAAACGCGGATTCCACCATTACATGCTGCTACGTGAGTATGAAGATGATATGTTCAGTGGTCTCAAAACCTTGGTTGACGGGATTAAAGAGCTGAGTATCAATGCCAATCGTCGCCGTTTTACCTACAATCAGCTCCTGGAGCCGAACTTTAAAGCGATTCGTGAGCGGAGCGTTAAAGTGTCGGTGATCTTTACCATGATGGGCAGTATGGCTTCGACGTTAGTGTTCTTCGTGATTGGCATTATTGTCTTCGGCAGTCGGATTTATTTTCCCAATGTGCCGCTGGAAGTGATCGTCACGTTTGTCCTGACCATTCTGTATATGGTGAATCCATTGCAGGGTGTGATTGATTCGATGAGTCGCTTCAGTGACTGTTCAAGCTCTTACCGCAATATCGAGAGCCTTGAACTGGCGGAGCTGGAAGATTTTCAGCGCACCACGGAAGCGGAGAAAAAACCACCAGCGGAAAATGAATCATGGCAGCGCCTGACCGTTCGGGACATGATGTTTCAGTATCAATCGGAAGATGATGAATATTCATTCCATGTCGGCCCCGTGAATGCTGAATTTCAGCGTGGTGAGGCGATTTTCCTGACCGGTGGAAACGGTAGTGGTAAATCGACATTTGCCAAATTGTTGGTTGGCTTGTATCGCCCGAATCAAGGTACGATTCAGCTCGATGATAAAGTGGTCTCGGAGTCAATTGATATGCATGAATATCAACAGATGTTCTCGACTATTTTCTCGGATTTCCATTTATTTGAGCATGTTCTCAATGGTGAGGGTGAGCCGGAAAAAGACGAAGTGATCCAAAAATATCTCGCTGATCTGGAACTGACCACGAAAGTCACTTCCAAGGATGGCAAGCTCTCCTCCGTTGCGATGTCTCAGGGACAGAAAAAACGGTTGGCATTACTGATGTCATATATCGAAGATACGCCGATCTGTCTTTACGACGAGTGGGCTGCGGATCAAGACCCGCGTTTCCGCGAGATCTTCTACACCCGGATCATTCCTGAACTGAAACGTCAGAATAAACTGGTGTTGGTCATCAGCCATGATGATCGTTATTTCCATCTTGCCGATCAGCTGATTAAGTTCGAAAGCGGCAATATTGTGGAAAATCACATTCAGAATAGATACAAGGGCGCAGCAACCGAAGCTGTTGAGGAAGAAGAAATGATGACGATATCGGTTTAACGTCAAGCGACAATTGAACCGGAATAATTCTAGGGCGGCAGTTGATCAACTGCCGCCCTAGTGCGTTTAAAGCGGTCAGCAATATATCGATTACAACATCAATAAAAAATTCCTTTTTCTGAAGATATTTCAAATGAATTAAAAAATGGACTCAATTCTGTTTATTTGTCGAAAGTGACCATCTTATTATCTCTGTTTTGATTCAGATGAGAATAAAGGTTATGGCTAAAGGCGCAAAAGTTGGTGATATGGGAAGCGATCACGATGGGTTTCCGCCAACGCCTATTATATCTGGCTCACCGACGGTCAAATTTGATGGGATTCCAGCGGCTCGCGTTGGTGATCCGCTGACCGCCCACGATAAGCCCAAACATTCCCCGCATCCAAGGACGATTTCTTCTGGCTCATCAATGGTGATGATAGATGGCAAACCAGCAGCAATGTCCGGATGTTCTATCAGTTGTGGCGGTATCGTCAATGTTGGCAGTGGTACAGTCAATATCGGTGATGGCCCGGGCGGAACAGCAGCAAGTACGCCAGTAAAACCGCTGGCAAAAATAGCAAACCGGACAAGTCAGCCTGCTTCATCCGTTGCCGCGCAGTATTCAGAAAGTATATCCAGTGTTGCCAGTCGTACCTCAAGTGTGACTCAGACCGGAAGCAATACTCGCACGATTAAAATAAATCCGAACAATATGTACTGGCCGGAATATGGTTTATCAAAAGAGGTACAAGTTGTCTACGAGCAGGAGACGGTGAAATTTGCGGTTTTGGCACCGGAGGAGTGGAAAGTTTTCTTTGATAGTCTGGATGCTGCCAAAACGGTCAAAGACACGGTAACCGGGTTATATAATGCCAGAGACACAGCGAAGGCTTTGGGTGGTCTGGGAAGCGTTGCTTTTATTAAAGAAGTCGACGGAGTTGAATACTTGCTCCTGAAAGATTATGACAAATGGAAGCAAACTTTACTTTATGGTGGTGTGTTTAAAGCCAACAATGAACAAGTGGTAAAATTAGGACTTGGGGCGCTGGATTCCACAAAAGGCATGGTACGGTATGTGAAAGTGTCAGGATCACTAGAGATATTAGTTGGATCTGCAATTAATTCACTCCAGTTCATTGTCAATGATGCATATACTCTTAGAAAGCTAGGAATAGACGAAGCGAAATTGTTGGTGAATGCTTTTGCAATTGCAAGTGGTCAGCTTCTTGCGAGTGCTATCATTGCTCCGCAAACGATAGTCGCAAAACTAGCAATTCTTGTTATCGTATCTTTTAGTATTTGGGCTGTTGACAAAGTTACAGATTTTGAAAAGAAAATCGTAGAAAAAACAATAGAAACATTTGATGAAAAATGAAATTAAAGTGAGACAAATCATAATCATAACCCTTGGGGTTATATTTATTTTATTAATGGCTTGGGTTATATGGGAAGCATTCCTTCAAACGTTGTTTAGGAGTACCAACGCTGTTATGTTTTCTTTTTCTGGCATCATCCCAATGAGCTGTTTTGTTCTTGTTGTATGGCTTTCTATAGGTACTTACTGCCGTTCATATGAATTGGTTCAAAATAAAAAATATGGTGATATTAAACCGAAGAGTAATGTTTTGATAACATTGTTAATAGCGTCTGCTATGTTAGGACTCAGTATTAACTATGCTAATTATTTCTTAATTATTAAAGCAAATAACTTCATAGAGTGCCCACGTAAAAGTGGATACAAAGAAAATCTCATGCGTGATTATGTAAAAGACATAAGTCAGTGTGAAAGGCTTTGAATGATGAGGGCTCACAACATGGTGAGCCTTTTCGTATCAATTATTTGTCTTATTCCATATGCCATATGGCGGTGACTCACTCCAATATTTCCATTATCCATTATAAGACGGAGCCTGACATTTGGTTTCCGTGACACTTGCTACATAAAATCGGGATGATGCAAGTTTTGAAAAACTTGTGAGCTTGAGCATAGAAGTGTTTTTAATGACTTAACCGTCGGACTTTAGCAGCGTCTTCAGTA
Organism: Vibrio gazogenes; assembly: GCF_002196515.1. Lineage (NCBI taxonomy): Bacteria > Pseudomonadati > Pseudomonadota > Gammaproteobacteria > Vibrionales > Vibrionaceae > Vibrio > Vibrio gazogenes. The sequence continues at coordinate 1,510,909 of NZ_CP018835.1, read as the reverse complement.
TAATGTCCCCAATGTCGTATTCAACGCTTTTGGGCTATTCTCGATGACTAACAACAACTTCTCTCAAACCGCCGCTTTTATTTGGTCGGTGGCTGATCTGCTGCGCGGTGACTTCAAACAATCTCAATACGGTCGTGTGATCCTGCCGTTTACCCTGCTTCGTCGTCTTGAGTGTGTACTGGAACCGAGCAAAGATTCTGTAGTTGCCGAGCATGAACGCATCAAAGTGATGAATCTGCCAGAAGAAGCACAAGAAAAATTCCTACTACGTGCTACGCAGTCACCAGCACAGCCAGATGGCTTGGCTTTCTTTAATACCTCGCCGATGAACCTTGGCAAGATGGGGCAAAGCAACATTAAGGCGAACCTTGAGAAGTACATTCAATCTTTCTCTAAAGATGCGCGTGAAATCTTCGAGCACTTCAAGTTTGATGAATTTGTCGGTCTGCTGGAAGATGCCAACCTGCTTTATAAAGTGGTGAAGAAGTTTGCCACCACCGATCTTAGCCCAACCAAGATCTCTAACTATGAGATGGGTTTAGTGTTTGAAGAGCTTATTCGCCGCTTTGCGGAAAGCTCGAATGATACTGCTGGTGAGCACTTTACTCCGCGTGACATCGTGCGTTTAACCACCTCTTTGGTGTTTATGGAAGACGACGAAGCCCTAACCAAAGATGGCATCATCCGCACCATCTATGATCCAACAGCGGGTACAGGCGGCTTCCTTTCTTCTGGTATGGAATACGTACACGAACTCAACCCGAAAGCGGTAATGCGTGCGTTTGGTCAGGAGCTAAACCCGGAGTCCTACGCTATCTGTAAGGCAGATATGCTGATCAAAGGGCAAGACGTTAGCCGCATCAAACTGGGTAACACCCTGTCTAATGACCAACTGCCAGCAGATCAGTTTGACTACATGCTGTCTAACCCGCCGTTTGGTGTGGATTGGAAAAAGATTGAAGGTGAAATCAAAGACGAGCACCAGCAAAAAGGCTTTGATGGGCGCTTTGGCGCAGGCTTGCCGCGTGTGTCTGATGGTTCGTTACTGTTCCTGATGCACCTTATCAGCAAGATGCGTGATAAGAAGAATGTCGACAACCAAGTGATCGATGGCGGTCGTATTGGCATTATCCTTAATGGTTCTCCACTATTTACTGGTGGTGCGGGTAGCGGTGAGAGTGAAATACGCCGCTACATCCTTGAAGCTGATCTACTTGAAGCGATTGTCGCACTGCCTACCGACATGTTCTACAACACAGGCATTGCGACCTATGTTTGGGTACTGAGTAACAAAAAAGACCCTGCACGTAAGGGCAAAGTGCAATTGATTAATGGCGCTAACTTAAGTACAAAAATGCGTAAGTCATTAGGCTCTAAGCGTCACTATTTAACTGATGACGAAATTCGCACTATCACGAAAAACTTTGGTGACTTTGAAGAAATCGATACCTTGACCCAAGATGGTGTGACGGACAACCAAAAACACTTCGCCAGCAAAATCTTCGAGACGCATAAGTTTGGCTATCGTCGCCTCACTATTGAGCGCCCACTGCGTCTGTCAGCACAAATCACCGATGAAGCTGTGGCATCATTGCGCTTTGCACCTAAGCCATTGAATACCGTGATGCAGGCAGTTTTTGAGCAGTTTGGCTCGGAGTGGACGGAAGACACGTACGGCTCACTAACTGATGTGGAAAAAGAAGTTCGTGTCTTGATCAAAGCCGACTTCCCAGAGCTAAAAGAAAAGCAAATTAAGGATGTGCTGGATAGCAAACTGTGGCTCAGCCAGAAAGCCCTGATGGATGATGCCAAAGCCCTGCAAGTAGCCGTTGGCGACAGTCTTGGCGGAAGGGCGCAGCAATCCGACGACTTCAACCAATTTGAACTGACCTTGAAAGGCGCATTCAAGACCACTGGCATCAAGTTCGATGTCAAGCAGAAGAAACAATTGATTGATGCGGTCACATGGAAAAATCCAGATGCTGAGCCGGTGATCAAAAAAGTGCTCAAAGAAGACGCACAGCCGCTATACGGGGCTTTTGATTACAAAGGCAAGGTTGTTGAGTTCCAGCAAGATGGCGACCTACGTGATAACGAGAACGTGCCACTTGATCCATCTGTGACAACATCAAACTTAATCGAAAGCTACTTCAAGCGCGAAGTGCAGCCACACGTTGCCGATGCGTGGATCAACGCGGATAAGCGCGATGACCAAGATAATGAGATTGGTGTAGTCGGCTACGAAATCCCTTTTAACCGCCATTTCTATGTCTATCAACCACCCCGTAATTTGGCAGAAATTGATGCTGATTTGGATGCCGTCAGTGCCGACATTATGAAGCTGCTGCAAGAGGTGCATTCGTAATGGGGAAGTATCAGGCATATTCGGAATATAGAAGCTGGAACAACGAATGGATAAGTCGCTTACCAGCATCATGGCAGCTTGTACCATTGAAGTATATTTGTTCTGGTTTTGTAAAAGATGGCCCTCATGAGACGCCTAAATTTATGGACGATGGTATTCCCTTTTTATCAGTTGATGGAATTCAAGATAACAAATTGGTTTTTAATGGTTGCCGATATATATCAGAAGAAGACCATATACGTTACTCAATGAAATGCCATCCAAAGCAAGGTGATGTTTTGCTGGGTAAGGCCGCATCGGTGGGAAAGGTTGCCTATGTTGACAGTAATATAGATTTTAATGTTTGGTCGCCTTTAGCTGTCATCACAGCAAAGAGTAACAGATATGGGAAATATATATATTACTGCCTGCAATCAAATATGCTTCAAGCCCAATGTGAAGTATTTGCTAATTCAAACACTCAGAAAAACTTGGGCATGAACACAATCGATAACCTCGACATGCCGTTACCGAGTGAAAATGAAGCAGATGTTATAACTAACTTCCTCGATCACGAAACTGCCAAAATTGACACCTTGATCGAAAAGCAGCAGCAACTGATTAAGCTGCTGAAAGAAAAACGCCAAGCGGTGATTAGCCATGCGGTGACTAAAGGATTGAACCCCCAAGCACCCATGAAAGATTCTGGTGTAGAGTGGTTAGGGGAAGTGCCTGAGCATTGGGATGTGGTGCCGTTAAAATATTTAGTAGATGAAAAAGCCGCTGGTCCGTATGGAGCCTCGTTAACAAAAGCAATGTATACAATATCTGGAATCAAAGTATATGGGCAGCAACAAGTCATCAGCAATGATTTTACCGTTGGTGATTACTTTATTTCTGAAGATAAATATAAAGAAATGACAAGATATACAGTATTTCCTGATGATGTTCTTGTATCAGTAATGGGAACTGTTGGCAAAGTTGCTGTAGTTCCTAAGAGTGCAGAGTTTGGCATCATAAACCCTCGACTTGTCCGGTATAAATTTGCTTCAACGAAAATATTACCTCGTTTTGTTCAAGCGTTAATAATGAGCCTACGTTATCAAAGTCGCTTAAGTGAAGCTTCTCAAGGATCGACGATGGAAGGTTTGAATATGGGAATCTTGGGTGATTTGCCACTAGCTTTCCCAAATTTAGAAGAGCAGGCACAGTTGTTAGACTTTATTGATAAAAAAATAACAAAGTATTCAACTGCAATAAACAAAGCTCAGGAGTTCGTTGAGCTATCTAGTGAACGCCGAACAGCGCTTATCTCGGCTGCAGTCACAGGTAAGATTGATGTGCGTAACTGGCAAGCACCAACATCTCAGAATCAAGCGTTGGAACAAACCGCTTAAACCTATTGCCACTCTAGCTTAAGGAAGCAGAGTGTTTTTTTCTCTTTGGTTGGCTAACAAGAATTAGAAGAACAAGGTTATGAAAGACACAACACAAGAACGGGCACAAACACCACAAACTAACATGGCAATGGATATAACGCTTTGGAGTAAATTAATTGGTTACTCCTCAATTAAAAGCTATCCATTATTGCCTTGTCCTCACTGCCAAAAAAACGAACTAAAACTAGAGCATGAGAGTATTCAAAGTAGACAGCTTAGCAAAGAGTCTCTTGCTAAAAATCGCAAGTACAAAGCGGAAAAGGCAAAACTTCTTCAATCAAGTGAACCAATGACACAGTCTATAAAAGCAGAAGATATTACTTTGTGGAAAATCATTGGAGCGGTAGCGTCAGTGCATGACTCATATACCAATCCTATCAATGGAAGCCCACATTTACTGAACTGCTTTTTTACTTGCCAAAGTTGTCAAGAAAGCGTTTCAGCCTCTGGAATTAAGTTGATTCCTGAAAAAGGTTTCTTAAATTCAGATGATGTTATTCCACACGTGAAATTTGATCACTTTTCTCCTCCGCTGGTGATGTTTCCCATTTCTAAAAATGTTCCTGACAGCATTAGCGAAGAGCTTTTTGATGCCTTCAAATATTTCCATTTTGATCCATCCTCTTCTGCTGCGAAGTTACGCAGAGCCATGGAGCGATTTTGTGACCATCAACAAATCGAAGGTAACAACCTAAATCGTAAAGTACAAAATTTAGCAAAGCCTCATCCAGAAGAAGCCATGTATCTTGAAGCACTGAAACTGGTTGGAAATGAAGGCACTCACGGCAACAATGTTGATGAATTAGACTTACTCTATGCTTTTCAGATTTTTGAATTCGTACTCGAACTCTATGACAGACAAGCACGCTTTGATGCTCTGCAAAATGTATACGATAAATTAGCGGAGAAAGTAGGTAAGGAAAAGCTTCAGCTTAAATATGAGCCTCCGATTATGCATGAGGCTTTGCCCACCAAATGCGATAAACAGGGTTAAAGTATGACTGACGCGACAAGGGAAAAAATATTTCAGGACGACATCATCAGTCAAATGGTGGCTAATGGCTGGGTGCAGGGTACTGGTGAAGGCTACAACCGCGAATCGGCTCTCTATGAAGCGGATGTGCTGACGTTTATCAAAGAGACTCAGCCGAAAGAGTGGGAGAAGTTTTGCAAAGTCTTCCCGACCGACTCAGAGCGCCACTTCCTTGATGCCTTGGTCACGCAGCTTAAAAAAGCCGATGAAAATGCTACCGACCGCGCATCACGCACTTTTGGCACCTTGGGCGTGCTTCGTCATGGTTTAAAAATCCGCAATGCCCGTTTTGAATTGTGTCAGTTTAAGCCAGAGCATGACCTCAACCCTGAAACCTTGGCGCGTTATCAGCAAAACATCTGTCGTATTGTGCCAGAGCTGGTTTATAGCCCTTATGCTACGCAAGCTGAATTCGAGGCGACTGGTAAACAGGCTAAGAAATGGCGCATTGACTTAGTGCTGTTCGTTAATGGCTTGCCAGTTTCTACCCTCGAGTTGAAATCTGAGTTCAAACAAGCAGTAGAAAACGCCATTGCGCAATACAAACTGACCCGTTTACCGAAAGACCCTGCCACCAAAAAGCCAGAGCCACTATTGAGTTTTAAACGCGGTGCATTAGTGCATTTCGCGGTAAGTCAGTATGAAGTTCACATGGCAACCAAGCTTGTGGGTGAAGAGACATTCTTCTTACCGTTTAACAAAGGCACACATGATGGCGGTAAGGGCAATGACATTCCCGAAGATGAAAACCGCTACGCGACTGATTATCTGTGGAATGAAGTATTAACGCCAGACAATCTGCTCAATATCATCGGGCGCTTTATCCATCTTCAAATTGAAGAAAAAGAAGATTGGGAGGGTCGTAAGACCAAGAAAGAAACCCTGATCTTCCCGCGTTACCACCAGTGGGATGTCGTCACCAAGCTGGTTAATGCCGCGATTGAAGAAGGCACAGGCAATAAGTACCTCATCCAACACAGTGCAGGTTCGGGCAAGTCCAACTCGATTGCATGGACAGCGCACCAACTTTCGACCTTGCATGATGCCAACGGCAACAAGCAGTTTGATTCGGTGATTGTGGTGACTGACCGCACCGTTCTGGATGATCAGCTACAAGATACCATCTATCAGTTTGAACATGCTGATGGCGTGGTGGGGCGCATCAACCGCAAAGAGGGGGATGGCTCTAAATCAGAGAAGCTAGCAACAGCATTGGAAACCTCTCAGCCTATCATCATCGTGACCATTCAAACGTTCCCGCATGTATTAAAGGCGATCGAGAATTCAACGTCACTGAAAGAGCGTCGTTACGCCATTATTGCCGATGAAGCGCACTCGTCACAAACAGGTGCAACCGCTCGCCAGCTCAAAGAAGTGTTGATGACGGATGAAGCCGATGATGATACCGAACTTTCCTCAGAAGATATTCTTGATGCCACCGTTGCGGCTCGTCGGGGCAGTGCTAACCTGAGTTATTACGCCTTTACCGCCACACCAAAGCCAAAGACTCTGGAGTTGTTTGGTCGCAGACCTGACCCAGAGCAGCCAGCATCTAAACGCAATTTGCCAGTGGCTTACCACATCTATTCAATGCGTCAGGCGATTGAGGAAGGCTTTATTCTTGATGTTTTGAGGAACTACACCAACTACAAGGTGATCTATCAGCTCAAGCAAAAGCTGGAAGCGGAAGATAAAGAGGTCGATTCAGGAAAGGCCAAGCTGAAACTCAATAACTGGGTGCGCCTACATGACCACAATATCTCGCAGAAAGTGAAAGTGATTGTTGAGCACTTCAAAAAGAACGTGATGGGCTTATTGGGTGGTCAAGCTAAGGCTATGGTGGTCACTAGCTCTCGTAAAGAGGCTGTGCGCTACAAACTGGCTTTTGATAAATACGTGGCAGAAAATAGTTATGCGGGGATTCGTGCGATAGTCGCGTTCTCTGGAGAAGTGGAATTTAATGCCGCCGACCCAGACAGCACGGCGTTTATGGATCAGAAATTTACTGAGCACAACATGAACCCTGATCTTAAAGGTCGTGAGATGCGCAAAGCCTTCAACACCGATGACTATCAAGTGATGTTGGTTGCCAACAAGTTCCAGACAGGCTTTGACCAACCGAAACTCTGTGCAATGTATGTAGATAAGAAGCTGGCTGGCGTTGAGTGTGTACAGACACTTTCTCGCCTCAACCGTATCTATCCGGGGAAAGCAGAATGCGGTACTTTCGTGCTCGACTTCTATAACGATCCGCAAGATATTCTTGATGCTTTCCAGCCTTATTATCAAGTGGCAGAGCTGGAGGATGTCACTGACCCTGACAAGATTTTTGACCTATCAGAGAAGCTGCGTGCTAGCGGTATTTTCTTATGGTCGGAGGTCGAGCAGTTCGTTGATGCTTTTTTTACCAAGAACAAGTCTAATGCGGCCATCAGTAATATCTGTAAGCCAGCCATTGATCGATGGCGCAAGCGCTATACCTCTGCGGTCGAAGAATATATTCATGCCAAAAACGTGTTTGAACGCACCAAGAAGACTGGTGATGCGGTGTTAATTGCCAATGCAGAGAACACCTTTAAAGCGTGTAAGCAGGAAAAAGACCGTTTAGAAATCTTCAAGAAGGATTTAGGCAGTTTTGTTCGTTTCTATGAGTTTATGTCGCAGATTGTTGATTACGACGACAAAGAGCTAGAGAAACTCAGCCTTTATGCGCGCCATCTTCGTCCAATGTTGCGCGAGAAGGTGATTGAAGAGGATGAGCTTGATCTGGGTAATGTGGTGATGAGCCACTATCGTCTGTCGAAGATCCGTCAACAGGACATTCAGCTAAAGGAAAATACGCCTGAGTACAAGTTGCACCCAAGTAACGATGTAGGCACAGCCAAACCAAAGGATAAGAAAGAAGAGTTCCTGTCTCACATCATTGAGCGACTGAATGAAGTGTTTGTCACTGACAATCTGACCGATAAAGACATGATCAATTATGCCTTCACCGTGCGTGACAAGTTGACTGAAAACGAAACGGTGATGAGCCAAATCGCCAATAACACTCGCGAGCAAGCCATGTTAGGTGACTTTCCGCGGGCGATTGATGACGCAATTCTGAATAGTAGTGATGCCCACCAAGAGCAGATGATGCAGCTACTATCCGACCCGAATAAGACCAAGCAATTTGCTCGGGTGATTTTTGATTTATTGAGCGGAGTGAAGTAATGGCAATTTATGAGTGGGCTGACGATGCTCTCGTTCCGGTAGAGAGCACTTCATTTGAAGCAATTGGTGGCGGTATGTATAATCCCGCCTCCTTAGACTCGAACGACCTGCATCGTGTCTCTAGATTTGCCTTGCTTGGCTATAGTGGCTTGTATAGCTAAGGTTCTGAAAAATAGTGAGATTTAAACTATGTATCCTACTTGCCGCTTTTCCGTTGCACCCATGCTCGACTGGACGGACCGTCACTGCCGCTATTTTCATCGATTGCTGACTTCGCAGGCGCTGTTGTATACCGAGATGGTGACGACCGGGGCGATCATTCATGGGAAAGGTGATTTTCTCGCTTACAATGATGAGGAACATCCGGTTGCACTTCAGCTCGGTGGCTCGAATCCACAGGATCTGGCAACGTGTGCTAAATTGGCTGCTGAACGTGGCTATGATGAAATTAATCTCAACGTTGGTTGTCCGTCTGACCGAGTCCAGAATGGCCGGTTTGGTGCGTGTTTGATGGCTGAGCCTCAGCTGGTTGCTGAGTGTGTCGCTGCAATGAAAGCTGAAGTCGATATTCCGGTGACAGTGAAAACAAGAATCGGGATTGATGAGCAGGATTGTTATCAATTTCTGACGGATTTCATAACGATCGTGGCTGAACAAGGTGGCTGTGAGCAGTTTACCATCCATGCGCGTAAAGCCTGGTTGAATGGCCTGAGCCCGAAAGAGAACCGGGAGATCCCACCGTTAGATTATCCCAGAGCTTATCAGTTAAAACGGGATTTTCCCCATTTGCAGATTGCTGTGAATGGCGGTATCAAAAGCCTCGAAGAAACCAAAGCCCATCTGGAGCAACTTGATGGCGTGATGGTTGGTCGTGAAGCATATCAGAATCCATATTTACTGGCGGAAGTCGATCAGCAGATCTTTGGGCTAGAGACGCCAGTGAAAAAGCGCTCACAGGTTGTCGAGGAAATGTATCCGTATATTGAATCGCAATTATCGAAAGGTGCATATCTTGGGCACATCTCTCGTCATATGATCGGGTTGTTTCAGAATATGCCCGGAGCCCGACAATGGCGTCGTTACATTAGTGAGAATGCGCATAAAAAAGGCGCGGGAATCGAAGTGATTCAAACAGCACTGTTGAAAATCCCTGAATCTTTAAATGTGTAAATTTGACCAGAGATTCGTCAGATTGACCGATTGTCAGCGATTGATTTGGCATAAGGTCATTCTGAGGCTCGGAAAATCAGTGGGTTCAGGTTGTGTTGAGTTGGCCTGATTTCTGCTTACTCATAGAAAATAAAGCTGGGAAAATAAAGGAAAAGAATGATGATTGAACTGCTGTATTTGTTGATCTTTGCAGGCGTGCTATTTTTTACAGGTGTGACGCTGTTTGGGGTTATGTTGTCGATTGGCTTGTCATTCTTGTTTGTCTTGGCGTTTGGTATGTTCGCCATGTTGATTAAGATGCTGCCTTGGTTACTTGTGATTGTGCTTGGTATTTGGTTATTTAAGAAATATGCATAATTGCTATTTCTTTTGGTTATTAATTGGTATCTTTATATTTTATTTTTATATATTTATCGGTAAAAGCTTAACTTTTCGTCCATCATCTTCCATGATGACATAAGCGTGTTGGTGATCAGCATGGAGGAACAAGAGATGACGCTTGAAGAACTGAGAGCCCTGTATCGGGAAAACCTTTTGGTGGAAGCGATTGTCGAGCCTTTTTCTGACAATGGTATGTGGATTGTTGAGTTCAGACACGCGCACGGACCTTTTATTCTGTTAACCGATGACGATGGCGAAGAGTGCCATTACACCAATTTAGATATGGCTTCTAAATCCGCGATGGATGTCGGTTTTAAACAAGTCCGAATCGAATCTCTTGAGTTATAGCCTTTCTTACTCCCAAAAGTTATAAAACATTCTCATCTATTCTTTCTTGTTATTAGTGAGCTTGGTTACTCTATCGTCATGCAATGAATAGGGAAGTCGTGACGATGTCTTCAGCTAACAATAATATTTCCAACCAGAGTGGTTTATTTTCTAGTCCACTCAACGATACGCAACTTAATCAGTTGCAACACACTGTTTCACAACTGTCGCCGCAGCAATTAGCTTGGGTCAGCGGATATTTCTGGGGATTGAGTCAGTCTCAGACTGGTGAGGTTGCCGGTGCGGCGACGATGTCTCCGCTTGCTGCCGCAAAACCTGCCGATAAACTCACTATTATTTATGCTTCCCAAACCGGGAATGCAAAAGGGGTTGCTGAAGCACTGGAACATGAGGCACAAGCACAGGGGCTGCCGGTACAGATTTTTGATGCCAGTGATTACAAAGGTAAAGATCTTGCCAAGGAAACCCATGTTGTCATCGTGGCTTCAACCAACGGTGAAGGTGAAGCGCCTGATAATGCTCTTGAGCTGCATGAATTCTTACAGTCCAAAAAAGCACCGAAACTACCGAATCTACAGTATGGTGTGATTGGTCTGGGTGACTCAAGCTATGAGTTCTTCTGCCAGACGGGTAAAGATTTTGATGCTTTCCTCGCCAAATTGGGTGCAAAACCATTTTTGGAACGGGTTGACTGTGATGTGGACTATGACGCTCCGGCAGCAGAGTGGCGTCAACAAGCGCTGGGGATTCTTAAAGAATCGATGTCGGAAGGGCAGGGTGAAGTTGTGCCGCTACCGATTCATTCCGCAGGCGGTGCTACTGCCGAATATACCAAGCTGAAACCTTATACTGCGACGTTGCTGACCAATCAGAAAATTACTGGCCGGGATTCGGGTAAAGATGTCCGCCATATTGAAATTGACCTTGAAGGATCAGGTATTACTTATCAACCGGGCGATGCATTAGGGGTTTGGTATGAAAATGATGCTGACTTATCCAGCCAGATTTTGAGCTGTGTCGGATTATCTGGCGTGGAGAGTGTCGAGGTTGATGGTGAAAGTATTTCGGTTCACAGTGCTTTAATTCGCCAGTTCGAAATCACCTCATCCAATCCTCAGTTGATTACTCGGGTGGCGGCGTTATCTGAATCGACATTCTTGAAAGAGCTTGTCGAAGATAAAGATAAACTGCGTGAGTATTCCGCGCATACACAGATTATTGACGTGTTAAAACAAGCCGCTGTGCAGTTATCGGCAGATGAATTAGTCGGACTACTACGTCGTTTGACCCCTCGTCTCTATTCCATCGCATCCAGTCAAAGTGAAGTCGATGAAGAAGTTCATCTGACGGTTGGGGTGGTTGAATATGACCAAAATGGTGAAGCCCGTCAGGGAGGCGCCTCCGGATTTTTGACGCATCGTCTTGAAGAAGGCGACAACATCAAAGTTTTCATTGAGCATAATAATAACTTCAAACTTCCTCAGGATGATGATACTGCAATTATCATGGTGGGGCCGGGAACAGGGATTGCGCCATTTAGAAGCTTTATTCAGGAAAGAGATAACCGTGGCGCTTCAGGGAAAAGTTGGTTGTTCTTCGGTGACCGGACATTCACGCAAGATTTTCTCTATCAGGTTGAATGGCAGAAATATCTGAAGTCAGGTGCACTCACTCAGATGGATGTTGCGTTTAGCCGCGATCAGGCCGAAAAAGTTTATGTTCAGCATCGCTTGCTGGAGAAAGCCGAGCAGATTTGGGAGTGGTTACAGAGTGGGGCCTATCTTTATGTCTGTGGTGATGCAACCCATATGGCAAAAGATGTTCACGAAGCCTTGATTACGATTGCCGAACAGCAAGGCGGTTTGGGTCGGGAACAAGCTGAAGAATATGTCAACGAACTCCGTAAAGCGAAGCGTTATCAAAGGGATGTCTACTAATGAGTGCGAATCAAGAAACCAAAGACCAAGAAGTATTGGGACAAGTGCTGGGGCCATTGTCTGATAACGAGCGGCTGAAGAGAGAGAGTAATTTTTTACGTGGCACGATCACGCAAGATCTTCAGGATCCGCTTACCGGTGGATTTACGGCAGATAACTTTCAGTTGATCCGGTTTCACGGGATGTATCAGCAGGATGATCGTGATATTCGGGCTGAGCGGACAAAACAGAAGCTGGAACCGATGCATAATGTGATGCTTCGTGCTCGGATGCCCGGTGGCATTATTCAGCCCCAACAATGGCTCGCGATCGACCAGTTTGCAACGGAACATACGCTATATGGCAGTATCCGTCTGACGACCCGACAAACCTTTCAGTTTCATGGTGTGCTGAAGCCTCAAATTAAAATGATGCATCAGATGCTCAATAAAACCGGGATTGATTCGATTGCTACTGCCGGTGATGTAAACCGTAACGTGCTGTGTACATCGAACCCGGTTGAATCAGAACTTCATCAAGAAGCTTATGAATGGGCGAAGAAAATAAGCGAGCATTTACTGCCGAAAACCCGGGCTTATGCTGAAATATGGCTGGATGGCGAAAAACTGGAAACAACGGATGAAGAACCGATTCTGGGAAGTAACTATTTACCCCGGAAGTTTAAAACAACCGTTGTGATTCCACCGCATAATGACATTGATGTGCACGCGAATGATTTAAATTTTGTGGCGATTGCTGAAGCTGGCAAGTTGATTGGATTCAATGTGCTGGTGGGTGGCGGTTTAGCGATGACGCATGGTGATACTTCAACCTATCCTCGTCGTGCAGATGATTTTGGCTTCATCCCGCTAGAAAAGACACTCGATGTTGCTGCCGCGGTTGTCTCGACACAGAGAGATTGGGGAAACCGTTCTAACCGTAAGAACGCGAAGACTAAGTACACATTAGATCGCGTTGGTATCGACGTATTTAAGGCTGAAGTTGAAAAAAGGGCCGGTACCCATTTTACAGAAAGCCGACCTTACGAGTTCACCAGTCGTGGTGATCGTATCGGATGGGTAGAAGGGATTGATGGTAAATTCCATCTGACCCTCTTTATTGAAAATGGGCGGCTACTGGATTATCCGGGTAAGCCATTAAAGACAGGTGTTGCTGAAATCGCGAAAATCCATCAGGGAGACTTCCGGATGACCGCCAATCAAAATCTGATTGTCGCTGGGGTTACCGCTGAGCAAAAAGAGCAGATTGAATTAATTGCCAAAGCGCATGGTTTGATGGATGACGGTGTGAGTGAACAACGCAAGAATTCAATGGCGTGTGTTGCATTCCCAACATGCCCGTTAGCCATGGCTGAGGCTGAACGTTTCTTACCTGAATTTGTCACCGATGTTGAAGGTATTCTGGAAAAACATCAGTTAGGAGAAGATGAGAATATCATTTTGCGCGTCACCGGCTGTCCCAATGGATGTGGCCGAGCCATGCTCGCGGAAGTTGGACTCGTCGGAAAAGCGCCGGGGCGTTATAACCTGCATCTTGGTGGTAATCGCGCAGGTACGCGGATCCCGAAAATGTACAAAGAAAATATTACAGAACAACAGATATTAGCAGAGCTCGACCAATTAGTAGGACGTTGGGCGACAGAGCGTAATGAAGGTGAATATTTTGGTGACTTCGTGATTCGAAGTGGAATCATTGAAGAGGTCGTCATCTCAAAGAGGGATTTCTATGCCTGATAATATGTTATATCAGCCCCAGCTTTCTGAGTTACTCAGTATGACAAAAGTGGAGCAGTCGCTGCTCTTGGCTGAATTAAACGGGTATCTGGAAAGTTTGTCGGCTCAAGAAAGGATCATTTGGGCATTTGAGAACTTACAGGGAACATTTGCAGTCTCTTCTAGTTTTGGTATTCAAGCTGCATTGATGTTACATCTGGTTTCTCAAGTTAAAAATGATGTTCCGGTTATCCTGACTGATACAGGATATATGTTTCCTGAAACATATCAGTTTATTGACTTGTTGACGGAAAGGTTGAACCTCAATCTGAAAATATATCGTGCGGCGCTTACACCTGCTTGGCAGGAAGCTCGTTACGGCAAGTTGTGGGAACAGGACGTTGAGGGGATTGAGAAATACAACCGACTCAATAAAGTTGAACCGATGAGAAGAGCTCTGAAAGAGTTGGAAGTTGGTACTTGGTTCTCTGGACTGCGTCGTGAGCAGTCGAAATCTCGTGCTCATCTACCGGTGCTTGCGATCCAGAATGGTGTTTTTAAATTCTTGCCGGTGATCGATTGGACGAATAAAGATGTCCATTATTATCTGAAAGAATATGACTTGCCTTATCATCCGCTATGGGATGAAGGTTATCTCTCTATCGGTGACGTGCATACCACTCAAAAATGGGAACCCGGTATGTCAGAAGAAGAAACACGCTTCTTTGGTTTGAAAAGAGAATGTGGGCTTCATGAAGATGATGGTGAATCTTATGGCTCAGGTATTTAACCTTCACTGAATAAAAAAAGCTGCGATTGCAGCTTTTTTTATATCTCTCTTTTTATATCCCATCCATGTCAAAAAGGATAATTCTGTGGATAACTTGTGACTTATCTTTGAGTAAATTGGTATAAACAAGCCATTGGAGGTTTATTCATCGATTAACTGTTATTTTTACATTTTTTGGAAAAAAAGACTTGCGGATGTGAACTGGATCTCTATAATGCGCACTCGTTGACAGGCAAGGCTTCTACGGAATTTGAGCGAGGTCAACAAGGTTATAAAGAATGTGGATACAATCTGAAAAAAGTGTTTGACACAAAGATTTATCTCGCTAGAATAGCCGCCTCTTCAAACGGTAAATGTTCTGAAGAGTTGCTCTTTAACAATATAGACCAATCAATCTGTGTGGGCACTCGTCGATAAATATCCAATAAGATTTTATCAATGAACCGAGTGACCAATATCAAGTTGGAAAGCAGTTTACTGTAATCTGACAAGAGCACAGTCAATTCAACATTACTTATGTAATGTCACTTTTTGCTTCTGTTTTTTTAAAAAAGCGGAGACGAAAAGCAGTATTCATTGAGCCGACACTTTGGTGTCACAAAAACTTTAATTGAAGAGTTTGATCATGGCTCAGATTGAACGCTGGCGGCAGGCCTAACACATGCAAGTCGAGCGGTAACAGAAAGAAGCTTGCTTCTTTGCTGACGAGCGGCGGACGGGTGAGTAAAGCCTGGGAAATTGCCCTGATGTGGGGGATAACCATTGGAAACGATGGCTAATACCGCATAACGTCTACGGACCAAAGAGGGGGACCTTCGGGCCTCTCGCGTCGGGATATGCCCAGGTGGGATTAGCTAGTTGGTGAGGTAAGGGCTCACCAAGGCGACGATCTCTAGCTGGTCTGAGAGGATGATCAGCCACACTGGAACTGAGACACGGTCCAGACTCCTACGGGAGGCAGCAGTGGGGAATATTGCACAATGGGCGCAAGCCTGATGCAGCCATGCCGCGTGTATGAAGAAGGCCTTCGGGTTGTAAAGTACTTTCAGCAGTGAGGAAGGGTGTAGCTTTAATAGAGTTACATTTTGACGTTAGCTGCAGAAGAAGCACCGGCTAACTCCGTGCCAGCAGCCGCGGTAATACGGAGGGTGCGAGCGTTAATCGGAATTACTGGGCGTAAAGCGCATGCAGGTGGTTTTTTAAGTCAGATGTGAAAGCCCGGGGCTTAACCCCGGAGTTGCATTTGAAACTGGGAGGCTAGAGTACTGTAGAGGGGGGTAGAATTTCAGGTGTAGCGGTGAAATGCGTAGAGATCTGAAGGAATACCGGTGGCGAAGGCGGCCCCCTGGACAGATACTGACACTCAGATGCGAAAGCGTGGGGAGCAAACAGGATTAGATACCCTGGTAGTCCACGCCGTAAACGATGTCTACTTGGAGGTTGTGGCCTTGAGCCGTGGCTTTCGGAGCTAACGCGTTAAGTAGACCGCCTGGGGAGTACGGTCGCAAGATTAAAACTCAAATGAATTGACGGGGGCCCGCACAAGCGGTGGAGCATGTGGTTTAATTCGATGCAACGCGAAGAACCTTACCTACTCTTGACATCCAGAGAAGCCGGAAGAGATTCTGGTGTGCCTTCGGGAGCTCTGAGACAGGTGCTGCATGGCTGTCGTCAGCTCGTGTTGTGAAATGTTGGGTTAAGTCCCGCAACGAGCGCAACCCTTATCCTTGATTGCCAGCACTTCGGGTGGGAACTTCAGGGAGACTGCCGGTGATAAACCGGAGGAAGGTGGGGACGACGTCAAGTCATCATGGCCCTTACGAGTAGGGCTACACACGTGCTACAATGGCGTATACAGAGGGTTGCCAACTTGCGAAAGTGAGCGAATCCCAAAAAGTACGTCGTAGTCCGGATTGGAGTCTGCAACTCGACTCCATGAAGTCGGAATCGCTAGTAATCGTGGATCAGAATGCCACGGTGAATACGTTCCCGGGCCTTGTACACACCGCCCGTCACACCATGGGAGTGGGCTGCAAAAGAAGCAGGTAGTTTAACCTTCGGGAGGACGCTTGCCACTTTGTGGTTCATGACTGGGGTGAAGTCGTAACAAGGTAGCGCTAGGGGAACCTGGCGCTGGATCACCTCCTTACGAAAAGATATTTGAGATGAGTGTCCACACAGATTGATTTGGTTTATAAGCAAAGAGAGTTTGGGTCTGTAGCTCAGGTGGTTAGAGCGTTCGCCTGATAAGCGAGAGGTCGGTGGTTCAAGTCCACTCAGACCCACCAAAATCTTCGAATAGCGGCGTTAGTTTCCTCGTTGTGTATAAACGATACACGTCCTCGAAAACTGCCTTGCTCTTCAATGATTTTACCTATAGATGGGGCTATAGCTCAGCTGGGAGAGCGCCTGCCTTGCACGCAGGAGGTCTGCGGTTCGATCCCGCATAGCTCCACCATCTTTAAGGGTTTTTAAAACAGAATCTTTAAAAATGGTTTTGTAATATACAAAATCTTTGCTCTTTAACAATTTGGAAAGCTGACAAAATAATGTGTGTTTCTTTGGAAACAGACGATTATTTGTAAAAGTTCTCAATCCTTTCTCGAAAGAGAAAGACCAACACAATCAAGTGTTCTTGGAATGACACGATTTAGTGTCTATTCAATTGAGTCCGGCAAAACCAGTCTCTCACTCATGTAAAATAATGAGAGACACCTAGGTTACTGATAATGCAGCTCGAAACTTCTTCGGGTTGTATGGTTAAGTGACTAAGCGTACACGGTGGATGCCTTGGCAGTCAGAGGCGATGAAGGACGTACTAACTTGCGATAAGCGTAGATGAGGCAGTAAGAGCCACTTGAGTCTACGATTTCCGAATGGGGAAACCCACATGCAGCAGCATGTATCATCAGGTGAATACATAGCCTGATGAGGCGAACCGGGAGAACTGAAACATCTAAGTACCCCGAGGAAAAGAAATCAACCGAGATTCCGAAAGTAGCGGCGAGCGAAATCGGAGTAGCCCTTAAGCTTTTACAGCGTTAGGTGAAGTGTCTGGAAAGGCACGCGATAGAGGGTGATAGCCCCGTAACCGAAGGCGTTGTTTAAGTGAAAACGAGTAAGGCGGGACACGTGATATCCTGTCTGAAGATGGGGGGACCATCCTCCAAGGCTAAATACTCCTGACTGACCGATAGTGAACCAGTACCGTGAGGGAAAGGCGAAAAGAACCCCTGTGAGGGGAGTGAAATAGAACCTGAAACCGTGTACGTACAAGCAGTAGGAGCACCTTCGTGGTGTGACTGCGTACCTTTTGTATAATGGGTCAGCGACTTATATTCAGTGGCAAGGTTAACCGATTAGGGGAGCCGTAGCGAAAGCGAGTGTTAACTGCGCGTTTAGTCTCTGGATATAGACCCGAAACCGAGTGATCTAGCCATGGGCAGGTTGAAGGTTGAGTAACATCAACTGGAGGACCGAACCGACTAATGTTGAAAAATTAGCGGATGACTTGTGGCTAGGGGTGAAAGGCCAATCAAACTCGGAGATAGCTGGTTCTCCCCGAAAGCTATTTAGGTAGCGCCTCGGACGAATACTACTGGGGGTAGAGCACTGTTAAGGCTAGGGGGTCATCCCGACTTACCAACCCTTTGCAAACTCCGAATACCAGTAAGTACTATCCGGGAGACACACGGCGGGTGCTAACGTCCGTCGTGGAGAGGGAAACAACCCAGACCGCCAGCTAAGGTCCCAAATTACAGCTAAGTGGGAAACGATGTGGGAAGGCTCAGACAGCTAGGATGTTGGCTTAGAAGCAGCCATCATTTAAAGAAAGCGTAATAGCTCACTAGTCGAGTCGGCCTGCGCGGAAGATGTAACGGGGCTAAGCTGTAAACCGAAGCTGCGGCAATGCGATTTATCGCATTGGGTAGGGGAGCGTTCTGTAAGCCGTTGAAGGTGTGTTGTAAAGCATGCTGGAGGTATCAGAAGTGCGAATGCTGACATGAGTAACGACAAGGGGGGTGAAAAACCTCCCCGCCGGAAGACCAAGGGTTCCTGTCCAACGTTAATCGGGGCAGGGTAAGTCGACCCCTAAGGCGAGGCTGAAAAGCGTAGTCGATGGGAAACGGGTTAATATTCCCGTACTTGTTGTGAATGCGATGGGGGGACGGAGAAGGCTAGGTGGGCCTGGCGACGGTCGTCCAGGTTCAAGTGCGTAGGCTGTGGGATTAGGCAAATCCGGTCCCACAATAGGCTGAGACACGATGTCGAGCATCTACGGATGTGAAGTCATTGATGCCATGCTTCCGGGAAAAGCCTCTAAGCTTCAGTTCACAAGAAATCGTACCCCAAACCGACACAGGTGGTCGGGTAGAGAATACCAAGGCGCTTGAGAGAACTCGGGTGAAGGAACTAGGCAAAATGGTACCGTAACTTCGGGAGAAGGTACGCTCTTGACGGTGAAGTCCCTCGCGGATGGAGCTATTGAGAGTCGCAGATACCAGGTGGCTGCAACTGTTTATTAAAAACACAGCACTGTGCAAAATCGTAAGATGACGTATACGGTGTGACGCCTGCCCGGTGCCGGAAGGTTAATTGATGGGGTTAGACTTAGGTCGAAGCTCTTGATCGAAGCCCCGGTAAACGGCGGCCGTAACTATAACGGTCCTAAGGTAGCGAAATTCCTTGTCGGGTAAGTTCCGACCTGCACGAATGGCGTAATGATGGCCACGCTGTCTCCACCCGAGACTCAGTGAAATTGAAATCGCTGTGAAGATGCAGTGTACCCGCGGCTAGACGGAAAGACCCCGTGAACCTTTACTACAGCTTGGCACTGAACATTGAGCCTACATGTGTAGGATAGGTGGGAGGCTTTGAAGCAGTCACGCTAGTGATTGTGGAGCCGACCTTGAAATACCACCCTTGTATGTTTGATGTTCTAACTTGGCCCCGTTATCCGGGGTGAGGACAGTGCCTGGTGGGTAGTTTGACTGGGGCGGTCTCCTCCCAAAGAGTAACGGAGGAGCACGAAGGTGGGCTAATCACGGTTGGACATCGTGAGGTTAGTGCAATGGCATAAGCCCGCTTAACTGCGAGAGTGACGGCTCGAGCAGGTGCGAAAGCAGGTCATAGTGATCCGGTGGTTCTGAATGGAAGGGCCATCGCTCAACGGATAAAAGGTACTCCGGGGATAACAGGCTGATACCGCCCAAGAGTTCATATCGACGGCGGTGTTTGGCACCTCGATGTCGGCTCATCACATCCTGGGGCTGAAGTCGGTCCCAAGGGTATGGCTGTTCGCCATTTAAAGTGGTACGCGAGCTGGGTTTAGAACGTCGTGAGACAGTTCGGTCCCTATCTGCCGTGGGCGTTGGAGAATTGAAAGGGGCTGCTCCTAGTACGAGAGGACCGGAGTGGACGAACCTCTGGTGTTCGGGTTGTGATGCCAATCGCATTGCCCGGTAGCTAAGTTCGGAATCGATAACCGCTGAAAGCATCTAAGCGGGAAGCGAGCCTTGAGATGAGTTCTCCCTGGCGCTTAAAGCGTCCTGAAGGGTTGTTCGAGACTAGAACGTTGATAGGCAGGGTGTGTAAGCGCTGTGAGGCGTTGAGCTAACCTGTACTAATTGCCCGTGAGACTTAACCATACAACACCGAAGGGGTTTTAGGGCTCATAAGAGACTTGATTGTGTAGAGAGAATCAGCTTTTCGAATTGAAAGAATTTGCTTGGCGACGATAGCGTTTTGGACCCACCTGATTCCATGCCGAACTCAGACGTGAAACGAAACAGCGCCGATGGTAGTGTGGGGTCTCCCCATGTGAGAGTAGGACATCGCCAGGCTTTAATTTTGTTACTTGCTTCAACAGAAGCAAGTCACCATAAAGCTTTTCAGAAGATGAAAGTTTTATGTTGACTTTCAAAGTAGGTGGCGTATTATACGCGTCCTGCCTAAGTGCTAAAGCACTGAAAGCAAAGCTCTTTAACAATATAGACCAATCAATCTGTGTGGGCACTCGTCGATAAATATCCAATAAGATTTTATCAATGAATCGAGTGACCAATATCAAGTTGGAAGCAGTTTACTGTTATCTGACAAGAGCACAGTCAATTCAACATTACTTATGTAATGTCACTTTTTGCTTCTGCTTTTTTTAAAGCGGAGACGAAAAGCAGTATTCATTGAGCCGACACTTTGGTGTCACAAAAACTTTAATTGAAGAGTTTGATCATGGCTCAGATTGAACGCTGGCGGCAGGCCTAACACATGCAAGTCGAGCGGTAACAGAAAGAAGCTTGCTTCTTTGCTGACGAGCGGCGGACGGGTGAGTAAAGCCTGGGAAATTGCCCTGATGTGGGGGATAACCATTGGAAACGATGGCTAATACCGCATAACGTCTACGGACCAAAGAGGGGGACCTTCGGGCCTCTCGCGTCGGGATATGCCCAGGTGGGATTAGCTAGTTGGTGAGGTAAGGGCTCACCAAGGCGACGATCTCTAGCTGGTCTGAGAGGATGATCAGCCACACTGGAACTGAGACACGGTCCAGACTCCTACGGGAGGCAGCAGTGGGGAATATTGCACAATGGGCGCAAGCCTGATGCAGCCATGCCGCGTGTATGAAGAAGGCCTTCGGGTTGTAAAGTACTTTCAGCAGTGAGGAAGGGTGTAGCTTTAATAGAGTTACATTTTGACGTTAGCTGCAGAAGAAGCACCGGCTAACTCCGTGCCAGCAGCCGCGGTAATACGGAGGGTGCGAGCGTTAATCGGAATTACTGGGCGTAAAGCGCATGCAGGTGGTTTTTTAAGTCAGATGTGAAAGCCCGGGGCTTAACCCCGGAGTTGCATTTGAAACTGGGAGGCTAGAGTACTGTAGAGGGGGGTAGAATTTCAGGTGTAGCGGTGAAATGCGTAGAGATCTGAAGGAATACCGGTGGCGAAGGCGGCCCCCTGGACAGATACTGACACTCAGATGCGAAAGCGTGGGGAGCAAACAGGATTAGATACCCTGGTAGTCCACGCCGTAAACGATGTCTACTTGGAGGTTGTGGCCTTGAGCCGTGGCTTTCGGAGCTAACGCGTTAAGTAGACCGCCTGGGGAGTACGGTCGCAAGATTAAAACTCAAATGAATTGACGGGGGCCCGCACAAGCGGTGGAGCATGTGGTTTAATTCGATGCAACGCGAAGAACCTTACCTACTCTTGACATCCAGAGAAGCCGGAAGAGATTCTGGTGTGCCTTCGGGAGCTCTGAGACAGGTGCTGCATGGCTGTCGTCAGCTCGTGTTGTGAAATGTTGGGTTAAGTCCCGCAACGAGCGCAACCCTTATCCTTGATTGCCAGCACTTCGGGTGGGAACTTCAGGGAGACTGCCGGTGATAAACCGGAGGAAGGTGGGGACGACGTCAAGTCATCATGGCCCTTACGAGTAGGGCTACACACGTGCTACAATGGCGTATACAGAGGGTTGCCAACTTGCGAAAGTGAGCGAATCCCAAAAAGTACGTCGTAGTCCGGATTGGAGTCTGCAACTCGACTCCATGAAGTCGGAATCGCTAGTAATCGTGGATCAGAATGCCACGGTGAATACGTTCCCGGGCCTTGTACACACCGCCCGTCACACCATGGGAGTGGGCTGCAAAAGAAGCAGGTAGTTTAACCTTCGGGAGGACGCTTGCCACTTTGTGGTTCATGACTGGGGTGAAGTCGTAACAAGGTAGCGCTAGGGGAACCTGGCGCTGGATCACCTCCTTACGAAAAGATATTTGAGATGAGTGTCCACACAGATTGATTTGGTTTATGTAGAGTGCATTGCAATATGATTTTTCTGAGTTCGAGGAAGGCAATTGACGAAGGAAGGCGTTTACTGTTGTAAACAACTGACTGAGGATAAGCCGCCTGACACGGAAATAAGAGAAAGCATGAAGCAAGAAATTGTCCCGTTCGTCTAGAGGCCTAGGACACCGCCCTTTCACGGCGGTAACAGGGGTTCGACTCCCCTACGGGATACCACTTCCCTAGTGAAGTCTGGGTCGTTAGCTCAGCTGGTAGAGCAGTTGGCTTTTAACCAATTGGTCACAGGTTCGAATCCTGTACGACCCACCATTTTCCTCCTGTTTGAGGAAACGCCTGAAAGTGGGCGATTAGCTCAGTTGGGAGAGCACCTGCCTTACAAGCAGGGGGTCACTGGTTCGAACCCGGTATCGCCCACCACTTTCTAACTATTTTTGGCTCGACAACTCAAACCAGCGGTTTTAACCGATGTGGTTCGATTTTGTGGCGCTGAAAGTCATTAGAAAGTGTTGCTTGAAGTAACAAGTATTGCACTTTGCTCTTTAACAATTTGGAAAGCTGACAAAATAATGTGTGTTTCTTTGGAAACAGACGATTATTTGTAAAAGTTCTCAATCCTTTCTCGAAAGAGAAAGACCAACACAATCAAGTGTTCTTGGAATGACACGATTTAGTGTCTATTCAATTGAGTCCGGCAAAACCAGTCTCTCACTCATGTAAAATAATGAGAGACACCTAGGTTGCTGATAATGCAGCTCGAAACTTCTTCGGGTTGTATGGTTAAGTGACTAAGCGTACACGGTGGATGCCTTGGCAGTCAGAGGCGATGAAGGACGTACTAACTTGCGATAAGCGTAGATGAGGCAGTAAGAGCCACTTGAGTCTACGATTTCCGAATGGGGAAACCCACATGCAGCAGCATGTATCATCAGGTGAATACATAGCCTGATGAGGCGAACCGGGAGAACTGAAACATCTAAGTACCCCGAGGAAAAGAAATCAACCGAGATTCCGAAAGTAGCGGCGAGCGAAATCGGAGTAGCCCTTAAGCTTTTACAGCGTTAGGTGAAGTGTCTGGAAAGGCACGCGATAGAGGGTGATAGCCCCGTAACCGAAGGCGTTGTTTAAGTGAAAACGAGTAAGGCGGGACACGTGATATCCTGTCTGAAGATGGGGGGACCATCCTCCAAGGCTAAATACTCCTGACTGACCGATAGTGAACCAGTACCGTGAGGGAAAGGCGAAAAGAACCCCTGTGAGGGGAGTGAAATAGAACCTGAAACCGTGTACGTACAAGCAGTAGGAGCACCTTCGTGGTGTGACTGCGTACCTTTTGTATAATGGGTCAGCGACTTATATTCAGTGGCAAGGTTAACCGATTAGGGGAGCCGTAGCGAAAGCGAGTGTTAACTGCGCGTTTAGTCTCTGGATATAGACCCGAAACCGAGTGATCTAGCCATGGGCAGGTTGAAGGTTGAGTAACATCAACTGGAGGACCGAACCGACTAATGTTGAAAAATTAGCGGATGACTTGTGGCTAGGGGTGAAAGGCCAATCAAACTCGGAGATAGCTGGTTCTCCCCGAAAGCTATTTAGGTAGCGCCTCGGACGAATACTACTGGGGGTAGAGCACTGTTAAGGCTAGGGGGTCATCCCGACTTACCAACCCTTTGCAAACTCCGAATACCAGTAAGTACTATCCGGGAGACACACGGCGGGTGCTAACGTCCGTCGTGGAGAGGGAAACAACCCAGACCGCCAGCTAAGGTCCCAAATTACAGCTAAGTGGGAAACGATGTGGGAAGGCTCAGACAGCTAGGATGTTGGCTTAGAAGCAGCCATCATTTAAAGAAAGCGTAATAGCTCACTAGTCGAGTCGGCCTGCGCGGAAGATGTAACGGGGCTAAGCTGTAAACCGAAGCTGCGGCAATGCGATTTATCGCATTGGGTAGGGGAGCGTTCTGTAAGCCGTTGAAGGTGTGTTGTAAAGCATGCTGGAGGTATCAGAAGTGCGAATGCTGACATGAGTAACGACAAGGGGGGTGAAAAACCTCCCCGCCGGAAGACCAAGGGTTCCTGTCCAACGTTAATCGGGGCAGGGTAAGTCGACCCCTAAGGCGAGGCTGAAAAGCGTAGTCGATGGGAAACGGGTTAATATTCCCGTACTTGTTGTGAATGCGATGGGGGGACGGAGAAGGCTAGGTGGGCCTGGCGACGGTCGTCCAGGTTCAAGTGCGTAGGCTGTGGGATTAGGCAAATCCGGTCCCACAATAGGCTGAGACACGATGTCGAGCATCTACGGATGTGAAGTCATTGATGCCATGCTTCCGGGAAAAGCCTCTAAGCTTCAGTTCACAAGAAATCGTACCCCAAACCGACACAGGTGGTCGGGTAGAGAATACCAAGGCGCTTGAGAGAACTCGGGTGAAGGAACTAGGCAAAATGGTACCGTAACTTCGGGAGAAGGTACGCTCTTGACGGTGAAGTCCCTCGCGGATGGAGCTATTGAGAGTCGCAGATACCAGGTGGCTGCAACTGTTTATTAAAAACACAGCACTGTGCAAAATCGTAAGATGACGTATACGGTGTGACGCCTGCCCGGTGCCGGAAGGTTAATTGATGGGGTTAGACTTAGGTCGAAGCTCTTGATCGAAGCCCCGGTAAACGGCGGCCGTAACTATAACGGTCCTAAGGTAGCGAAATTCCTTGTCGGGTAAGTTCCGACCTGCACGAATGGCGTAATGATGGCCACGCTGTCTCCACCCGAGACTCAGTGAAATTGAAATCGCTGTGAAGATGCAGTGTACCCGCGGCTAGACGGAAAGACCCCGTGAACCTTTACTACAGCTTGGCACTGAACATTGAGCCTACATGTGTAGGATAGGTGGGAGGCTTTGAAGCAGTCACGCTAGTGATTGTGGAGCCGACCTTGAAATACCACCCTTGTATGTTTGATGTTCTAACTTGGCCCCGTTATCCGGGGTGAGGACAGTGCCTGGTGGGTAGTTTGACTGGGGCGGTCTCCTCCCAAAGAGTAACGGAGGAGCACGAAGGTGGGCTAATCACGGTTGGACATCGTGAGGTTAGTGCAATGGCATAAGCCCGCTTAACTGCGAGAGTGACGGCTCGAGCAGGTGCGAAAGCAGGTCATAGTGATCCGGTGGTTCTGAATGGAAGGGCCATCGCTCAACGGATAAAAGGTACTCCGGGGATAACAGGCTGATACCGCCCAAGAGTTCATATCGACGGCGGTGTTTGGCACCTCGATGTCGGCTCATCACATCCTGGGGCTGAAGTCGGTCCCAAGGGTATGGCTGTTCGCCATTTAAAGTGGTACGCGAGCTGGGTTTAGAACGTCGTGAGACAGTTCGGTCCCTATCTGCCGTGGGCGTTGGAGAATTGAAAGGGGCTGCTCCTAGTACGAGAGGACCGGAGTGGACGAACCTCTGGTGTTCGGGTTGTGATGCCAATCGCATTGCCCGGTAGCTAAGTTCGGAATCGATAACCGCTGAAAGCATCTAAGCGGGAAGCGAGCCTTGAGATGAGTTCTCCCTGGCGCTTAAAGCGTCCTGAAGGGTTGTTCGAGACTAGAACGTTGATAGGCAGGGTGTGTAAGCGCTGTGAGGCGTTGAGCTAACCTGTACTAATTGCCCGTGAGACTTAACCATACAACACCGAAGGGGTTTTAGGGCTCATAAGAGACTTGATTGTGTAGAGAGAATCAGCTTTTCGAATTGAAAGAATTTGCTTGGCGACGATAGCGTTTTGGACCCACCTGATTCCATGCCGAACTCAGACGTGAAACGAAACAGCGCCGATGGTAGTGTGGGGTCTCCCCATGTGAGAGTAGGACATCGCCAGGCTTACTTCCTTGTTTTCAGATTTTGAAAAATCTGAAGGCAAAACTAAATAAAGCATCTAATCAATAAGACTTTATTTGGTAAAAAATTGAGTGGAGCGGTAGTTCAGTTGGTTAGAATACCGGCCTGTCACGCCGGGGGTCGCGGGTTCGAGTCCCGTCCGCTCCGCCACTTATTTTGAAACCTTGGTCGTGATACCAAGGTTTTTTTGTATCTGGCGTAAAGACCGATTCCTATTGTTTCATCAACAGTCCAAGTGGCGCGGTCGTTCAGTGGGTTAGCCTTCTTTTTTAAAACAGCGGCCTGTCACGCCGGGGGTCGCGGGTTCGAGTCCCGTCCGCTCCGCCACTTATTTTGAAACCTTGGTCGTGATACCAAGGTTTTTTTGTGTCTGGCGGATAAAGAATGCCACTGTCCACTTATTTGAAACCCTGATAGCAGTTTGGGGTTTCTGTTAGCTTCATAGCGGTAGCAAGTGCGAGACGTCTTCAGTTTTTGAGAATGCAATTGATACCTACCCTATTGTTTTATTGTTAAATGATGTTAGTTTATTTGCTGATTTGGATGAAGAGATATTGATTAATGACAAAAAAATATAGCCATTTTGAGTATTTATTTCTGATATTTCTGGGGCTTGGTGGTTTCCTGCAAGCAGCGGAAAATGAAGAGCAAGAGAACGTAAATGATGAGTCTTTAATCGAGCAAAGAGTTGCTGAAGAAAAGTCAGTAGAGAATAAAGAGTTTGTCATTATTCCCCATAAGGAAAATTATATACTTCCTATTACATATAACCCGCATCCCAACAGTGAGCCTTATTCTGAAGTTGATACTTTTAACCATAAACCACTGGATAAATATGAGGCAAAATTTCAGATTAGTTTTAAGATGCCGATATCCAGTCACTTAATTGGTGATACGGGAGATCTTTATTTCGCCTATACAAATCAATCTTGGTGGCAAGTCTACAATCGGGGGAGTTCATCACCATTTCGTGAGATAGTTCATGAGCCCGAACTCTTTATGCAATTTGATAATGACTGGAAGATCGGTAATCTGACCAACTCTTTATGGTTATTGGGGATTAACCATCAGTCCAATGGTCAATCTGGAACATTATCAAGAAGTTGGAACCGAATCTATGGTCAAATGGTTTTTGACAATGGTCCACTAGCTTTGAGTTTGAAAACGTGGTGGCGAATTCCTGAGCGAGACAAGAGTTCTCCGACGGATACATCGGGAGATGATAATCCAGATATCCGACATTATATGGGGAACTTTGAATTTGTCTCTCTGTATGGTGTCGGTCAACATCGTTTTACCTTACTACTCCGGGATAATTTGGAGAAAAATAACCGTGGCGCATTACGTTTGAGTTGGAGTTATCCAATATTAAAAGATGCCAATAACCTGAGATTTTATATGCAATACTTTAATGGTTATGGGGAAAGTTTGGTGGATTATAATGTTCATACTCAGCGGATCGGCATTGGTATTGCACTGAATGATTTGTTGTAATGAATTGTATTGAAATCTCTACTCTATTTTTAAGATGGTTCACGCAAGTGAACCATCTTTTTTGAGTCCATTAAGCTTGATTTTCTTTAGCTTGAGCTGCTTCTTCGATTTCTTTATCAAGTTCTGCCTTTTTGGCTTTTTCAACCATTGGTGTAATAGTTGATCCCTGAACCAAGATAGAGAAGACAACAACAGCATAAGTCATTACCAGAATAATCTCTTTCACATCAATAAGCTTTTCCGGAATGATAAGAACACCCGATGGAATAGAAAGTGCCATCGCTAACGCTAATCCACCACGCAGCCCGCCCCAAGTTAATATTTTTACTGACCATTGGTTGTACTTGCGGTAGCGTTTGAATCCGATATATGACACGTAAACACTTAAATAGCGTGCTAGCAGTACTAATGGGACAGCAATCGCCATCATGATCCAATCTTCTTCGTGGAATCTGAAAAGTAGCATCGACATGCCGATTAAAAGGAAAAGCACACCATTGAGAAATTCATCAACGAGTTCCCAGAAATGATCCAAATGTTCTTCACTCTCTTTGGAAAAACCGATAAACCGCGTCCAGTTACCAATCATAATTCCAGAAACAACCATTGCCAGCGGGCCTGAGACATGGAGGATTTCGGCAAATGCGTAACCGGCTGTGGGAATACCGATGGTGAGTAATAATTCCATCGAATGGTCATCTGTCGCACTGATCAGATAATGGAAAATCATACCCAGAACGAAGCCATAGGCTATGCCTCCAATTGCCTCTTGCATAAACAACTGGGAAACACTGATAACTGTTGGTGGCTCTGAACCGAAAGCAATTGTAAATATCGTGACGAAGATGACTAAGCCGAAACCATCATTGAATAAGGATTCGCCTTCAATTTGCGTTGAGATTCTCTTCGGGGCATTCAGTTTTTTCACAATAGCGAGAACGGCTATCGGGTCGGTCGGAGAAATCAGCGCACCAAATAGCAGGCAGTACACCAGGTCAAATTGGATCCCGATCAACTGACAGATGCCATATAAAGAGAAGCCGATGAAGAAAGTCGAGAAAAGTGTGGCACCAAGAGCAAGTATCGTGATCTCCCATTTCTGATCTCTTAAGTTAGGGAGTTTGATCCCCAGACCACCGGCAAAAAGAAGAAACCCTAAAATGCCTTTGAGCAGAAAGTTTTCAAAGTTGATGCTACTCATGGTCGTTACCGCAATTTGGGTCAAATGGAACCAATTATTTTGACCCGCAATTAAGATCAGTAAAGACAGCATCATTGAACCTGCAGTAATTGCGATAGTGGTTTGCATCTTACTTATTTTACTGTTTAGAAAAGCAATCAGCATTGCAGCAGCAGCAAGAAAGCATAGTGTATGGTAGACCGACATCTTTTTCTCTTCACATCTTGAACACGGAGGCTGAAATTTTCCTTTGATGTCGGATAAATAGCAATCACTTTTTCTGATCGTGAGGATATCTCTTTGCGGTTAAATTGTTCTATCATATGACTATATAGACGTCTATACTTCTAAATGTTGTGTGGTAGGATGAATAAAAAGCAGGGATAGGGCGAAAAAGTGACTTGTATAAAGCATCGGATAGCAAAGCAGCTTCAACAACGTATTTTATTGATTGATGGTGGCATGGGCACCATGATTCAGGGATACAACCTACAAGAGGATGATTATCGCGGAGAACGTTTTGCTGATTGGCACTGCGATGTAAAAGGTAATAATGATCTTCTTGTATTGACTCAACCCGATTTAATTAAAGAAATTCATTCGAGTTATCTTGAAGCGGGTGCTGATATTATTGAAACCAACACATTCAACGCAACCGCTATTGCTATGGCTGACTATGATATGCAGTCATATAGTGAAGAGATCAACTTTGCCGCTGCTCAGTTAGCTCGTGAGACTGCAGATCAATGGACCGCGAAAACCCCGGATCGTCCTCGCTATGTTGCGGGGGTACTGGGGCCGACTAACCGAACATGTTCGATTTCTCCTGATGTGAATGATCCGGGGTTTCGTAACGTCACTTTTGATAACTTAGTCAAAGTTTATTCTGAATCGACTCGTGCCCTGATTAAAGGCGGTGTTGATCTGATCATGCTAGAGACGATCTTTGATACGTTGAATGCGAAAGCTTGTGCCTTCGCGGTTGAGAGTGTGTTTGAAGAATTACATACGACTTTGCCTGTCATGATTTCCGGTACTATTACCGATGCTTCAGGCCGAACCCTATCCGGCCAGACAACAGAGGCATTTTATAACTCACTACGCCATGTTCAGCCCTTATCATTTGGATTGAATTGTGCGCTTGGTCCCGATGAATTGCGACCTTACATCGAAGAATTATCCCGAATTTCTGAGTCTTTTATCTCTGCTCACCCCAATGCCGGATTACCCAATGCTTTCGGTGAATATGATTTGTCTCCCGAAGAGATGGCGGAGCATATTGGTGAGTGGGCCAGGGCCGGTTTTCTGAATTTAGTCGGTGGATGTTGTGGAACGACTCCTGAGCATATCCGTCATATCGCTTTAGCCGTAGAAGGGGTTAAACCCCGTTCCCGACCCGATATTCCCGTAGCCTGTCGATTATCAGGATTAGAGCCGCTGCTGATTGAGAAGGACTCACTTTTTGTCAATGTCGGAGAGCGGACAAACGTTACGGGTTCGGCCAGATTTAAACGACTTATTAAAGAAGAACAGTACGATGAAGCTTTAGATGTTGCCAGACAACAAGTCGAAAATGGTGCTCAGATTATCGATATCAACATGGATGAAGGCATGCTCGATGCAGAATCCTGTATGACACGTTTCTTAAATTTGTGCGCATCTGAGCCTGACATTTCCAAAGTTCCGGTGATGGTTGACTCATCAAAATGGGAGGTTATTGAATCCGGATTAAAATGTATTCAGGGCAAAGGAATTGTGAATTCAATTTCTTTGAAAGAAGGTAGAGAGAAATTTATTCATCAGGCGAGATTGATCCGTCGCTATGGCGCTGCCGTCGTTGTAATGGCATTTGATGAGGCTGGTCAGGCAGATACCCGCGAGCGGAAAATTGAAATTTGTACCAAGGCCTATCACATACTCGTTGATGAGGTTGGTTTTCCTCCGGAAGATATCATCTTTGATCCTAATATTTTTGCTGTTGCAACGGGGATTGACGAGCATAACAACTATGCGGTTGATTTTATTCATGCTGTCGGTGATATCAAAAGAGAACTGCCTTATGCGATGGTCTCGGGCGGGGTTTCGAATGTTTCTTTCTCATTTCGCGGTAACAATTATGTGCGCGAAGCGATTCATGCCGTATTCCTTTACCACTGTTTTAAGAATGGTATGGATATG
Organism: Vibrio gazogenes; assembly: GCF_002196515.1. Lineage (NCBI taxonomy): Bacteria > Pseudomonadati > Pseudomonadota > Gammaproteobacteria > Vibrionales > Vibrionaceae > Vibrio > Vibrio gazogenes. The sequence goes on along the minus strand of NZ_CP018835.1, from coordinate 1,480,015 downwards.
GGGATCGTCAATGCCGGTCAGCTTGAGATCTATGACAATGTTCCTGAAAAACTGAGGCATGCGGTTGAAGATGTCATTCTCAACCGAAGAGATGATGGGACAGAGCGTTTGCTGGAAATAGCAGATGAGTATCGTGAAAATGCGGTGGGTAAAGCAGATGATGCCTCAGCATTAGAATGGCGGACATGGCCTGTATCTAAGCGTCTTGAACATGCATTAGTGAAAGGGATTACGGAGTTTATTACTGAAGATACAGAAGAAGCGAGACAACAAGCGTCGAAACCATTAGAAGTGATCGAAGGTCCTCTCATGGATGGGATGAACGTCGTCGGAGATTTGTTCGGTGAAGGGAAAATGTTTCTCCCTCAGGTGGTTAAATCGGCTCGGGTGATGAAACAGGCGGTTGCCTTTCTTGAACCGTACATTAATGCGGAGAAACAAGCTGGCAGTACCAACGGGAAAATATTACTGGCCACCGTGAAGGGGGACGTACACGATATTGGGAAAAATATCGTCGGGGTTGTATTGCAATGTAACAACTATGAGATCATTGACCTTGGGGTAATGGTCCCTTGTGAACAGATACTCAAAGTTGCGAAAGAAGAGCAGGTTGATATTGTCGGTTTATCTGGATTAATTACCCCATCATTAGATGAGATGGTTCATGTTGCCAAAGAGATGGAACGGCAAGGGTTTGAGTTGCCGTTGCTGATTGGCGGTGCAACAACATCGAAGGCGCATACCGCGGTGAAGATTGAGCACAATTACCATCAGCCAGTGGTTTATGTAAACAATGCCTCCCGGGCTGTGGGGGTTTGTACCTCTCTGCTTTCGAATGATTTACGGCCGGGATTTGTTGAGAAGCTGAATATTGACTATGAACGGACCCGGGATCAACATGCCCGTAAAACGCCTAAAACCCGCCCGGTCACACTGGAAGACGCACAGGCCAATCGTGTCGCGATTGATTGGGACAATTATACGCCGCCTGTACCGGTGAAAACTGGTGTACACGTATTTGATGATTTTGAAATTGGGACATTACGTCGATATATCGACTGGACACCATTTTTTATGACGTGGTCACTGATGGGCAAGTACCCAGCTATTCTGGATCATGAAGAGGTGGGGGATGAGGCGCGTCGTCTGTTCAACGATGCCAATGAATTTCTCGATCGCGTTGAGCGCGAAGGCCTCATGAAAGCACGAGGCATTTGTGCTTTGTTCCCTGCGGCAAGCGTTGGTGATGATATTGAAGTCTATTGTGATGAATCTCGTCAAGACGTCGCCCACCGTTTACACCATTTGCGGCAGCAAACACACAAGCCAAAAGGGTATAACTATTGCCTGTCTGACTATATCGCACCAAAGAGCAGTGGTAAAAAAGACTGGATTGGTGCTTTTGCTGTTACGGGGGGAATCGGTGAACGAGAACTGGCTGATGCATATAAAGCGCAAGGCGACGATTACAATGCCATCATGGTTCAGGCTGTTGCCGACCGATTGGCTGAAGCATTTGCTGAATATTTACATGAACGGGTACGCAAAGAGATCTGGGGATATGCCGCTGATGAGTGTTTGACGAATAATGAATTGATCCGAGAAAAATATCAGGGCATTAGACCCGCTCCCGGTTACCCTGCTTGTCCGGAGCATACGGAAAAAGCCACCATCTGGGATATGCTTCAAGTGGAAGAAAAAATTGGGATGTCTTTAACAACCAGTTATGCAATGTGGCCTGGTGCATCTGTGTCTGGCTGGTATTTCTCTCATCCTGATTCCCGTTATTTTGCTGTGGCGAAAATTCAAGAAGATCAACTGTTGAGCTATGCTGAACGAAAAGGTTGGGGACGGGAATATGTTGAAAAATGGCTTGCACCGAATATGGCATAACTAATTTTGGTACGACTGAGTAACAATAAGGCCCCGCATCGCGGGGCCTTATTGTTATATGATTTACCCGATAGTCAGGGTATTAAAAACAGAAGCCTAGAATGGAATATCGTCATCAAAATCCATTGGTGGCTCATTGTATTGTGGTTGCGGTGCTGATTGTTGCTGCTGATGCGCTGCTTGTGATTGTGGCTGTTGAGGCTGTCCCCATCCACTGTTTTGTTGCTGAGCTTGCATCCCTGGCTGAGACTGAGCTTGACCACCAGAGCCTTGGCGACCACCGAGCATTTGCATCACACCGTTAAACCCTTGAACAACAACTTCAGTTGTATAACGTTCCTGACCACTTTGATCTTGCCATTTCCGCGTTTGCAACTGCCCTTCAATATATACCTGAGAACCTTTGCGTAGGTATTCTCCTGCGACTTCTGCCAATTTACCGAACAGGGCGACACGGTGCCACTCGGTTTTTTCTCTTTGCTCACCCGTTGTTTTATCGCGCCATGTTTCCGACGTCGCAATCGTGATGTTCGCAACTGCACCGCCACTTGGCATGTAACGAACTTCAGGATCACTTCCAAGGTTCCCAACTAATATAACTTTGTTTACTCCACGGCTTGCCATGCTTTGCTCCGTCATCTCATGATGTATCTATTCAGCGCATAGGATACCACGCTTGATAAAGGTCTCAACTACCTTACTGAATTCTGATCGCATTTCATCTAAAAGTCTCGGAAATCACACCATTTTTTTCAATCCCACTCGATTTTTTTAAAACTGATAGACTTCATGTTTTCAAGGCCACAAGACGTTGCACGATAAACAATTGATTGAATTAGAAGAGTTTTTTCTGTTCTGGCATGTTGTTCGATATTCCATCAGACACCGACAGACCTATGAAAAGATCAAATTACAGCAGAGTGCTCTATGTCCTCTATCCCGATAATCAAGAACCCTCAACGTTCTATCATGAAATCGAGGGCGCACTCGGACAGAGACTCCCCAAAATCCAACCTCGGCAGTTTCTGCTGTCCCATCAGACCGATCGGCATAAAATTCTCCTGTTTGATTATCAACAAAAAGAAGTATTGCTATCTCGCTTGAATATGGATAATGCACTGGATTTGTGCCTCGAAACCGTAGTTATCAATGTTGAGAAACGCCCGAGAACAGAGGAACTTCTTCAACTCGGTAATTTGAAAGGGTTGTTTTATCGTAGTGATCCGATTGAACTGATCATTGCTGCTTTGCGTGAAATCCGAGAAGGGCAAATTTATTTACCACGACATATTTGTGGTCAGCTTCTTCATTACTATCGCCATTTATTTAACAATAAAAATGTTACTGCGGCGATCTCGCTGACGTCCAGAGAGTTGGAAATCCTGCGCTGTCTGAAAACGGGGGCATCGAACACTCAAATTGCAGATAATCTGTTTATCAGTGAATTCACGGTCAAATCACATCTGTATCAGATCTTTAAGAAAATCTCGGTGAAAAACCGCACTCAAGCCACAACATGGGCAAAACAAAATCTAGTCTCATAAATGAGTCAGTAGTATGATTTGACAGTGTCTTTTCAATCCCTAAATCACCCTGCTGAGTCAGTCGTGATATAGTGAGTAAAGTTGATGAAAAACCTGAATACAACAAGGTAATGAAATATGATTAAAAAATGTCTCTTCCCCGCAGCTGGCTATGGAACCCGTTTTTTGCCCGCAACTAAATCAATGCCGAAAGAAATGATGCCAGTCGTGAACAAACCTTTGATCGAGTACGGGGTTGATGAGGCGATTCAGGCAGGTATGGATGGAATGTGTATTGTGACTGGGCGAGGAAAGCACTCGATCATGGATCATTTTGATATGAACTATGAACTGGAGCACCAGATCAAGGGAACCAACAAAGAGAAGTTGCTTGTCGATATTCGTAAAATCATTGAAACCACAAATTTTACTTACATTCGTCAGCGTGAAATGAAAGGGTTGGGTCATGCCATTCTTACCGGGCGGGAACTTGTTGGAGATGAGCCGTTTGCTGTTGTACTTGCTGATGACCTGTGTGTCAGTGAAGGCGATGGGGTTCTTGCCCAAATGGTGGCGTTGTTCAAACAATTCCGCTGTTCAATTGTCGCGGTGCAGGAAGTTCCAGAAGATGAAACACATAAGTACGGTGTGATCGCTGGTGAGATGATCAAAGATGATCTGTTCCGGGTTGATGATATGGTCGAAAAACCAGAGGCGGGTTCTGCTCCAAGTAATCTGGCCATTATTGGTCGTTATATTCTGACGCCGGATATCTTCGATCTAATCGAACAGACGGAACCGGGTAAAGGTGGCGAAATTCAAATTACCGATGCTTTGCTAAAACAGGCGAAAGCCGGTTGCGTACTGGCCTATAAATTTAAAGGGCATCGTTTCGATTGTGGGAGTGTCGAAGGTTATATTGAAGCCACGAACTACTGTTTTGAACACCTTTATCAGAAGAACTCAGACCAAGTTGAACTCAATAAACATTCAACGCAGAAAGGTGAACAAGCGGTTTCAGCTTGATCGGATGACCCGCGAGAATGAGCGTCATCCGGCGCTCATTCTTTTAGCTAAATACTGTTTTTTTATACAGCAATACTTTGCTCATATCTGACTCTATGTAATACTAGGTTATTGCCACATGTTACCAGAGCATAGAAGATGGATAGTATTGACGTTCGGGGTGCTCGTACCCACAATTTAAAAAATATCAGTCTGACTCTTCCGCGTGACAAACTCATCGTTGTCACTGGGTTATCCGGCTCAGGAAAGTCTTCCCTCGCTTTTGACACGTTATATGCTGAGGGGCAAAGACGTTATGTTGAGTCTCTGTCGGCTTATGCCCGACAATTTTTGTCCTTAATGGAAAAACCCGATGTGGATCATATCGAAGGTTTGTCTCCAGCCATTTCCATTGAACAAAAATCCACCTCTCATAACCCGCGTTCAACGGTTGGTACTATCACTGAAATCTACGATTATCTGCGTCTGCTGTATGCACGGGTCGGGGAGCCTCGCTGTCCGGAACATCATACCCCGCTGGCTGCACAGACGATAAGTCAGATGGTGGATAAAGTTCTTGAGCTTCCGGAAGGGGCAAGGCTGATGTTGCTTTCTCCCATTGTCAAAGAACGGAAGGGAGAACATGTAAAAACACTGGCAAACCTTGCTGCACAGGGATTTATTCGCGCCCGAATTGATGGTGAAATCAGTGACCTTTCCGATCCACCGACATTAGAACTTCATAAGAAGCACACAATTGAGGTGATTGTTGACCGTTTTAAAGTGCGTTCAGATTTGCAGCAGCGTTTGGCCGAGTCTTTTGAAACTGCGTTAGAATTGTCCGGTGGGATCGTGGTTGTCGCACCGATGGATGAAGCGGGTGATGAAATTGTATTTTCATCGAATTTTGCCTGTTCACATTGTGGGTACAGTATGCAGGAGCTGGAGCCGCGACTATTCTCATTTAATAATCCAGCCGGCGCCTGTCACACCTGTGATGGGTTAGGCGTACAACAATATTTTGATCCATCCCGCGTCGTTCAGGATAAAAGTCTCAGTTTGGCAAATGGGGCGATTCGTGGTTGGGACAAGAAGAACTTCTACTATTTTCAAATGTTGACGTCACTTGCTGAACATTACAATTTTGATTTGACGACACCTTTCGAAAAACTACCGAAGAAAATTCAAAATGTTGTTCTGCAAGGATCAGGAACACAGTCGATTGAGTTTAAATATGTCAATGATCGCGGTGATACCCGGATAAAATCCCATCCTTTTGAGGGGATTCTGAGTAATCTCGAAAGGCGATACCGAGAGACCGAATCGAATTCAGTCCGGGAAGACCTGATTAAATTTATCTCGACTAAACCTTGTGCCAGTTGTCACGGAACTCGGCTTCGACAAGAAGCTCGCAATGTGTTTGTCAATGAAACTACGCTTCCTGAAGTTGTTGAGCTGAGTATCGCTGAAGCTCTGGCTTTCTTTGAGTCGTTGCAATTGACGGGTCAAAAAGCACAAATAGCTGAAAAGGTCATGAAAGAGATTAATGACCGACTCCAGTTTCTGGTTAATGTCGGCCTCAATTATCTCAATCTCTCTCGCAGTGCTGAAACTCTGTCCGGTGGTGAAGCACAAAGAATTCGCTTAGCAAGCCAAATCGGAGCGGGCCTGGTCGGGGTGATGTATGTGCTGGATGAACCTTCGATTGGGTTACATCAGCGTGATAACGAAAGATTACTGCAAACGCTGACGCACTTGCGTGATTTAGGTAACACCGTAATTGTTGTTGAACATGATGAAGACGCGATTCGGACTGCTGACTACATTGTTGATATTGGACCGGGAGCCGGTGTGCATGGCGGGCATATTGTTGCTCAGGGAGATGTCGAGCAAGTGATTGCAACACCGGAATCGTTGACGGGCCAATATTTAAGTGGTGCAAAATCAATAGCCATTCCTGCACAAAGAACCCCATATGATGCCAAGAAAGTTGTCGAACTCTCCGGCGCCAGTGGCAACAATCTCAAAGATGTTACTTTGACGATTCCTATTGGACTGTTTACCTGCGTAACTGGTGTTTCAGGATCGGGTAAATCGACTTTAATCAATGATACGTTCTATAAAATTGCCCACATTGAACTCAATGGTGCCAGTGCTGAAGAGCCAGCGCCTTACAAGAAAATCAAAGGACTGGATCAACTGGATAAAGTCATTGATATCGACCAAAGTCCTATTGGTCGGACACCACGTTCTAATCCGGCAACCTATACCGGAATCTTTACACCGATCCGTGAGTTATTTGCCGGAACACAAGAGTCTCGTTCCAGAGGTTATAAACCCGGGCGGTTCAGCTTTAATGTCCGGGGCGGGCGTTGTGAAGCATGTCAGGGTGATGGCGTGATTAAAGTGGAAATGCATTTCCTGCCAGATGTCTATGTGCCATGTGATATCTGTAAAGGGAAACGTTATAACCGAGAAACTTTGGAAGTGAAATATAAAGGTAAAACCATTGACGAAGTGCTTGAAATGACAGTGGAAGATGCCAGAACTTTCTTTGATCCGGTGCCTGTGATTGCCAGAAAATTGCAGACATTGATGGATGTCGGGCTTTCTTATATTCGTTTGGGTCAGGCCGCAACCACGCTTTCCGGTGGTGAGGCTCAGCGGGTCAAGCTTGCCAGAGAGCTTTCTAAGCGCGATACCGGTAAAACCTTGTACATACTTGATGAGCCGACAACAGGGCTACATTTCGATGATATTCAGCAATTGCTGACGGTCCTTCATCGATTGAGAGACCATGGCAATACAGTGGTCGTGATTGAACATAACTTAGATGTGATTAAAACGGCCGACTGGGTTGTCGATCTGGGGCCAGAAGGCGGGCAAGGTGGCGGCGATATCATCGCTCAAGGGACACCGGAAGAGGTGTCCAAAGTTACGGGCTCTCATACCGCACGTTTCTTGAAACCTATGTTAGAATAGCTTCCATAAAATACGTCCTGTAGGGAGACGCAGCGTAACGATGTGATTTTATGTTGTTACATCGTCTCCCCCACAACATGAATGAGACTATGGCGACACTGATCGTGCGGGGAACGAGGCTCGAGCCATCTCCGGTAAAACTGCCTTTAAATCGACCTTTTTTATTTGTTCTCGGGATGCTATATCTCATTTTCTTGCATTTTCCGAGTGACCTGAATATTGGTGCTGGTTTAACACTGTTGTTTAATATGACGACTTGGTTTTGGGTCAGTACTGCTATTTCTGTCGGTATATTTCAGGTAAGCAGGGCCGGGAGGATCAGGTATTCAAAACTGACGTTCGGCCTCTTGATCTGCTGCTTACTGCTGACACTACCGCTGTTTTATGATCACGCCTCTGCCTCACAATCAGCATATCGAGTGATTGCTTTATGGGGGGGATTTCTTCTCTTTGTGGTGCTTCAGCAGTTTCGCTTTAGCAACAAGCATAAACACCGGCTCATCTGGTTGATCGTGTTATCTGCATTGGTTGAAAGCGGGTTAGCTTATTATCAGTTATTTGTCGATCCGGCCCAAGTGCCACTGGGCGTATTTCCCTCGGTCAATACATTCGCAACGTATCTTGCAACTGGTCTTTTGGCATCAGGATATTTGCTTTCCCGACATTTAAAAAAGTATCAGGCTCAATTTAGCATTGCCAGTCTGCTCTATGTCACGCCATTACTGTGTATGCCTCTATTGGTGTTACTCCGCTCGGTTACAGGGTGGGGCGTGACTCTGATCGGTATTGTGATGATTTTTCCTTACCTGTATCGATTTGCCAGTCGGAAAAGACTTTGGGGATGGAGCATCTCCATTATGTTGGGTTTGCTGAGCGGACTGATTCTGATTCAGGCGCTTTACGCGACACCGTTTAACACTCAGTCTATCAAATGGTTATCACCGTTATCGGACAGTCTGGCGCAGACCGTCGATATGTTTATCGAGAAACCGTTTACGGGGTATGGCTACGGTCACTTTGAAGAAGAATATGTACTTTATAGTGCCCGGCAACATCAATTAAATCCGAACTATCCGTCACCGTTAGCCGGGTTGTCACACCCGCATAATGAAGTGCTTTATTGGGGGATTGAAGGTGGCATTCTACCGATTTTCGCAATCACGTTAGCCGCTTTATTTGTTCTGGGGCGTATTTATGGTGCAAAACCTAAAACCCGTCTTGCGACTGTGTCGCTGCTTTTTCCTATTTTCATGGCTAGTCAGGTCGATGATGTGTTCAGCCAGTCTGCAATTCACTGGGTTACCTTCATCATTCTCTTGTTTTGGGTTGATCAACGTGTCGCAAAATATAGAAGTGTTCCTATCCATCGTCTGACAATTCGAGGGTTAAATGGGGTGGGAATCTTACTTCCGATTTTAGCATTGCTGTATTGTGGCGCATTGCTTCGGGCACAAAGCTTATTGATGCAATACAAACAGGGGCAACATCTCTCGCTTCAGGCACAAAAGTATGTGCCGAGCGTTTGGCATGATCAGTTGATGAAAGTGCAGTTGATTGACCAGTTGAAGCAAAAGAATCCGCAACAGCATAGTCAGACACTGAGTACCTACGTACCTTGGCTGCTTGAGTTGATCCAGCGGCAGCCAAGGCCGGAATACTATCAGTTGCTCATGGCGTTATATCAGCATATCGGAGATATCAATCGTGCCGAGCAATCACGGATTGAGGCTGAGTTTTTATTTCCTCACTATCCTTTTGTGCTCCCGGACACACAACCGATTGTACGGTCCAATCCTGAGTAATTTCATTGCCTGCTCTGTGTGAGCGCATCTTCCAATGCTTTGAGGCAGAGGGCGATATTTTCGGGGCGGGCGCTATATCCCATCAGCCCGATTCGCCACGCGTTACCGGCAAACTGGCCTAATCCTGCACCAATTTCCAAATTATACTGGTGCAGCAAATAATTTCTGACCCACGCATCGTCAATCCCTTCAGGAATCCGGACTGTATTCAGTTGTGGCAACCGCTCTGATGCTTCAACGACAAACGTCAGCCCCAGTTGTTCGAGCCCTTGTTTTAATTGTTGGTGCATTTGCTGGTGGCGATGCCATGACGACGCCAGTGATTCTTCTTGTAACAGCACTAGCGACTCATGGAGTGCGTATAACGTATTTACCGGTGCAGTGTGGTGATAACTTCGTTTCTGTTGACCGCTCCAGTACCCCATGACCAAGGTTTGATCGAGAAACCAACTCTGGACCGGGGTCTTACGAGCTTTAATGGTTTCAATTGCCGCCTGGGAAAATGTCAGAGGAGAGAGACCGGGAACACAGGAAAGACACTTTTGGCTCCCTGAGTAAACCGCGTCGAGTTGCCATTCATCCACCGCTAAAGGGACGCCACCTAGTGAAGTGACTGCATCCACGATGGTCAACAAACCGTACTGCTTGGCTAAATGGCCTAGCGCTTTCGCATCACTGAGTGCTCCGGTTGAAGTCTCGGCATGGACAAACGCTAATACTTTCGCATCCGGATGTTCTTGAATGGCCTGTTCGACTTTTTCAACGGATACACTTTCTCCCCATGCGTTATCCACCAGCACTGCGTTGGCCCCACAGCGCACCACATTTTCCCGCATTCGTTCGCCAAAAACGCCGTTTCGGCAGACGATTACCTTGTCTCCCGGCTCAAGTAAATTAACGAAACAGGCTTCCATTCCGGCACTGCCGGGGGCCGAAATCGCAATTGTAAATTCATTTTCGGTCTGAAATGCATATTGTAGGAGAGACTTCAATTCATCCATCATTTGAATAAATAACGGGTCAAGGTGCCCGATTGTCGGTCGGCTTAAGGCCTGTAAAACCCGAGGATGAATATCAGACGGGCCGGGGCCCATGAGTGTTCTTTGCGGTGGGAAAAAACTGTGTACAGTCACAAGCTGACTCCTTTCATTGACGCTGTTCGGCAAGTTATCAGGCTAACGCTTATTGGTGAGGAAAGCTATCCGACACAAGTCTAGTCGTAAATTTTTCTGCAATCTGATGGTTTGGATAAAAATTGACCTGCTTGGTTCAATTTGTCATTGACATTGATAGGACAAAAACGTTCAATACCTAGGCTATTAAGCAGAAGAGGAGCACTGCCCAGGCAGGTATTCTGTGGAGCCTCAACTCCAAGACAGAATATTCAGGGGGAGTAGTGCCGAGACGGTCCAGAGTTGTGGATTTGGATTGTCGGGTGAATGGGCTGAATCCCGTCAACTGTCATCAGTGCTAACTGATGAAGAGCTTCTGAGGTCTACTCTCATCGAATCGCCTCTATTTTTGCTCTAGAAATACTCTCTTCGAACATTGGACGTTGGTTACCCAACACAACATTTTTTATTTTAGGAAGTCGTGGGAGAAATGCCGTGAGTGCATTCAATGTCGCCAAATTTGGCGGAACAAGCGTGGCAAACTTCGAAGCAATGAGTCGTTGTGCTGCCGTCATCGAAAGTAATCCGGACACCAAGCTTGTTGTCAGTAGTGCCTGTTCTGGTGTGACAAATCTGCTGGTTGAACTTGCCAACGGTGTTCAGGATGCAGAAAGACGTACCTCTATCTTAGAACAATTAGCTGATATTCATTTTTCAATTATTGAATCATTGCAAGAACAAGACTCAGTCAAAGAAGCAGTACAGGCGATTCTTGACACGGTGACGAGTCTCGCGGACGCGGCATCGTTTCAGACCAGTAATAAGCTGACCGATCATTTGGTTGCCTGTGGTGAATTAATCTCAACGCATATTCTGACTCAGGTTCTCAAAGAACGCGGTATCGATGCCGTCAGATTTGATATTCGTGATGTATTACGCACCGATGGTTACTATGGCAGGGCCGAACCACAAGTCGAAGTTACGGGCATGCAAGCGAAAGAGAAACTGGCACCATTGTGTAAAAAACAGCTGGTGGTAACACAGGGATTCATCGGTTCGGATGAGCAGGGTAATACAACCACGTTGGGCCGCGGTGGGAGTGACTACTCAGCGGCACTGATTGCAGAAGCGGTTCAGGCATCCGGGCTGGAAATCTGGACGGATGTTCCCGGAATTTATACCACGGATCCACGCATTGTGCCTAACGCTGCCCCGATTCCTGAAATTAGCTTCAATGAAGCTTCAGAAATGGCAAACTTTGGCGCAAAAATCTTACACCCTTCAACGTTGCTGCCTGCGCTTCGGCACGGGATTCCCGTTTTTGTCGGTTCATCGAAAGAGCCGGAGAAAGGGGGGACATGGATTCGGAAACGTGTTGAAAACTCGCCTTATTTCCGCGCGTTGGCATTACGGGCCAATCAAACCATGGTGACGATTCGCAGTGCTAAAATGTTCCACGCATATGGCTTTTTGGCCAAAGTTTTTGAAATTCTGGCCAAGCATAAGATCTCAGTCGATTTGATTACCACATCAGAGATTAGTGTCTCGATCACGCTGGATAAAACGGACACAGCTGGTGGTGCGCCAGAGCTTCCTGCGGCTGCCCGAGCAGAGTTGGAAGAACTCGCTCATATTGAAGTCGAACGAAATCTGAGCCTGGTGGCTTTGATCGGGAACCATATGGAGACCAAAGGTTATGCCAAAAAGGTGTTCAGCACGCTGGGCGATTACAACATGCGTATGATTTGTTATGGCGCCAGTGATCATAATCTGTGTTTTCTTGTTGATGCTGACGACGCAAAAAGTGTCATCCAGAAACTGCATCAGGATCTGTTTGAGCCGCAAGACAACGACTAAAACCATAAAGAAAACAAGTCTGAAGATTCATAAGAGGTTGGCGATGCCAACCTCTTTTTTTATGCCATTTTTCGGCTTGCTCGTACTTCGTCAATAGTGTCGAGACGAAGTGTCGAGCGTGATTAATTGGGTGGATGATTCGTTTACGATATAGGGATTTTTAAACCTTATTTTTATTTAAATAATTGATTTATAATAAATAAAAAACAAATTAATACGAATGGCATGGTTATTGCCCCCTGAGTTGATTATTTAGCTGTCAGGGGATGCTATGAAAAAATTTGTAGTTGCCGATCCTAAGAAGTGTATCGGATGTCAAACATGCATGGCTGCCTGTTCTGATGTTCACCAGAAAGTCGGATTGCAAAGTCACCCGCGTCTGACTGTGGTGAAAAATAACGATACAACGGTTCCGGTCATGTGTCGTCATTGTGAAGATGCACCGTGCGCAACGGTCTGTCCGGTTCAGGCAATCACCAAAGAGGCTGATCGGATCTTTCTGAATGAATCCATTTGTGTCGGATGCACATTGTGCGCGGTGGCTTGTCCGTTTGGTGCGATAGCACTGGATGGGAGTCGTCCGGTTTCTCATGCCAATAGTTATGACACGTATATACCGTCAACACCACGTTCCAGCAATCCATCGACTTCTGTGCCCCAAACATTTGGGCATGATCTCTTGGCTTGGGAACCGGGGGTTAAAAGTATCGCGGTGAAATGTGACTTATGTGAATTCAGAGAGGAAGGGCCCGCCTGTATGGAAGTCTGCCCGACTGAGGCAATTGTGTTGGTGAGTGATGAAGCCACAGAGCGTGCCCGCAAGCTCAAGCGAGAAGTGACGGCCAACAGCTCACCGATTGTGGATATGGAGAAATAACATGATGAGTCCTTTATCGCTGTTGGCTTTATCGATGGGATGTTATCTCATCGCCTGTGTTGTGGCCTTATTTGGCAATTCTCGACGAGAATCTTTTTGTGTCTCTCTTGCAAGTCTGTGTTCCACGGTTGGGGGAATTTCCGGTGCGATCAGCGCTGGGTATGCGTTGGTCAGCCATCAGGTGTGGCAGGCACAGCTTTTTAGTCCTTTCCCTTTTGCGCAATTACTCATTCGTTTTGACGGATTAGCGGCATTTATGGTGCTGGTTATTTCTCTGATTGTCATTGCTGCCTCTATATACGGCTTACATTACATGAAAGAGTATCAGGGCAAAGGAGCATGGGGGATCAGTCTTTTCCTCAATCTGTTCGTCGCGTCGATGGTCGCGTTAGTTGTGGCAGATAATGCATTTTACTTCATCGTCTTTTTTGAAATGATGTCTCTGGCATCCTACTTTCTGGTGTTGGTTGAGCAGAGTGAAAAAAGTATTCGTGCGGGCTTGCAGTATTTTCTCATTGCCCATGCCGGTTCTGTGCTGATCATGATTGCCTTCTTTATGCTTTACCGAGCCGCCGGAACGCTCAATTTCACTGATTTTTCCCATCTGTCCTTACCCGCGTGGGAGTCGTCAGTCATCTTCTTACTGGCATTCTTTGGCTTTGGGGCAAAAGCCGGCATGATCACGTTACATAGCTGGTTGCCTCAGGCGCACCCTGCCGCTCCTTCGCATGCATCGGCACTGATGTCTGGTGTGATGGTTAAAATTGGTGTGTTCGGCATCATTAAAGTCGGACTTGTTTTTCTCGGTGGTGCAGAAGTCTGGTGGGGATATCTGGTGCTCGCCTTTGGCGCTTTCTCCTCCGTGCTGGGCGTCATGTATGCACTGGCAGAGCATGATATCAAACGCTTGCTCGCCTATCACACCGTGGAGAATGTCGGCATTATCTTAATGGGGGTCGGTGTGGCAATGATCGGGACAGCATCCGGTCATCCGGTTCTTGCGGCTTTAGGTTTGCTGGGCGGGCTTTATCATCTGCTCAATCATGCGGTGTTCAAAGGCTTACTTTTCCTTGGTGCCGGCTCGGTCATCTCTCAGGTTCATACCAAAGATATGGAAAGCATGGGAGGGCTAGGCAAGCTGATGCCTTATACCGCAATCACTTTCTTGATTGGCACCATGGCGATTTCTGCATTACCGCCACTCAATGGGTTTGTCAGTGAATGGTTTATTTATCAATCTTTGTTTCAAATGAGTCAGCAACATCATGTCTTGATGGTGACCGCAGGACTCGGCGCTGTTGTCATGCTGGCGATAACCGGGGCTTTGGCATGTATGTGTTTTGTGAAAGTTTATGGTATCTGCTTTACCGGAGCGCCACGAACCAAAATAGGTAGTCAGGCACGAGAAGTCGGATGGTCGATGCTTGTTGGCACGGGATTTCTTGCTTTGCTGTGTGTGATTCTTGGTGTCGGCTCTCCGTGGATTTCGCCTTACATTTCTGACGTTGCCACCAACACGCTGGCAATCACCCCGATTGATGTCCAGCAGGGAATGGCACTTCATCCGGTCTCAACCACGCAGGCCATTCTTTCGACACCGATCATTACCATCAGTTTGATTGTCCTGTTGATTGTCCCGTTTTTGGTCTTGTCTCTGTTTAAGAAGCATCGTCTCGAACGACGTCATCAAGGCCATCCATGGGCGTGCGGATATGCTTATGAACAACGCATGACGGTTTCTGCGAGCGGATTTACGCAACCCCTGCGCTATATGTTCTCCCCGATCTATCGTTTACGGATCTTGCTCGACCCGTCTGGCTGGATGAAACGAACCTACCAGCAGGCGACCATTTCAGCAGCGGCTGTTGAGCCGGTATTTGACCGATTCTTAGTTCGACCTTGTTGTGATGCGGCGTTGAAGCTCGGTGACTGGGGAAGAAAGCTACAGGGCGGGGATTTTCGAATCTACTGTCTCTACATTGTGATAGCACTGATTGTGTTACTTATTATTCCGTTTGAATCAGGAGTGAAATGATGCCTGAACTACATATGCCTGAGATGAGCTGGATGGTGCTTGCATTTGGTCAGGCTCTATTCATGCTGCTTTTGACACCGCTAGCCACCGGATTTTCACGTGTACTCAGAGCCAGAATTCATTCCCGACGCGGACCGGGGTTACTACAAGATTATCGGGATATCGCCAAGTTACTGCGTCGTCAGCCGGTTGCTCCGGAGAATGCCGGTGGCATTTTCTGGGCGATGCCGTGGATCCTGATCGTCACGATGTTACTGATTGCGATGGCATTACCGACTTTGACGCAAGTGTCGCCGTTTCCGATCTCCGGTGATGTGATTACGGATATCTATCTGTTGGCGATCTTTCGGTTCTTTTTTGCCTTAGCCGGGATTGATGCCAATAGCATGTTTGGTGGTATCGGTAGTAGTCGCGAGCTCACATTGGGGGTTCTGGTTGAGCCGATTTTAATGCTGGCCATTTTTCTGATGGCGCTGATGGTGGGTTCGACCGATTTGGGGTACATCAGTCAGGGCATGTTAACTGAAAGTCTCAATCAACCGATTCCCGTGGTTCTGGCCGGTGTTGCCTGTGCTTTTGCTGTGTTTATCGAAATGGGAAAACTACCGTTCGATGCTGCTGAAGCTGAGCAAGAATTGCAGGAAGGTCCGGTGACTGAATATTCCGGTTCGGGATTAGCGATGGTGAAGCTGGGACTGGGGCTGAAACAACTGGTGGTTGCTCAGCTATTCTTGGCGATTTTCTTTCCGTGGGGAAAGGCAGCTGAACTGACGTTGACTGCTTTGGTGATCGCGGGTGTGATTCTGGTGGTCAAGCTCATCGTGGTGTTCTTTCTGGCGGCATTGGTTGAAAACAGTATGGCACGTGTCCGTTTTCTGAATACTCACCGGCTGACCTGGTCCGCCTTTGCTTGTGCGGTTCTGGCACTCGCATTTTATATTATTCGATTGTGAGGTATTAAACGATGGAAATCATTGGATTACTCACTATTGGACTTCCTTTTCTGGGGGCAATTTTCATCTTGTTTGCCTCCGAACAGTCTGCAAAGTGGATTTGTCAGTTTTTTGCAGTATTGGCGACATTGGGAACATGGGGATTGTCTTATCTCTTTTTCTCGACAGGTGGCGAAGCGGTTTCGGTGCCTCTGTTGCATGTAGGACATGTCCTGATTTTTGGTCTGGTTTTCGATAAAGTCAGCACCCTGATTGCCGTGGCGGTTGTCGGGTTAGGGCTGATCGTCGCGTTCTATTCTCTGGGGTATATGAGCGCCGGAAACAAAGAACACGCACAACATGGCGCGAAGCGATATTATGTGTTTCTGCTGATCTTTATCGGTGCTATGGCTGGTCTGGTCTTCTCTTCAACCATTCTGGGACAACTGCTGTTCTTTGAAATTACGGGGGCTTGTTCTTGGTCTCTGATCGGTTATTACCAGACACCGTTGGCGTTTCGTTCGGCACTGAAAGCCCTGATTGTCACTCATATTGCGTCATTGGGGTTATTCATCGCTGCGGCGACCCTGTTTGTTCAGGCGGGGACGTTTGAACTGACCGCAATTGCAGGGCTAAACCCAATCGCCAAAATGGTGGTGTTGTTTGGCATCATGTTTGCCGCGTGGGGGAAATCGGCTCAACTACCGATGCACATGTGGCTGCCCGATGCGATGAATGCACCGACGCCGATTAGTGCCTATTTGCATGCTGCTTCGATGGTCAAAGTCGGTGTTTACATTTTTGCCCGCAGCATTCTGTCTGCCGGCACCATTCCTGAAGTCGTTGGAATTGTCGGGATCATCGGGGCGATGATCACCATGATCTACGGTTTTTTGATGTACTTGCCGCAGAAAGATATGAAGCGGTTGTTGGCTTACTCAACGATCACTCAGTTAGCCTACATTTTTCTGGCACTCTCGATGGCAGCAATGGGGTCATCACTGGCACTGGAAAGCGGCGTTGCTTACATCTTCAACCATGCCTTTGCCAAGTGTTTGTTCTTCTTTGTTGCGGGCTCATTCAGCTATGCCTGCGGCACCCGAATGCTTCCTCAACTGAAAGGGGTGATTCGAAAATCACCGCTATTAGGGGTTGCATTTTGTATCGCTGCCATGGCAATCGCAGGGGTTCCGCCATTGAATGGCTTCTTCAGTAAATTTCCGTTGTTTGAGGCCGGATTCCATCTCTCTTCGACTCATACCTGGCTGACACCGCTGTTGATTCTGGCGCTGGTTGAGTCTATCGCGACATTTGGCTGGCTGCTGTATTGGTTTGGTCGCACCATTATCGGTGAGCCTTCTGAAGCGGTTGAGCGAATGTCTCCCTTACCCCGTTCAATGAAAATAACGTTAGTTGTATTAATCGCAATGTCGGTGCTATCGAGTGTGATTGCTTCAACATGGCTTCAATAGGAGATGCATAATGGATGATCTCATGATGAATAATCTTGCCGGATTGTTAGTCATCACGTCTTATTTTGTGGTGATTGCCCGTCAGGTGAGAACTGCATCTTGGCTGTATGCCGGTCAGTCTTTGGTGTTGGTACTGCTCTTTGTGGTTATTGCTGACCATTATGACGCGAGTGATTTGTACCTTTGGTCGATAACCGCTTTTATTTCGAAAGTGGTTTTGTTACCGACGATTTTATATATCCAGTTAGGAAAAATGCGGGATGCAGAGGCTGAAAAGGTCATGTTTCACCCAGCGTTGATTGCGGTCTTCGTCGCGGTGATTAGTCTGGTTTGTCTCTATATTATCCAGCCCGTGGCACTGCCGATGGTTGAAACGCTCAAACCTGTACTCGCTGTATCGCTGGCACATTTCTTTATTGGGTTGCTTTGTATTATCACGCAAAGAAACATTCTCAAGCAGTTATTCGGCTATTGCCTGATGGAGAATGGTTCATCACTGATGTTAGCGCTGGTTGCACATCGCGCCCCTCACTTATTGGAAATCGGTATCACCATTGACGCGATCTTTGCGGTGATTGTGATGGTGATTCTGGCTCGGTTAATTTTTCGCAGACTCAATACGTTGGATGTGAAACAACTGACTGTATTGAAAGGGTAACTGTATGATGTCAATGAATCATTTATTTCCGTTCTTGCTTGGCATTCCCTTCATCGCAGCAATGATTGCTTTTGTTTGTATTGCACTGCGAGAGCAATTCCGGCAATTATCGATGGTGATCCACCTTGTCAGTGTCGTGGCAACTTGGGGGATCAGTTGGGGGATGGCCGCGGCAGTGTTCGAGCATGGTGCGATTTTCTCTGCCGGGCATTGGCTGATGCTTGACGGACTATCCGCACTGTTCCTTGCGGTGTTGGGGCTGGTGGCATTGTGTACCGGGATTCATTCGATCGGTTATATCGGGCATGAATATCAACACGGTGAATTGTCAAGTAAGCAAGTCTCGCTGTTTTACGGGCTGTTCAACCTGTTTTTGGCGACCATGCTGGTTGCTTTAACGGCCAACAATATCATGATGATGTGGGTCGCGATTGAAGCAACAACCGTGAGTTCTGTCTTTTTGGTTGGCTTGTATTATCAACGCTCATCACTGGAAGCAGCTTGGAAATACATCATGTTGTGCAGCGTCGGGGTTGCGTTTGGCTTATTTGGCACGGTGATGACCTATGCCAATGCCGTTGCCGTATTCGATGCGCCGGAGCAGGCGTTGTTATGGACAACGCTACGGGATCACGCGCATTTGCTAGATCCGCGCCTGATGCAAATTGCCTTTATCTTTATCGTGATTGGGTTTGGGACCAAAACCGGTTTATTTCCCATGCACACTTGGTTGCCGGATGCGCACTCCGAAGCGCCCAGCCCGGTTTCCGGATTGCTTTCAGCCGGGTTATTAAACTGCGCGCTGCTGATCATTTTGCGTCATTTCGCCATCAGTTCTATCGTGCTTGGCAGTGATTTTGCCCGCTCTCTGATGCTCGGATTCGGGCTGCTATCGGTTGGGGTGGCTGCATTATTCATTTTGGTTCAGCAAGATATCAAGCGGTTGTTAGCTTACTCCAGTGTCGAAAATATGGGATTAATCGCCTTCGCGATTGGTCTTGGTCCGCTGGGGATTTTTGCCGCACTGCTGCATATGATGAATCACAGTCTTGGGAAAACACTGATGTTCTGTGGCGCTGGCAATATCATGTTGAAGTACGGTACCCGGGACATGAGTATCATCAAAGGTGTGGTCCGGATTGCACCATGGACCGGTATTCTGTTTGGCGCCGGTGCCCTCGCGCTTGGCGGTGTGCCCCCATTTAACCTCTTCGTCAGTGAATTTTTGATTATTTGTTCCGGGTTGTATGCCCAACATCCGGTGTTCATCATCATTTTACTCCTACTGTTGACGCTGGTTCTGGCTGGATTTGCCCGGATGGTTGCGGGATGCGTGATGGGAGCCGCCCCTGAGCATGTTGAAAAAGGGGAAGTGAATTATCTGACCGTGTGTCCGCTGGTGGTGCTGATTGTGCTAATGGTTGTGATGGGGACCCATATTCCGAACACGATTTTGCATGGTGTCGAGCAAGCGACACAAATTGTCATTAATCAACCCGATCACCCCCTCCTTGAAACACTCAATCTCCCTTGGCAACAAGGGATAGAACACATTTCTTCAAGCAGTGACAGTCTATCGGCTGTTTCTCTGACTGAATCGATCAACTAGAGGCCTTATGACATGGACCAATTGAACAGAAATACGCAACATCAGATCGGGAAGCGCTATGTCGATGGGGTACGTCAACATTTTCCTGCGGCAATCGAGGATGAAGCTTGGCAGGCTGACAATCAGGTGACGTTGACCGTCAAAATGACCTCGTTGGTTGAGGTGATGAAATGGCTCTACTATGACCAAGGGGGATGGTTATCGGTTTCTTTTGGCAATGATGAACGTGTATTGAACGGATGCTTCGGTGTTTATCATGCCTTATCGATGGAAGGCGAAGTCAAAAGCTGGGTGATCGTCAAAGTCTTGGTCAATGCCAACGATCAGGAATTTATTTCGATCACGCCTGAGATCCCAGCCGCCGTGTGGGGAGAGCGTGAGATTCGGGATATGTTCGGTCTGCGCCCCATCGGTTTGCCGGATGAACGTCGTCTGGTTCTTCCTGATGACTGGCCGGAAGATTTGCACCCTTTACGTAAAGACGCCATGGATTATCGTCAGCGTCCGCAGCCGACAACTGATACGGAAACTTATCCGTTTATCAATGAATTGGGGAGTGATTCTGACCGCATCGTTCCCGTCGGCCCTTTGCATATCACCAGTGATGAACCCGGCCATTTTCGCTTATTTGTTGATGGTGAAGATATTATCGATGCCGATTACCGGATGTTTTATGTCCACCGCGGCATGGAAAAATTAGCAGAGACGCGGATGGGCTACCATGAAGTGGGCTTTCTTGCGGATCGGGTGTGTGGGATTTGTGGATTTACCCATAGCGTGGGATATAACAATTCCGTCGAGACGGCTCTGAATATTCAAGTCCCGGCGCGCGGCAAGATGATTCGGACGGTATTACTGGAAGTCGAGCGCTTGCATAGCCATTTACTCAATATCGGTTTGTCGAGTCACTTTGTCGGTTTTGATTCCGGTTTCATGCAATTTTTCCGCGTTCGTGAGAAAACCATGGAACTCGCGGAGTTACTGACCGGTGCCAGAAAAACCTATGGTATGAACTTGATTGGCGGGGTGCGGCGTGATTTTCTCAAAGAACAGCGAATCAAGGGCATTGCCATGATTCGTGAAGTTCGTCAGTCGTTTACCGAGTTAGTCGATGTCCTGCTTTCGACCCCGAATATTGACAGCCGGATTTCAGGCGTCGGTGTACTTGCGAAAGACATAGCCCGTGATTTTAGTCCGGTGGGGCCTTTGGTTCGCGGGAGTGGGTTTGCCCGGGATGCCCGGGTTGTGCATGGTCAATCACTGGAATCTTACGGTCAGGTACCGCTTGATTTACACCATTTTGATAGTGGTGATGTGCAGGCGCGTCTCCTGATTCGAATTCGTGAAGTGTTCGACTCACTCAATATTGCTGAATTTGGCTTAGACCATCTCCCCGAAGGCGCTATCTTGACTGAAGACTTTCAGTACGTCCCTCACCGGTTTGCTTTGGGATATACCGAGGCCCCACGGGGTGAAAATATCCACTGGAGCATGACGGGGGATAATCAAAAGCTATTCCGCTGGCGCTGTCGGGCGGCGACTTATGCCAACTGGCCGACGTTACGTTATATGCTGCGCGGCAATACGGTTGCCGATGCGCCCCTGATTATCGGGAGCCTTGATCCCTGTTACTCCTGTACGGATCGCGTCACCATCATTGATACCAAGAAAAAGCGGTCTCAAACCGTGCCTTATAAAACGATTGAGCAGTACAGCATCAATCGTAAAAAGTCCCCCCTGAAATCAATGTGAGGTTGTGATGTTAAAGCTACTCAAAACCGTTTTAAAAACAGGAGATGCAACGGCCAAGTATCCGTTTGCACCGTATGAAGTCTCTAGCGACTTTCGGGGTAAACCAGAACTGGACGCCGCGCAATGTATTGCGTGTGGTGCCTGTATGAGGGCCTGTCCTGCCAATGCGTTAGTGATGGAGACCGATGAACAGAAGGGCACCCGTCGCTGGGAGCTTTCATTGGCGCGTTGTATCTATTGCGGACGCTGCGAAGAAGTCTGTCCGACTCATGCGTTGGTCTTGTCACAACAGTTTGAACTGGCTGTGACCAACAAAGCAGATTTGTATGAACAGGCTGAGTTCGAGCTGGTCAATTGCAGAGAATGTGATCGTCCTTTCATCGCTAAAAAATTATTCGATTATGTTATGGAGACGCTTCAGCACGCTGGGTTGAGTGATGAGTCGCTGGAAATGCGTCGCCATCAGTTGGAAAGTTGCCCTGAATGTCGGCGTCAGGCCAACATGCTTGACGGGCAGAATTTAGCATGTCACCGCTACGTCACAGCAGAGCCGATACCGGTCAAACATATCGCTGCAACGCATCAGCCCGATCCCTGTCCGTCAGAGAACCATTGTTCTGCGAACCACATGCCCAACATCAATCCCACCGATATTCATCGTGAGGAGGTACAGTGAAAGGTATTCAGCAATTATCGGGTGTTCATCATACGCAGACACAGCCTGTTGAAGTCACCCCTGAACATCAAGCATTGAAGCAAACACTTTTAAAACAGATCAAACGGTCAGCCTATGTTTATCGGGTGGACTGTGGGGGATGTAATGGTTGTGAAATTGAAATTTTTGCAGCCACCACGCCCGTTTATGATACCGAACGATTCGGTATCAAGGTGGTTGCCAGTCCTCGTCATGCCGACATTTTACTCTTTACCGGTGCGGTCACACGGGCAATGCGTGCGCCTGCGTTACGCGCCTATGAAGCGGCCCCCGATCCGAAAATCGTGGTGTCGTATGGCGCATGTGGGTGTGATGGCGGCATTTTTCATGACCTCTATTGTGTCTGGGGCGGTACAGACAAAATTGTGCCGGTTGATGTTTATATTCCCGGTTGCCCTCCGACACCCGCCGCCACGCTTTATGGATTCGCGGTCGCTTTAGGGTTACTTGAACAAAAAATGCATGCCAAAACCCATGATGCAGAGGCAACCCCTGCCAGCATCAGTCATGCCGGTATTCCACAGGATATTCGCGTCATGATCGAACGGGAGGCGCGTTTATTGGCTGGTTATCGTCAGGGTAACCGGATTGCCGATGAGCTGATGTCTGTGCTGGAAGGGTGTCATGCCGATAATGTCGATGCGCAGATCCAAGCCTATATTCATCAGCATAACGATCCGCGTTTGACCGAGATTGTTGAAACGCTCATGCGGTCGGTGATGAAACAGCTTGTCGGTGATGCGCTGAAAGAAGGAGGTCCTTGTCATGGTTGTGGCTGATACGCAAACCGAAACACACTCAAGGCACTTAAAGGAACGGGTGCGCTTTTATCGGTTAACGCGCAAGTTTGTTGATGAAAAAGAGGTGCCTAAAGAAGCGCAACAGATCATGTACTACAGTCTGGCTATTGGACATCACCTTGGCATTGTGGATTGTCTTCAGTCAGAGATGGATTGTCATGGTGAAGAGTATTTGGCGTGGATTGAGGGATTACCGAAAGACAGTGAGGCATACCGGAAGATGGAAGGGTTTCTCAAATTTGGAGAGATTACGATTTTTCCCGAGCACATTCATATGTTGGCGCTGGCATTCCAGAAAATTAGTCCGACGACACAGTCTGAGACGTCACAACGTTTGACCGCCGGATTGATCGAAATTCTCAATGCTATTCATCGAGAGCCGACAATGTATTTGATGATTCGAGGGACGGTGCAATGAGCAGACAAATATTGTTGACGGTCGGGAACACCATGATGGGTGATGACGGAGCCGGTCCTTTACTGGCCAAACGTTGTCTGGAACAACCGATAGACCGTTGGGAAGTGTTAGAAGGCGGCACGATGCCAGAAGATACATTGCATCGGATTCGTCACATCAAGCCAGAGCGTGTAGTGGTCGTTGATGCGGCAGATTTCGGTGAAAAAGCCGGAGAGATTCGCATCATTGATCCCGACACGATTGCTGAAATGTTTATGGTCTCCACCCATAGCTTACCGCTGAACTTTTTAATCGATGAACTGAAAACCTTTGTGCCTCATGTCACGTTTATCGGTATTCAACCCGCAATTGTGGCATTTTCGGCCCCAATGACCGATATGGTCAAAGACGCCGTCGATACAATTTATCAAGCTTTGTCTGAATGGCATGACGATATGGATTTTGGTCATTGCTAATGCAATGCGGCAAAAGTGTCGAACCTCGACACTTTTGTCATTGGACAATCAGGTCAAAAGAAACGCTGAGCTCCCTGATTGGCTTTGTTTTTTTAATTTTTCACTTATTTATGCTTATAAATCATAAGATTAAATGATTTTAAATCGTAGCTCCCGGATTGGCACGTGTTGTGCCTGTAATGATTAACCACCCCCAGAGTCTGAAGATACTCTGTTGTATTGACACAAAAAGGATACAGCATGAATCGATTTGTATTTGCTGACGCCAATAAGTGTATTGGTTGTCGAACCTGTGAGATTGCATGTGCGGTCGCTCATCAGGATGAGTCATCGGGTACTTTGAATGGAACCGAGGAATTTGCGCCACGCTTACAACTGGTGAAAAACGCAGAAGTCTCTGTCCCTGTGATGTGTCGTCAGTGTGACGATGCCCCATGTGCACAAGTTTGTCCTAATCATGCCATTGTTCATGAAGATGGTTACGTGAAGGTAATTCAGTCCCGTTGTATTGGCTGTAAGACCTGTGTAATTGCCTGTCCGTATGGCGCGATGAGTGTCATGACCCGGATGAAAAATACGGTGTCTGAACATGCCGCGCTTTTCCAAAAACAAGTGCCTCAATCCCAAGCGCTGAAGTGTGATTTGTGTTCACAGCGAGAAGAAGGACCTGCTTGTGTTGAGGTTTGTCCAACAGAGGCCATTCGGTTGATCGCACCTGAGTCACTGCAACAAACCAGCCAACAGAAACGAGAAGCGGCAGCGAGTCAGGCGTCTGTTATTTCGGCTTGAAGCAGCACGAGAATGGAACATTGGGGATAGTGAGATAATTATGATCGAAAAAAAATTAGTCGTGTGCCCCTATTGTGGTACAGGATGTAAGTTAAACCTACTGGTTGAAAACAATAAGGTGGTTGGTGCCGAGCCAGCGAATGGCAGAACGAATGAAGGCCAACTGTGTTTAAAAGGATACTATGGGTGGGATTTTTTAAATGACACCCAACTACTGACACCACGTTTGAAACAACCCATGATTCGTCGCACCAAAACTGACAAGCTTGAAGCGGTTTCCTGGGATGAAGCATTGGATTTTGCAGCAGAGAAGTTGTTGGCAATCAAGCAGCAATATGGTCCTGATGCGATTATGACGACCGGATCAGCCCGGGGGCCGGGTAATGAATCCAACTATGTGATGCAAAAATTAGCCCGCGCGGTGATTGGTACCAATAACGTTGACCACTGCGCAAGGGTTTGTCATGCCCCTTCGGTTGCCGGTTTGGAATCCGTGGTGGGTAATGGTGCAATGAGTAATGCCATCCCTGAAATTGAAGAAGCCAAATGCTTGCTGATCTTTGGTTACAACGTTGCTGATTCTCATCCCGTGATTGCGAGACGCATCTTTAAAGCGCGTGACAATGGTGCGAAAGTCATTGTCTGTGACCCGCGAAAAATTGAATCGGTTCGGGTGGCTGATCAATGGCTGGCGCTTAAAAACGGTTCTAACATGGCGGTTGTCAATGCGTTGGCTTATACGCTGATTGATGAAAACCTCTACGATAAATCGTATGTGCAAAATTACACCGAAGGGTTTGATGAATTCCGTAAGATCGTCATGGATTATGCGCCTGAAAAAGTCGAACATCTGACCGGACTGAAAGCGGCTGAAGTTCGGCAAGCAGCCCGGACTTATGCCAAATCTTCCGGAGCGATGATTTTATGGGGCATGGGCGTTACCCAGTTCGGTCAGGCGGTTGATGTGGTACGCGGTTTGGCGGCTCTGGCGTTAATGACAGGTAACTTTGGCCGTCGTGGCGTTGGTTGTGGTCCGGTTCGGGGCCAGAACAATGTTCAGGGGACCTGTGATTTGGGGATGTTACCCCATCAATTTCCTGGGTATCAGCCGGTCACTGACGATCAGATTCGTGAAAAATTTGAGCAGGCTTGGGGCGTCAAGCTATCAGCAACTCCTGGCTATCGTATGACTGATATCGGTCATAAAGTTGCTGACGGCACTTGTAAGGCGTTCTACATTTTTGGTGAGGATCCGGCGCAGACCGAAGCTGATCTGAATGCGATGCGCGAAACCATGCGTCAGTTAGACCTCGTCATTGTGCAAGATATCTTCATGACCAAAACCGCTGAAATGGCTGACATTATTTTCCCATCAACCAGTTGGGGGGAACATGAAGGTGTGTATACCAGTGCTGATCGGGGATTCCAGCGCTTCTACAAAGCCGTCACTCCGCCAGAAGGTGTCAAACCTGACTGGGAGATCTTCAGTCTGCTAGCCACGCGCATGGGCTATCCGATGCAGTATCAAAATACGCAAGAAATCTGGGATGAAATGCGGGCACTGACACCATTATTTGCCGGCGTTACCTATGAAAAAATGGAAGGGCTGAAATCTGTGATGTGGCCTTGCCCGACAGAAGATCACCCCGGAACGTCGTTCTTGTTTGAAGGCAATAAGTTTGCGACCCCATCAGGAAAAGGGAAGTTTATCGGTGCACCTTGGCGTCCACCGTTGGAACAAACGGATGCCGAGTATCCTTTAGTTCTCTCCACTGTTCGTGAAATTGGTCATTATTCATGCCGTTCGATGACGGGGAACTGCAAAGCACTTTCAACGCTGGCAGATGAACCGGGATACGTACAGATGAATCCACTCGATGCGAAACAACGGGGCATCGCAGATCAGCAACTCGTTTGGGTGTCCTCCCGGCGAGGCAAAGTGATTACGCGCGCCAATGTTTCAGAACGGGTTAATGTCGGTGCGGTTTACATGACTTATCAATGGTGGATCGGTGCATGTAACGAGCTGACTATTGAGCATGTTGATCCGATTTCGAGCACACCTGAATTTAAGTATTGTGCTGTCAAGGTTGAGGCGATTGAGGATCAAGCATGGGCTGAAAACCATGTTCAGTCAGAATATAGTCAAATGAAAGCGCGACTTAAATCACATGTTGCATATGCGTGATTAGATCAATATGGGCTCTTTACGTATGTGTACAATGTTCTGTATATATTCATCTGGTGTAAAGAGCCTTTGATTGAGTCGTGACTGATTATGAATAGAATTGCTCAAGAGTTGATGAACTTTTCAAAAGCCATGCTATCGATTCACGATATGTCTGACTTATTGAAATTTCTAAATGATGAGGAATGTTCATTTCTGCAAGTCGAGCGGATGAACATTATCCTGCATCGGGACGTTTCTGATGAATTGCTTCTTTACTATGTTGATAGCGATCAGCAAGTTCAGCATGAGACATTTCATCCTCAAGAGATAGGTTTATATCATCAGTCTTATGATGATGGCGTCTACGAACTCGATCGTGACGGCTTTGCTTATTACTATCCTCATTTTGCTGATCATCCGGCTTACCGGGACATTGATCATTATTGCAAAATGCCGCTGAACACAGTCAGTCAGCAACTGGGAGTGATTGAGTTTATCAACCCTAAGCTCAGTCATATGGCGGATGGTGAAAAGCAGTTTCGCATGGTCAGTAGTATTCTCGTCTCTTTCATTGCACATGTTGTTGAGCATGAATTAGCGTCGAATGTGGCTCAGCAACTGAGCCATGAACGAGATAACTATCATATTCTGGTGGACGTGACGAATGCAGTTATCAGCCAAAATAGTAAAGAAACATTACTCAATTCTTTGCTCCGTTGTCTGAAGCAACATTTTGCGATGCATCATTTAGCACTGATTGAACCTTATCAAGGGCATTACATTCAGTACACCAGCGATTTGATTCAGGGCGACATTCATCATCATTGCCATTTTTTTAGTGATGACAGTGCGTTTCACAATACGAAAGATCCTTATTCGCCCGTATTCATTCAGGGCGATGATTTAAGGCCATTATTTTTTCAGAAGAATGCAATTGAGTTTGCAGAAGATATCGAACAGCTGATCGTGATTCCCATGGTATTCCGGACCAATCGCGTCGGATACATTGCCTATATGCTGCATAAGAACGATCAAAATGTGGCGCTCGATCTTGACTTGCTTCAGCAAATTGCGGCGCGGGTTGCGATGGCGATGCATAGTTTAAGTGTGCATGAAACGCACACGAAAGTGCTGCCGAAAAGTGAATACATTTCGATTGAGTCAAAAGATGAGAAGCAGCGTATTTTTGACGATATTATCAGCCAGAGTGAAGCGATGAACCGAGTGCTTGATCAGGTTGCGATGGTCGCTGATTGTGATAGTACGGTTTTGATTCTGGGTGAAACCGGAACCGGTAAAGAACTGGTTGCCCGGGCGATTCATAAGATGAGTCGGCGTAGCCAAAAACGGATGGTGAAAATGAACTGTGCCGCCGTGCCGGAGGGATTATTTGAGAGTGAGCTTTTCGGGCATGAGCGTGGTGCGTTTACCGGAGCCGTCCATCAGCGGGTTGGACGTTTTGAGCAGGCCCATCAAGGGACGCTGTTTTTAGACGAAATCGGTGATATGCCGTTGGCGTTGCAACCGAAGTTGTTGCGGGTATTACAGGAAAATGAAATTGAACGGGTCGGGAAAAACCAGTTGATTCAGGTTGATGTGCGGATCGTAGTTGCAACCAATGCAGATTTACTCTCTATGGTTCAGGAAAAAACGTTTCGCAATGACCTGTATTACCGATTGAATATTTTCCCGATAGAAATCCCGCCGCTCCGTCAGCGGCCGGAAGATATCCCCTTATTGGTAAAGCATTTTACACGGGTGATTGCCAAGCAAATGGGGAAGCATATTACTGCGATTACCAATGAAACGATGCGTGCACTGACCGCATTTGCCTGGCCGGGTAATGTCAGGCAGTTACGTAACTTTATTGAGCGATCTGTGATTTTAACGCGTGGTGATGTGCTGAATGTTCCATTGGACGAATTAGTGAAATTAGGCTTGGAAGTCCCGAAAGCTGAATTGCAGCAACAGGAGCATGCCACAGACGCTCAGCGAGAGAAAACCGATACGATTGAAATAAATCGTGATACGGTGATTCAGGCGCTTAAAGAAAGTAATGGTATTGTCGCTGGCGCCCGTGGTGCGGCTGCAAAACTTGGTTTAAAAAGGACCACATTACTGTCACGAATGCAACGGATGGGGATTAGTAGCAAGGACTATTTGCCTGAGACTGAATCAACCTCGTCATGAATCAGGATTGACCTATGAATGAACCTTTCACGGTACAGAATATTGATTCTGTCAGTCATAAAAAAATTGTTCGCTATCGGCAGGAGCGTCAGTGTCATCTGGTTGACGATACGCTGATTCAGGAAGTGCCTGTTGCTTTGGAATATAACGGGGTGGCTTACACCGTCATGATGTGTACCCCCAGAGATTTGGATATGTTTGCTGTCGGGTTTTCGCTGACCGAAGGCATCATTGATCATGATCGTGATATTCATGATATCAACATTCAGATGAGCCCTGATGGCATCACGCTCTCGATCGATATTGCCAACCGCTGTATCAGCCGTCTTCAGGAAAAACGGCGGACAATGGCGGGGATGACCGGATGTGGTCTCTGTGGTACGGACCAGTTGGCTCATGTTTGTCGTGTACAAACACCACTGGAAAGCCATACAACATTTCATTTGCAGAAATTGGATGATGCTTTAAATCGTTTGCAGCAGAGCCAGCAACTGAATCAACTGACCGGATCTTGTCATGCGGCGGCATATATGAACACACACGGTGAATTGGAAACATTATTTGAAGATGTCGGACGGCATATTGCGCTCGATAAATTAATCGGTTGGGTCACCAAGCATCATAAACGGAAAGGGGTGGTCTTGGTTACGAGCCGGGCCAGCTTTGAAATGGTGCAAAAAGCCGCAGCTGGTGGGGTGGAGATTTTATGTGCCATCTCAGCCGCGACTGATATGGCGGTTGATTTAGCGGAACGTCTCAATGTCACGTTGTGTGGTTATTGCCGGCCGGGACAAGCCAATATTTATACGCACGCAGAAAGGATTCTCGGGTTGAATCAATAGTTGGGAATATATTTAGTCTTAGAGAAAGAGATCAACATGAAAATAAAGAATTTACTCCTTGGGTTACTGGTTTTGTTTTCTCCACTGGCATTCGCACACTCCGGTCATGGGGGAGATCATGGTTTTGAAAGTGGCATCTTGCATCCACTGACTGGTGTCGATCATCTTAGTGTGATGATCAGTGTTGGTGTCTTGGCGGCTTTATTTGGGGGAAGAAGTCGCTGGCAGATGCCGCTTTCTTTCATCGCATTGATGATTGTCGGTGGCATTTTAGGGGTGTCCGGTTTAGTGATCCCGAGCGTAGAACTGTATATCGCGCTCAGTGTCGTCGTGATGGGCATTTTGCTCTGGCGGAGTGTGCAAGTTTCTCATTTATGGGTCACGGTTTTAGTCATGGCATTTGCGGTCTTTCATGGGATGGCACACGGTGCAGAGATGCCGTTCAATAGCCATGCATTGGCTTATTTCAGTGGCTTTGTACTTTCCACGTTCTTGTTACATATGACCGGTATTGTCATTGGCAGTGCTGTGTTGCGTTTTTCAGCCAGTGGCCGCTTGGTGAAAATGCTTGGCGCTATTGTCGCCATGCTGGGTGGTTCGTTTCTACTCTCTTGAGTGGGCAGGGTTTTCTTCCATAAGAAAGTGTTTTCAATGAGCAGACTTTTCGTTCTCTCGTCTCTTTAGTTCTCAGGGCTGGTTGTGCCATGAATGAACGATATTTTATTTGTGTCTCCGGGGTTGTTCAAGGGGTCGGTTTCCGCCCCTTTGTCTATCAGCTTGCGGTTCAGCATCATTTATCCGGCTGGGTGATGAATAGCTCTGCCGGTGTCAAAATTGACGTTCAGGGGCGCAAAGAGGCACTTGATTTGTTTGTTCGGGCGCTGCATGAACGTCCGCCCCGGCTTGCCAGAGTTGATGATGTTGCTTGCTCGCGTCAGCATCTGGGGCGCGCACAAGGGTTTACCATTCATCCGAGTCAGCATGAGACGCATGTCGCTGTCAGTGTTGCTCCGGATCAGTCGATCTGCCCTGAATGTTTGTCTGAAATGAATGATGAACGTTCTCCTTATTATCACTATCCATTTATCAACTGTACCCATTGTGGTCCCAGATATTCGATTATTGAGCAACTGCCTTATGATCGGGTAAACACCTCAATGAAAGCGTTTGATTTCTGCCCGTCATGTTTACAGGCCTATCAAGAGCCGAGCAATCGACGCTATCATGCGCAGCCCACCAGTTGTCACCATTGTGGACCGAGGGTTTCTCTGCGTGATACTCAGGCTACCCGGTATGATGAGGTATTTGAACACGCTGCCGAGATACTCAGCCGTGGCGGTGTGATCGCTGTGAAAGGGATTGGGGGCTTCCATCTGGTTTGTGATGCAACCTTGCCAGCCAGTGTGATGAAATTGCGCCAAATGAAGCACCGTCAGCGTAAACCCTTTGCTGTCATGGTCGATTGTGTCGAAACCGCGATGCAATATGTCAGTGGGGAAACTGCCGAATGGCAGGCATTAGCCGCCAGTGCTGCCCCGATCGTGTTGATGAAGCGTCGCTCTCATCCGCATCTTGTCCCCGACGTTTCGTGCGACAGTCCTTATTTGGGCGTGATGCTCCCTTATACCCCGTTACATCATCTGCTGTTTGAGCAATATCGTCGCTACCGGAGTGAGCCGATTCTCGTGATGACCAGCGGCAATCTTTCCGGGATGCCACTAGTGACTGACAGCGATGAGATGTTGCGTCTGTTTGGCGAAGCTTTAGACGGTGTGTTGGATCATGATCGGCCGATTGCCAATCCTTGTGACGATAGTATTGTTCATCAGGCCGGTCACGCTATTCGGGTGCTGCGGATGGCAAGAGGTTATGCACCATTCAGTCATCACTGTGATTATCAGGGGGCGCCTGTTGTGGCAATGGGGGCTCAGCAAAAAGCGACGATTGCTATGGCCTTGTCCGGACAGGCTATGTTGTCGCCCTATATCGGTGATCTGGATGATCTGGATACACAACAACGGTATGAAAAGACGATTTCGTTATTTCAACATCTATACCAGTGTGAGCCTTCACAATGGGTTTGTGACTATCACCCGGGATATTTTTCAACCCAGTCCGCTAAAGCGCAATCCGGCAACCTTTTACAGGTACAGCATCATCACGCTCATATTCTGGCGGTGATGGCAGAATATCAGTTAACCGGCCCCGTATTAGGATTTGCATTTGATGGTACCGGTATGGGCGATGATGACACGGTCTGGGGCGGAGAAGTCTTGCTGGCGGATACGCAAGGTTATCAACGTTGTGGTTGTTTAAAGCCGTTTCGCTTGATTGGCGGAGAGCAGGCCATTCGTGAGCCCGCCCGGATTCTTCTGGCGATGCTACTTGAATGTTATTCACTGCAAGACATCCAGTCACTGGCACATCCGGCATTTCAATCGTGGCATGAACATGACTTTTTCAACCTTCATCAACTGTGGCTGTCCGGTCAACACTCACCACGGTGTACTTCTGTCGGGCGACTGTTCGATGCGTGGGCCTGTTTAGGTGCATTGCTGGGGCGGCCTGATTTTGACGGCGAAAGTGGCTTACTGGTGGAATCTGCAGCAATGACAGCGGGGCAAGCCGATACACCGTGGGAGATGAACTGGGAAGACGGGACTTCGCTACTGGATTGGCAACCGTTGTTGATTCGGGGGATTGAATCGAAAATTTGGCTCAGCCAAGAGGCCGTGTCCGATGCTTGTCAGGGGCTGATTGCAGCGCTGGCCGGGGCGATTCAGCAGATGGCGGGTCGTTATCCATCACTGCCGGTGATTGTCAGTGGCGGCGTTTTTCAGAACCGATTGTTGATGGATATCTTGTGGCACAACTGGGATGAACACACACAGCCGATATATAGCGGCACTATGGTTCCGGTCAATGATAGCGGTATTGCGATGGGACAGCTCTGGTATGGCATTCACCAGCGCTGAGTAATTGAGAATGATCCGATGGGGCAGTCCTAGGGGCTGATTGATCGGGCAACAGAGAGTAATGAGAGATGTGTTTATGTATTCCCGCGAGTGTTGTCAGTGTCGATCAAGAACAGATGACCGCTGTCGTCGATACATTAGGTGTCGAGAGAGAAGTTAGTACCCACTTGATATCAGAACCCATTCAGGTTGGTGAACACTTACTGATTCATGTGGGGTTTGCGATCAGTAAAATTGATCAGCAAGAAGCAAAGGAAAGTCTGCAAACCTATCGCGAACTGATCAGTCAGGTTAGTTCTGATGACATGTGGGTCGGGTGAAGTGATGAATGACGAAACAACGGTGACAGATTCGGTCCGGACTTTGTATCAGGGCTTTCGGCAACCAGCAGTGATTCGTGCTTTGGCGGAGCAAATTCGACATAAAGCACGTGACTTACCGGAGCCGCTTTACATGATGGAGGTGTGTGGCGGGCACACACACACCATTATGAAATATGGCATTCAGCAACTATTGCCGGAGAATTTACATTTTGTGCATGGGCCGGGGTGTCCGGTTTGTATCATGCCGAAAGAACGGATTGATCATGCCATTATTCTGGCACAGACCGAAGGGGTCATTCTGGTGACCTTAGGCGATATGATTCGGGTGCCGGGTTCTCGTTTGTCTTTGGCCGAATGTCGGGCCAATGGCGGTTCGGTTGTGCCGATTTATGACCCGATGGATGTGCTTGAGATTGCACAACAGAATCCACAGCAGAAGGTGGTTTATTTCGCTATCGGTTTCGAAACCACAACCCCCATGACTGCGGTTTTAGTACAACAAGCGCGACGTCTACAACTGACCAATCTCAGTTTTCACATTAATCATGTACTGGTGCCACCTGCAATGGATGCAGTGATGGCGGATTCAATGACGCGCGTGAATGCATTTCTCGGCCCGTCGCATGTCAGCGTGATAACTGGTGCAAAAATTTATCAACCGATCGTTCAGCATTACCAGATTCCGGTGGTGGTGGCCGGTTTTGAGCCTGTCGATGTGTTGGAATCGGTATTGATGCTGGTTGAACTCGCTTTGAGTGGCCAGCCTGCCTTGCAGACGCAATACTCGCGAGCGGTTTCATTTGAGGGGAATGCGGTTGCTCAGACATGTATTGCCGATGTTTTTGATGTTCGCGCTGCATTTAACTGGCGTGGGTTGGGGAATATTCCGCAGTCTGCCCTGAAGCTTCGGGCGCAATATGCGGATATGGACGCGGAAGTGTTGTTTGAATCGCTGCTACCACAAGCCCCGGTACCGGATCACAAAGCGTGCCGCTGTGGGGATATTTTACGCGGGCTTGCCAGTCCGACGGATTGCAAAGTTTTTGGTAAAGCATGTCAGCCGAGTCGGCCGATGGGGAGCTGTATGGTGAGCTCTGAAGGTGCTTGCAATGCTTATTATCGTTATGCCGGTTTTCACACAGCGCCACAGGAGTAATCATTCATGAACAAACAACCGACAGTTCAATTGAGCCATGGTGGCGGTGGTGTGGAGATGAATCACCTGATCCGGCATCTGTTTTGGCAACGGTTTGGTAACGATATTCTCAATCAGGCTGAAGATGCTGCCACATTGAATATGCCGTCACCGCTGGCCATGACCACCGACAGTTTCACCGTTTCTCCCCATTTTTTTGCCGGTGGCAACATCGGGACACTTGCGGTCGCCGGGACTTGTAATGACTTGGCGATGGTTGCAGCAAAACCGACTTATTTGAGTTGTAGTTTCATCATTGAAGAAGGCACGCTCATTCGTGAGTTAGAGGCAATTGTCGATGCCATGGCAACAGAGCTTGCTGTCGGTCAGACCCAAATCGTCTGTGGTGATACCAAAGTCGTGCCCAGAGGCATGGCTGATAAGGTGTTCATCAATACCACGGGTATCGGTGCAATACAAAAAGCAGATGTCTCGGCTCACCGAATCATGGCAGGGGATGTGATTTTGGTTTCCCGGGATATCGGGTGCCACGGCGCTTGTATTCTGGCTGCCAGAGAATCACTACGGCTTGCGCACCCCATCATCAGTGACTGTGCCGTATTGTGGCCAGTGGTTGAGGCGTTGTTAGCCGATTCCATCGATATTCATGCGATGCGTGATGCAACGCGTGGGGGACTGTCTGCGGTGTTGAACGAGTGGTGTCAGTGTAGCGGGATGCAACTGGCGATTCAGGAAGCACAAATCCCAGTCGATGATGCCGTGCGGGGCATCTGTGAATTATGTGGCTTTGAGCCCTGTGATTTGGCGAATGAAGGGACGTTTGTCATTGCGGTCCCTGCGGCACAGGCACAGCGGACGCTCGAAGTCTTGCAGCAGTTTCATTCACAGGCAGCGGTGATTGGCGAAGCTGTCTCGTTATCGCCGGCGAAACCCGTCTTGCATACCGCGTGGGGAAGTCGGCGCTATCTTGATTTCCCCGCAGGCGAGTTATTACCGCGTATTTGTTAGGAGTCAATCATGCATGAATTATCTCTGAGTCTGAAAACGATTGATCTTGTCGTTGAACATGCCCATCAGCGCCAATCTCATCGGGTAACGGCAGTGACCTTGGGAATCGGCGTGCTTTCTTGTATTGAGCCGGATGCGTTATTGACCGGCCTGCAATTTGCGAGTCGCGAGACTTTAGCGGAAGGTGCGCAATTTTTAGTGGAGATGATTCCTGCCACCGCTTGGTGTGAAGAGTGCCAACAGCAAGTTGATATTGAGACCCATTATACCGGTTGTCCGCTTTGTCATTCATATCAGTTAATCGTTGAAACCGGACAAGAATTAAAAATTAAATCGATAGAGGTAGAATCTTATGTGTAGTGTTTGCGGTTGTGGCGAAAGTCACTTGGACGAGCATCATCATGACCATCATGACCATCATGACCATCATGACCATCACGGTCACTCTCATCCTCATCCTCATGCTGAACCGCCAAAAGTACAGCCGTTGGTCGTTCATCATCATTACAGTCATCAGGGCGATGTCCACCATCATATTCACTATCATGTGCATCAGGATGAATTGTCGTCAGAGGTGAATACGGTGCATGAGTCTGCGGGTGCTCATCACCACGAAGAAGCCCATCAGCCGACAGTGACGGTACAGGGAGATCTTCACTATGGTCAGGGGGCCGCTCAAACACATGTTACCGGGGTGTCTCAGCGTCAGTTAATCCATCTGGAACAAGATATTCTGAGCCAGAATGATCAAATCGCTGATGAGAACCGCGCTCATTTTCAAGCCCATGGTCAACTGGTTTTGAATCTGATGTCGAGTCCGGGATCCGGTAAGACGACCCTTCTGGTCGAAACGCTGAAGCAGTTGCAATCCAGCTATTCATGTGCGGTGATTGAAGGGGATCAACAGACCAGTCAGGATGCAAACCGAATTCGGGCAACTGACGTACCCGCGATTCAGGTCAATACCGGCAAAGGCTGCCATCTGGACGCTCAGATGATCCACCGTGCCTATCATCAGCTTGATATGCAAACATCCGGTATCTTGTTCATTGAAAATGTCGGTAATTTAGTTTGCCCTGCGAGTTTTGATTTGGGAGAGCAGCATAAAGTCACTATTTTATCTGTCACGGAAGGAGAAGATAAGCCATTGAAGTATCCGAATATGTTTGCTGCTTCTCAGTTAATGCTGGTGAATAAAATTGATCTGTTGGATTACGTCGATTTTGATATCGAAGCCTGTATCGCGAACGCGCGTCAGATCAATCCGCAGATCCAAGTGATCAAATTATCTGCCACCACCGGTGAAGGAATGTCTGCTTGGATTGATTGGCTCTCTCAGCAGCAGAAGCAACTCGCGTCCTGATTGTGCGGTCGTTAATGCTTTGCTTTATGGGAGGAGTCTCTCAAATTTACGTTGAACCATCTTGGTGAGGCTAAGTTAGAGAAAAGCGGTTATTACGACGGATATCTTGATGAAATGGGGGAAATTATCTGAGAAAAGAAAGGAACAGGCAGAATTAAACCAAGCTTGCGCGTAAAAAGTGAATGAAGGTGTTCTTTTGGATACTTCGGTTCAGGTATATATTGTCCCCGATAGAAGGGCAGTGTTTCCCCTGTTATTTTTGATCATGTTATACGACTCACCGTCATATGACATGATTTGTTGTATCCTGAATGAAAGACAATTCAATTTTTCAATGAATATAAAAGGATTTGATATTCATGAGATATACGCCAACGCTCAAGCTCAGCACCCGATTGGTTGCGGTGGTCACGATGATTGTGACTGGGGCGATTTTTATCTTGTTTATTGGCGGAACCCTTTCTTTTCAACGCTTGGGACATGAATATCTCAATCACTACCTATATGGTGTAGTTGAAGTCATTGATAAAGAATTAGATGAGCCTGATGCTGCCTATTCCATGCAGCGCTGGGTTCCCAAGTTACTTCATGCCAGTAATATCGTTGAAATGACACTCACTTCGAAAGCGGGGGTCGTGTACCGATTTAAAGATACTACCTCCTCGGTTGAGGACAGTCGGTTGTATCGTGCGAATTTTGATCTGAAACGCAATCATGATTACACCTTACATTTTAAGGCTGTCCCGCCCTATATCGGTTTTACTTACTCTTTCAGTGCCATGTGGTCTACAACCTTTGCGGTGGTTTTGATCATTGTGTGTCTGCTCAGAGGTGTAAAATGGTTACAGGCTCAATTGCTTGGTTCTGAATTGCTTGAAGAACGCGGTAGAATGATCCTTGCAGGGCAGGTAGAACGTTATGCAAAGGGGGATGAGCGAGAGTGGCCTTATACCGCGAGTGAGGCGCTCGATCGACTGATTGAAGAGCTTCAGGATGCCCGACAGGAACGAAGTCGTTTTGATACATTTATCCGCACGCAGACATTCTTGGATCAACTGACGGGGACAGCCAACCGGGTGTTATTTGATAGCAAGCTCGAAGCCGCTTTACTTGAAAATGATGCTCGTGGCGGTGTCCTGATGTTACAGATCGATGAGTTGGACGGGCTTGATAAAACGGAATTTGATCATCTGGTTGTTCAGGTCGGGGAATGTATTTCGAATGTGATCCAACGTTATCCGGATGCTATCCTGTCGCGTTATTATGACGCGGTTTTCTCGGTGTTGCTCCCCCACCAAAGTTCAAAAGAAGTGGCTCAAGTCGCGGTTCAATGCTTGAAAGGTATTGAGCGGCTTAGTCCGCCTGTGCCGCTGGACCGGAGTAACTGGTGCCATATCGGCATCACGATGTACACCGAAGGTGAACAATGGGGGAGAATCATTGATGAGGTGGAGACCGCATTAAAAAGTGCCCAGTTGGAAGGTGTCAATGCGTGGAGCCGTTTTAACAAGGTTAAATCGGCCGATGATGAAAGAGGCAACGTTCGGTGGCGCAGTCTGTTTGAACATAACCTGACCGAAGAGAAAATATGTTTATTCAAACAGGACTGTTATGTTATCTCTCGTCAGAAGCAACTTTCTATTGCTCATCGAGAACTTTTTGTCAGAATTCCTGAGCCGGGGCAGGGCTTTATGAAAACGTCCCGGTTTATCTCAGCGATTGTCGCTGTCGGATACGAGATGGTACTGGATCGTGTTACCTGTCATCGCGTTGTACGGTTTCTCCGTGAGGAAGGTGATGCGACTGATATATATTCGATCAATTTATATGTCACTTCATTTGCTCAGCGTGCTCACTTTATCTGGTTCAGAAATTTGCTGATGCAACTGCCTCGAGCGTATCGCCAGCGGCTCTGCTTTGAGTTTACGGAAAGTCACTTAGTCAAACATCTTGACTATATGCGGCCCGTACTAAAAATGATTGCGGCGTTCAATTGCCAAATTGTGGTTGGACAGGTTGGGCGTACGATTGTCAGTACGCATTACATTAAAGAATTCAAAATTGACTATCTGAAACTTCACCGTAGTCTGGTCAAAGGGATCGAACGACGCTCAGAGAATCAGTTGTTCGTTCGGAGTATGGTGGGTGTTTGCCGTGGTGCGGACACTCGGATTATCGCCGTTGGTGTTGAATCCGAAGGCGAATGGAAAGTACTTCAGTCTTTGGGGGTCAATGGTGTTCAGGGACGGTTATTTGATGTCGAATCTCAATGGATTCCTAAACCTCGGATAACAAATGTTAAACCGGGGAAACGGAAACGCTGGAAAACGAAACCCGCTCAGCGCTGACAGAATTGGCTAAGATTCGGTGCTATTTCAGACGGAATCTTAGCCTTGAGTAAGAAATCTGTTAGAAATTGCGTGTTTCTGTCCATGTTTCTGTGTCTATATCTTGCTGTGACAGCAAGGCATTGGTACATTTAACGGAATTTTAATCTTCAATTTTCTTGCAGGATGAACGAAGAATATGTTTAAGAAACTTCGTGGCATGTTTTCAAACGACTTATCGATTGATTTAGGGACTGCCAACACGCTTATATACGTTAAAGGACAAGGTATTGTTCTTGATGAGCCTTCCGTTGTCGCAATTCGCCAAGATAAAGGGCGTGGTGGTCGTAGTGTCGCTGCCGTCGGACATGCGGCGAAACAAATGCTGGGACGAACTCCGGGAAATATTTCAGCGATCCGCCCCATGAAAGATGGTGTAATCGCTGATTTTTACGTCACTGAGAAAATGTTGCAAACTTTTATCAAACAAGTCCATGACAATAGTTTTCTTAAACCGAGTCCTCGGGTGTTGATCTGTGTTCCTTGTGGTTCAACTCAGGTTGAACGGCGTGCGATCAAAGAGTCGGCAGAAGGCGCCGGTGCCCGGGAAGTCTATTTGATTGATGAACCTATGGCTGCGGCCATCGGTGCAGGACTTCGAGTGTCAGAACCGACCGGTTCAATGGTTGTTGATATCGGTGGTGGTACGACCGAAGTTGCGGTTATCTCTCTGAATGGTGTCGTGTATTCATCTTCAGTACGGATTGGCGGTGACCGATTTGATGAAGCCATTATCAATTATGTACGCCGGAACTACGGCAGTTTGATTGGTGAAGCGACGGCTGAAAAAATTAAACATGAAATCGGGACCGCTTATCCGGGTGATGATGTCCGGGAAATCGAAGTTCGTGGTCGTAACTTAGCCGAAGGTGTACCGCGTAGTTTTACGCTGAACTCGAATGAGATTCTGGAAGCCCTTCAGGAGCCGCTCACGGGGATTGTCTCCGCCGTGATGATTGCATTAGAGCAATGTCCACCGGAACTAGCATCCGATATTTCTGAAAACGGAATGGTGCTGACAGGTGGTGGTGCACTGCTGAAAGATATTGATCGTCTGCTGACGGAAGAAACGGGAATCCCTGTTGTCGTCGCCGATGATCCACTGACATGTGTCGCCCGAGGTGGTGGTAAAGCACTAGAAATGATCGACATGCATGGCGGTGATTTATTTAGTGAAGAGTAGTGCCATCTTTGTGTCATTGTTTGAGATGAAGAGACGCTGCAAAACGGGATTGTCATCATGAAGCCAATTTTTGGGCGAGGTCCATCTCTTTCGCTACGTCTATTTTTTGCCGTTGTTTTATCAGCCAGTCTTATGCTGGCTGATAGTCGTTTAAATACTTTTTCTCACGTACGTTATTTCCTCAACAGTTTTGTTGCACCCATTCAGTATGCTGCTGACCTGCCACGGGTTTTATTTGATGGTTTTTATGAGCGAATGCAGAGTCATCGGACGCTATTGAAATCGAATCAACGCCTGAAACAAGAAGTGTTGACGCTCAGAAGTGATTTGATTTTGTTCAATCAGTATAAAGAGGAAAATCAGCGCTTAAGAAAGCTACTGGGATCTTCTTTCGTCCGGGATGAGCGCAAGATGGTCACGGAAGTGATGGCTGTCGATACCTCACCTTATACCCACCAAGTTGTCATTGATAAAGGCCGCACTGATGGTGTCTATGAAGGTCAACCCGTCATTAATGAAAACGGGATTGTCGGTCAGGTAACGTTTGTGGCTGCGCATAATAGCC
This sequence comes from Vibrio gazogenes, assembly GCF_002196515.1. Classification (NCBI taxonomy): domain Bacteria; kingdom Pseudomonadati; phylum Pseudomonadota; class Gammaproteobacteria; order Vibrionales; family Vibrionaceae; genus Vibrio; species Vibrio gazogenes. Next base: position 1,439,167 of record NZ_CP018835.1, on the reverse strand, counting down.
GGGTTTTATTGTTGATTGATGCCAATAGTGCGATTCCTGTTCAGGATCTGCGTAACGATATACGGGTGATTGCTTCCGGTAATGGTCAATCGGAGTATATTCAACTGGAACATATTCCGAGTAGTACCGATATTGAAGTGGGAGATTTATTAGCATCCTCAGGATTAGGGGGCATTTATCCGGAAGGTTATCCTGTTGCCAGAGTATCTAAAGTGGATAAAGACACCCGTCGTGAATTTGCTGTGATTGAAGCAACACCTGTGGTTGATTTTGATCGCTTACGTTATTTGCTGCTGGTCTGGCCGAATGAAGATCGACAACAGAACGCCCGTCAGTCTTTAATGGATACATTGAATAAGGAGGGGCAGCGTGGCCAATAACGTCCTGAGAGGACATGTTGTGATCTGGGTATCCTTCTTTTGTGCGCTGGTTTTGCAGACCATTCCATGGCCGGGCGCGCTTGAGTTATTACGCCCTTCATGGATTTTACTGATTCTCTGTTATTGGGTACTCGCGCTGCCTCATCGTGTGAATGTCGGAACTGCGCTGGTGCTCGGGTTACTCTGGGACTTGATTCTCGGATCGACGTTGGGGATCCGTGGCATGATGTTGTCTATTATTGTGTATATTGTTGCGATGAATTTTTTGATTCTGCGGAATATGGCGTTGTGGCAACAGGCAATCGTGATCGGATTACTGACAATCGCGCTAGATGTCATGGTTCTGGGAGGCGAGTTTTTGTTCCGGCCTGTTGAGTTTAATGCGCTTTCTTTATGGGGCGGGATCATTAGCTGCATTTTGTGGCCGTGGCTTTTCCTGCTGCTGAGACGAGTGAGACGCTACTGGAATATTCGATGAATGACCGAATACTTTATCTTGCATCAGCTTCCCCGAGACGAAAAGAGCTCCTGACGCAGTTAGGTTACTCGTTCGACATTATTTTACCTGAGGTCGTAGAAGCGCATCAGGCTCATGAATCAGCAAAAGCTTATGTGTCGAGATTATCCCGAGAAAAGGCTATCGCGGGTTTGGACATGGTGAAGTCAGAGCAAGCGGTTGTTTTAGGTGCTGATACGATAGTGGTGATTGATCAGCATATTCTCGAAAAACCGACATGTTTGACGCATGCTCGGCAGATGCTCTTGCAGCTTTCTGGGCGAAATCATCAAGTCATGACTGCTGTGACGGTGACGGATACCCAACAAACACACACGATAGTTGTAACCACTGATGTATGGTTTAAACCGTTGTCGGATGATGAAATAGAACGTTATTGGCAATCGGGTGAGCCGTGTGATAAAGCTGGCAGTTATGGTATTCAGGGATTGGGTGGAAAATTTGTAACTCGGATTGAAGGTAGCTATTTTGCCGTTGTCGGGCTACCGCTATTTGAAACTGACCAGCTCTTGCATAAATTTTTATAAAATCAAATTGAGGTGCGCTCATGAGTGCAGAGTTGTTGTTGAATGTAACTCCGAGTGAGAGTCGCGTGGCGATGATAGAGGGTGGCGTCCTTCAGGAAATCCATATCGAGCGGGATGCGAAACGCGGTATCGTCGGAAATATCTATAAAGGAAAAGTGAGTCGGGTGTTACCCGGTATGCAGGCTGCATTTGTTGATATCGGTCTGGATAAGGCCGCTTTTCTTCATGCTTCGGATATTGTTCCTCACACTGAGTGTGTGGCGGAAAATGAAAAGCAGCAGTTTCAGGTGCGCGATATCTCTGAACTTGTCCGTCAGGGACAAGATATCGTCGTACAGGTTGTCAAAGATCCGCTCGGTACGAAAGGCGCCCGCCTGACGACGGATATTACGTTACCTTCCCGCTATCTGGTTTTCATGCCCGGGGCCAGTCATGTCGGTGTTTCCCAACGAATTGAAAGTGAGAGTGAAAGAGAACGTCTCAAGAATATCGTCGCTAATTATTGTGATGAACTGGGCGGCTTTATTATCCGGACTGCGGCAGAAGGTGCGGATGAGAAAGAACTCTCTCAGGATGCCGCTTTTCTCAAGCGCTTGTGGAGCAAGATTATCGAGCGGCGGGCAAAGTATAAAACGCGTACTACCCTTTATGGCGAACTGGGGTTGTCACAACGAATTCTCAGAGATTTTGTCGGAACCGATTTAACCAAAGTGTTAGTGGACTCGCGTCTGGAGTTTGAAAACCTCAAAGAATTCACGTCTGAATATGTGCCGGAACTGACTGAGAAACTGGTGTTGTATGAAGGCGATAAACCTATCTTTGATATGTATGATACAGAGAATGAAATCCAGCGTTCTCTGGAGCGTAAGGTTGAGCTGAAATCCGGCGGCTATCTGATTATCGACCAAACAGAAGCCATGACCACCATTGATATTAATACCGGTGCGTTTGTTGGCCGTCGCAATCTGGAAGAGACGATTTTCAACACCAATATAGAAGCAACCCAGGCGATCGCCCGTCAACTTCGGCTGCGCAATCTGGGGGGCATCATTATTATTGATTTTATTGATATGGTCTCGGAAGAACACCGGACCCGCGTGCTGACCTCCTTAGAAACTGCACTGAGTAAAGATCGTGTTAAAACCAATATCAATGGCTTCACGCATTTGGGATTGGTCGAGATGACACGTAAGAGAACACGGGAAAGTATTGAACATGTATTGTGTTCGACTTGTCCAACATGTGAAGGACGTGGACAAGTCAAAACTGTTGAAACCGTTTGTTTTGAAATTTTGCGTGAAATTACCCGGGTTAACCGTGCCTATGATGCCGATAACTTTGTCGTCTATGCTTCGCCGGCGGTTGCGGATTCTTTACAGGGTGATGAATCGCATGCATTGGCCGAGCTTGAGGTCTTTATCGGCAAACAGGTACGGATTCAAGCGGAACATTTGTATGTCCAGGAACAGTTTGATGTTGTCATGATGTGACTTAACTGAGTAGGGTATTGTGCGTTTTATAGTTTCTCGTCTTGTTCGGACATCACTATGGCTTTTATTAAGCCTGTTGGTTTTGCTTGCGATTCTGATTTCAGCTTTGAGAGTTGCTTTACCTCATATGAATCAGTATCAGATACCGATGACCGAATGGATGAACCGGCAGGCTGAAATTCAGTTTTCTGTGAAGGATATACATGGATACTGGCGTAATCGTCATCCTTCTCTGTCTTTGACGGGGTTTCAAGCACATCTACCCGATGAATCGAATATTCATTTTGCCGCAGATCGGGTGGATATTGAATTCGATTTATTCAAATCACTGCTGCAATGGCAGCCCGTAATTGCCAACTTAGTGATTCACCAGTCAAAATTAGATGTGAGTTCGGTTGATCTGTTTCAACAACAGTCATCCAATGATTCCCAAGAGCAAAAAAAAGTACAACAGGAAACCATTCGTCATCTGGACAATATTTTTCTGCGCCAGCTTGATGATTTTTCTGTTCTGGACTCGGCCATTCGTTACCGCTCAATCTCGGGTGATATCCGACAATTGGAAATTGCCAGACTGAAATGGAAAAACAAGGGTCATCACCATCAGGCTCAAGGCGTGGTGAGTGTCACCAATACCGGTATCAACTCTCTTTCTGTTCGTGCTGATTTTGAAGATTTTGACTCATTCCATGATATTTCTGGCCAGTTCTATGTCAGTTCGGACAATATTAGTGTTGGTCCATGGCTGACTCAGTACCTGAAAAAAGAGACTGGTATTCATAGTGGACAGGTTAGTTTCGATGGCTGGTTGACGCTCGAACACAATACCCCGAAAGATGGCTATGTACAGGTTCGTCCTTCCGATCTGTTCTGGTCGGATTTATCCACTCAACATGCAGATTCGGCGACAAATAAACAACACCGTTTACATATGCAGGAAGGGGTGTTCCGGCTGATTCCAAAGCAAGATGGCATGGTGATTCAAGCTCAGTCTGTGGTATTGCAAACAGACGAGGCCCAATGGCCGGAACTCAATTTTTTGATGAAATGGCAGCCTGATCATTGGCTGATGAATATCGGTGAGATTAACATTGGTTCATTAGTGCCGCTGATTAAACGGATGCCTTTGTCAGAGCAATTGCAAGGAATGCTGACACAACTGAAACCGGAAGGTACCTTGCATGATATTCGTTTAGCCGGTGATATGCAGGGCATCCGGCAATATTCCGCACAACTTTCAGAAGGCTCGATTCAGCAGTGGTATTTATTGCCAGAAGTGCATCATCTTCAGGCAAGTATCCGTGGCAATACCGATAAAGCGGTGATTCGTGCCAATCTGGATGATGACACACTTCCTTACGGTGATGTGTTTCAGGCACCGCTGATTATCCAAAAAGGTCAGGTCAATCTAGTCTGGCAGTCTACAGCGGATGGCTGGTCCTTATGGTCAGATCATGTCGCTGTACGTACGCCGGATTTACAGACTGTTGGTCAATTTAAACTGGATATGTTCCATGATCAGAGTCCGTTACTGTCACTGTATAGCGAAGTTGATCTCTTTCAGGCCGGAGAGACATGGCGTTATTTGCCGGTCCGGGCATTAGGCGATGAGTTGACCGATTATCTGTCGACTGCAATTCAGGGTGGGAAGGTTAAGACGGCGAAGATATTGTGGTACGGGCGTCTCAAGGATTTTCCTTATCAGCGAAATAACGGTATTTTTCAGGCTTGGGTCGGGTTAAAAAATGCCCGGTTCAGTTACAATACCGCATGGCCACCTTTAACCGATTTACAGCTGAATCTGCTGTTTCAGAATGAATCCATGTATCTGGATTCAAGACAGGCGCATCTGATGGATGTGAATGCGCTACGGATTACCGGACGGATACCGGCATTAATGCATTCTGGCCATATTGAAATTGAAGCAAAGGCCCAAGCCCAAGGGAATGCGTTACGTGATTTTATGACATCGACCCCGTTAGTTCATTCGGTCGGTGCTGCATTAACGACCGTACAGGTTAACGGCAAGATTCAATCTGAGTTTCAGCTCAATATTCCTTTTGAAAGCGACCAAGAGCCGAGAGCATGGGGCTGGGCTGACCTCAAGAACAACCGCGTTGATATTCAATCTCCGCCACTTGATTTACGCAAAGTTTCCGGACGTATTCGGTTTGATAATGATGTGGTAACCGCGTCAGCGTTGCAGGGGGAGATGCTTGGTCAACCTGTCACATGGGATTTTCAGGGAGAAAGTAGCAGCAAGGGATACAATGTTCATATTGACACGGTCGGCGATTGGGAAGTTACGCCCTTGGCATCTTATGTCGGCCAGAAATGGATTGCACCGCTCTCCGGCCATGCGCCATGGGAGATGGGCGTCGATATTCAGCTCAATGATATTGGTTTTTCTTATCAGGCAGACCTGAATACTGATTTGCAAGCGATAACCAGCCTGTATCCGTATCCATTCAATAAAAAGGCTCAGGAACCGGGGAAAGCCGCTCTACAGATTTCTGGTAATCAGGAAACGATCAGTGCCCGGCTTCAGGTCCCGCATGCCAAGTATCAGACAGAAATCGATGTGACACAATCCGAGCCAGTGCTCACGGCAACCAACCTGATTTTGGGGAACGGGAGCTTTAAAGTCAGTCCGATTGTCGGCCATTCAGCTGCCATCCGCTTAAATCATTTCGATCTTGATCAGTGGATTGCCTTGCTGACCAAAGAAGACGTGTCTTCTGGTGCGCCGAAAACAGGTTCCCGGCATACGATGTCAATGCCACAAATTCCGATACCGGATCATGTCGAATTGCAGGTGAAAGATCTGACACTGGCGTCACTGGAATGGCATGATGTGGATTTTCTTGCCCGACATAAAAGTTTTGGCTGGCGTATGAACCTCCAGAGCCAAGAAATGAAAGGGAAAGCCAATTATATTGCGCCCTATGATTTGAGTGTGTCTTTGGATCAACTGCATCTTTATGTCCCCGCATTGGAAAAGCGTAAAGATCATGATTCATTATTTGTTGATGAGTCTCGTCAAAATGAGCGTCGGATTACCAATTTTGATCGTCAGTTTCATCAGTTGATGCCAAACCTGACATTAGTGATCAAAGATTTCTGGTTTCAAGGGTATAAAGTCGGTCATTTGAATATGGACTTCCAGCGACAGGGGAAAACACTGTCATGGAAGAAAATAGATATCGTCAGCGGAAGTAATGAAATTCATGCCAATGGTCAGTGGACACTGGATGGGAAACAGTCCCATACTGTGCTAAACATGGATTTGAAAGGCGATAACAATAGTGATCTGATGGAACGCTTTGGGATCACCTCGGGGATTCAGAATGCCCCGTTCTCGATTAAGACACAGATGGCATGGGATGGCGCACCATGGGCGGCACAAGTTGATACCCTCAAAGGCTCGGTCAGTTCAAAACTGGGCAAGGGCAGCATCTCCGATGTCAGTGGTGCGGCACGTTTTCTGGGATTATTTAGTTTAGATTCTATTATTCGTAAGATGCAGCTCGATTTCAGTGATGTTTTTGATCAGGGAATGGCGTTTGACTCAATTGAAGGAAGCGGAGAAATATCACAGGGTGTGTTCGTAACCAATAATATTGAGATGGATGCTTTGGCTGGCAATATGACCATTAAAGGTATGGTTGACCTGAACGCCAATACCATTGATGCTGAAGTGAATTTTGTGCCTGATGTGACGTCCGGATTACCTGTCCTCAGTGCTTTTGCGGTCAACCCAGTGACAGCACTCTATGTGTTGGCCATCACAACCGTGATCTCCCCGGTGGTTGAGGTATTCACGGAAGTCAATTATGAAGTGAAAGGGCCGATTGATAGTCCTGTTGTGAAAGAGATCTCCCGTAGTAAAGGTGAGTTCAAACTACCGGAAAAACTACGCGAAGAAGCACAGCAACACAAACAAGGAGCAACCCAATGAGCCGAGTCGGTTTAATTCAGATGACATCCGGAGCTGATCCGGAGCACAATATGCGATGGATTGAAACACAGGTTGAAGCGTTATCTGCTCAGGGTGCTGAGTGGATAGTGACACCGGAAAATGCCATCGTTTTCGGTTCTAAACAGGACTATCATCATCATGCTGAAGTGTTGGGGAGCGGCCCTTTACAGGAGGCTTTGAGTCGGATTGCGAAAGCCTTTTCAGTCTGGCTCGTCATTGGTAGTTTTCCGGTGAGAACGCCACAGGGAGTGACAACCACACTGCTGGTGTATTCTGCTGACGGTCAGCTCGTCACTTCTTATGATAAGCTGCATATGTTTGACGTTGATGTTGCCGATGGACACCGCCATTATCGCGAGTCCGATATCTTTTTTCCCGGCTCCGAAGTTCGGCTCGCATCCACACCGTTTGGTGAGTTGGGGCTTTCGATTTGTTATGATGTTCGTTTCCCTCATCTCTATTCTATGTTACGCCAGCAAGGTGCTCAGGTTATATTGGTTCCGGCCGCATTTACCGCTGTGACCGGACGAGCTCACTGGGAGATACTCCTGAGAGCCCGAGCAATTGAAACCCAATGCTGGGTCGTTGCTGTGAACCAAGGGGGTGTCCATGAGGGAGGCCGGGAAACTTGGGGACACTCCATGGTGATTAACCCTTGGGGAGAGGTCGTAGCAAGTCTGGCACAAACCGCAGCGACATTGGTCGCCGATATCGATCTTGATTTGTTAGCTCAGGTGAGAACTTCAATGCCGGTATTATCGCATACAAGATTTAGCAATCAGTTTTTGGAACAGAAGAGCGAATTATGACAATTGAACATATAGAAAAAGCACTGCTTCATCCGACCGGGCTTTCTGAACAATTCATTGAGCAAACGTTGTCGACTATGATGGCTCGGCAGATCGATTATGCGGATCTGTATTTTCAGTCCAGTTGGCATGAATCGCTGGTTCTGGAAGATGGTTTGATTAAAGACGGATCTTTCAATATTGATCGGGGTGTTGGTGTCCGGGCAGTCAGCGGTGAAAAAACCGGGTTTGCTTATTCAGACCAGTTAACAGAAGAGGCTTTGCAGCAGAGTGCAACCGCAGCAAGAGGGATTGCTCAGCAAGGCCAGAGTGGTCAACAGCGGGTCCGGCAATTTTCTCGCAGCAATACGCAGGATTATTACGGTATGGATAATCCGCTTGATAGCTGGCAAAAGCAACAGAAGACTGAATTACTGAAAGCGCTGGATGCTTATATCCGCACCAAAGAGCCGCTGATTCAAGAAGTGTCGATCAGTCTGAGTGGTGTCTATGAACAAGTTTTAATTGCTGCTTCCGATGGTACATATGCCGGAGATACGCGGCCGTTAGTGCGATTATCCATTAGTGTACTGGCACAAAAAGGTGAGCGTCGTGAAAAAGGCAGCGCCGGAGGCGGTGGTCGAGTGGGTTATGATTACTTCCTGACTGAGCGAGACGGTATGGCCGTGGCTTATGAATTTGCCGATGAAGCCATTCGACAGGCTCTGGTCAATCTCGAAGCGGTTGCCGCACCTGCGGGGACCATGCCTGTTGTTCTCGGAGCCGGTTGGCCGGGTGTGTTACTACATGAAGCCGTCGGTCATGGACTCGAAGGCGACTTTAATCGTAAGGGATCATCGGTATTTGCCGGTAAGATCGGGCAGAAAGTTACCTCGGATCTTTGTACCATCGTCGATGACGGCACGTTAAAAGATCGCCGTGGATCATTGAATGTTGATGATGAAGGGGTTCCGGGACAGTATAATGTCCTGATCGAAAATGGTGTGCTGAAAGGATATATGCAAGATAAATTGAATGCACGCCTGATGGGGGTAGCACCGACCGGCAATGGTCGCCGGGAGTCTTATGCCCATTTACCGATGCCGAGAATGACCAATACATATATGCTTCCCGGTCAGCATACACCGGAAGAAATTATTTCAACGGTTGAAAAGGGCGTATATGCACCAAACTTTGGCGGTGGTCAGGTCGATATTACCTCTGGAAAGTTTGTTTTTTCTGCATCTGAAGCCTATTTGATTGAAAACGGCAAAATTACCCGACCTATCAAAGGGGCGACCTTAATCGGTTCAGGAATTGAAGCGATGCAACAAGTCTCGATGGTTGGTAATGATTTACAAATTGATAAAGGGGTTGGTGTGTGTGGTAAAGCCGGACAAAGCTTACCTGTCGGTGTCGGACAGCCAACTCTCAAACTCGATGCAATTACTGTTGGTGGGACGGATTAATCATCAATATTTTTAAATATCAAGCTGGAGTATGAACATGTCCCATGAAGACGATTATGTTTCTGTTGAGTCGTTAATCGAATTACAGAAAGAAGATACCCGAGAAATCATTCAGGCACTATTGGAAGATGGTAGTGATCCTGAAGCACTCTATGAGATAGAGCACCACCTGTTTGCTGAAACTTTTGAGAAGCTTGAAAAAGTCGCAGTTGAAGCATTTAAGATGGGTTTTGAAGTGTTGGAAGCCGAAGAAGTTGAAGACGAAGAAGATGGCGAAATCCTGTTTTGCTGTGATGCAACAATGCAGTCAGCGTTGAATGCCGAAGCCATTGATGAGCAGGCTGAAAAACTGATTCATCTGGCTGAGAAGTTCGACATCATCTATGACGGTTGGGGGACTTACTACGAAGGGGAAGACGCCCTGTATCCCGACGATGATGACGATGAATCATGATCTGATTTAGATGAATATTCAAATAAAAAACCTTGCTGCAAAGCAAGGTTTTTTATATCTAATCGAAAATAATAAGAGCTATATGATTCCGGCATGTCGGTCGTTGTAGTTGCCCACTAAATCGTTCATTTATGTTCGAGAGGAGATGCCAGAGTTGATTTTGGCTTAAGTTTCTTTGAACAAAACCAGATTCCAACGCCAATGAGCAGCGCACTGACAATATGGTAACTCTTTAATTGAACGTCCAGAAAAACGATACTGAATACACCGCCTGATAAAGGGATGATATGCGTGTAGATTTCTCCTCTTGTAGCCCCGATCTCACCAATACCTTTGTTCCAAAAGACATAAGATAACCAAGACAGAAAGAGCACTAAATACAGCAGACCAGCCAGAAAACTACCATGAGTATACGATGATAGGCTGATAGGAAATTGAGTCGTGTAGTACCAGACGATTGGTATTAAGATGACTGCACCGGTAAGAGAGCTGACAGTGACGAAAGCATTACTGGGGATCGTTTTGTCTTTTAGCCGTAAGAAAGAACAATAAAATGCCCAGCTTAAGGCCGACCCCATAGCCCATAGATCACCGGTATTGATATGGTGGAAGACTCGAGTATCGCTCACATTGCCTTTCATCACTAAAAAGAAAACGCCAAATGTACTCAAAATCACACCCAAAATATTATTCAAGGTAATTTTATCTCTGAATATGACACCATTGATAATTAATACAATCCCCGGTGTCGCTGACATATATATTGCAGCATTCAATGATGTGGTGGTTTGTAGTCCGATATAGAGTGTTAGCGGAAACAGAACTTGACCAAAAACAGAAAGAAATATTATCGCAATAAAACAGTTTCTTATCTTATTTAAATTGTTTTTAACTTGGTTGAAATACAAAAATCCAAGTAATATGGCCGTGAGTAACCATCGTGCCTCTGTCATAATAATCGGGTCTGCTTGGGCAACGAGTATATGACCAACAACGTAATTACCACCCCAAAACATGGCAGCAAGGATTAATAATAAATATGGCATTAAAATATCCATTTAAATGATTATCAATATACAACAGGGGGCATTTGTGTATTGGTGACTATAGTCACATAATTCCTTTTTTATAATGTTATTTACTCTCACATTTGGTTCTTATTAATCAGATTGAATATAAATATTATTTTTTAATTTAATGAGTTATTAGGAAACGTTTATTATTTATAATAACGTACTTGGGTTGATTTGAATCAATGTTTTTAATCTATTTTTTTTGGTCGTTATTGAACGCTGTTTTTGTGTGATTTAATAAGAATTAAAGGGATTTTATTATGTTCAATAAGATGCAAGTTTAATCATCATTTTCAAATGATGAACTTGGGATAATAAATAATTTTCAAACATTTATAAATGGTGTTTCTATTGATAATCATGAAAGGGGTTAAAAGAGCCATTGCGGTCACGTGGCGTCTCGAGTTCAAATTCACCGGATGAGTTTTCGATATTTTTCCGGGATTTACCGTTTTGCCGATTCTTAGGCTCATCAGCAAGGTGTAGGTCGATTTCAGCGCCGAGCGCAGCTTCAGTGATTTGCTTAATCAGCGGCGTGAGCAGGGCCACCTTTGCCATTCAGACCTTGTCCAGATTGGAGAGCTTTGGCAAAAGCCAAAGGCCTGAACATCGATTTCAAATATAAGGTGTCATTTCCTTTTTGGTTCGGTGTACAAGAATGACACAGAATTTTGTTCACTACCCTAATTTAGCGGACACTGGACTGCCCCCAATCTCTTTAACAGAATCTAATAAGAATTGTATAAACGTATTTATTGTTGGTGGAACGGGGGTCTCAGGGAGACGCAATATCGACATACTACGAGACCTGATTGAAAAATCAGGAAGAATTTCAACCAATCGCCCTGACTGAATATCTTTTTCAAGCATGATTCTTGAATTCAAAGCGATGCCTAAACCGTTAAGTGCTGCCTGTCGAATTGATTCGCCTGTATTGCTCACAAATCGAGGATGAATTTTAACATTATAAACCTTATTTGATTTTTCCAAACTCCAGTATTGATTGGAATGCCATTGAGAAAAACAAATGCAGTTATGCTTTATAAGATCGTCAGGATGTATAGGGATATCATTTTTCTGTAAGTAATTAGGCGATGCGACTAATACCATGGAATACGGTGGCAAATTGATAGCAACGACTCCTTCATCAACCACATCACCAATACGAATAGCGAGTTGAAAATTATTTTCAATAAGATCAACTTTTCGGTCGGTCAAATCCATTTCTATATTAACCTCTGGATAGTTTAATAAAAATTTTGAAATGAGAGGTGCTAAAATATGGTTTCCAAAAGCTATTGGGGAACTAATTCGTATGTTACCTGCAATTTTATCATTAAGTTGATGTAAGACTTCTATTGCTTCTGCTTTTGTAGCTATTATTTGATTGCTATACTTAAGAAAACATTCTCCTGCTCGCGTTAGTCCTTGTTTGCGAGTTGTCCTGTTCAATAGTTGACACCCCAAGTATTGCTCAAGTTCTTTAATCTGACGACTCAACAGACTTGGGGTTATATCAAGAGCTTCTGCGGCATTAGTAAAGCTACCTTTTTCGACTACAAGAGTAAACGCTTCAATCGATTTTATAAAGTTCATGACTATTCCTATGGGGCTCATCTGATTATGTACATATTGTAATAACTATTTGAACAAATTAGATGTTTTTAGTCAAAAAATAATGAGTTAAACTAATTTTAGTTCCCAAGGTATGAAAAAATATCGCTGATAGCGGTAGGGGTTTATATGTCAAAAATAGTTGTGTTAACGGCAGTAGCTGTATTCCGGGTAATTATACTGCTGTTATTGATGATGTGATGAGCGGGATTGATTTCAAATATATTCGGCTATTTGAGAAAAATGTTATTCAATGTGAAAATTACCGTGATATAGGAAAAGGTTATTGATAAATTTATACAAATCGATCTGACTATTTTTATTAATTTGATATGTTGGTGTGGTGTTTTATGGGCAATAAAAGTGTTTATAGGTAGGTTTTTTAATTATTTAAAAACATCATGTTTTAAATAAAAGTTATAAATAAGAAAGTTATTTTAATCGTAATAGGTGATGACGAGTCACATAAGAATCATGAGATAATAAAATATCAGTTTCCATGATTTTGAAAGCATTAAGTTTTTCGTTGTCGAGACTGATAGAGTTTACGAAATCATGTATGAATAATAAGGTATTATTATGAATATTAATTTGTCGGTTCTAACAAATCCTAAATTTGTTCTCTTTTTTATGTCGGATATTATTTCTGGATTTGGCGTTGGTATGGCAACGATTGGTGCTAACTGGTTTGTATTAATGAAAACAGATACCACCGCAAGTGTAGGAATGTTACTAGCTGTAAATGTTGTAGCAGGTTTTCTTGCCTCAGTTTTCTCTGGAGTATTGACAGATAGATTATCGCGTAAGAGTTTAATATTTTGGACTCATTTTATACGTGCCATTGGTATTACCATTATCTTGATTATTTTACACATAAATGATTTTAATATTAACTATCTGTATGCATTCGCTGCAATTAACGGAATTGGTTGGACTTTGTATATGGCTGCATCTCGTAGTTTTTTACAAGAGATCTTGGATAATAAGAACTATGTAACCGGTAACTCTCTACTCGAGATTAGCCTTCAAGTAGGGATGTTTCTTGCGGCAGGTATTTCTGGATTTTTATATCGTTATTATAGTTTTGAAATTATTTTATTGGTTAACGCCATAATGTTTATTGTAAGTGCGATTATAATTAAGCAGATTAGACATGTTAGTGAATTACAAACAGAATATAGACAAAGTTATGTACAGACATTAAAAGATGGATTTTATTTTCTTAATCAACACAAAGCTATTTTTATTCTAGGTGTTGTTTCTATAATTCCACTCATAGTCACAATGATATATAACGTTGTACTACCAAATTATGTGAGTAATACACTAGGAAAAGACAGTGTAACTTTTGGTTTTGCCGATATGTCGTATGGGATAGGTGGTTTACTTTCTGGATTTCTAATTTCCATAGTGACTAGAAAATTTAAAATGGGAAGATTAATCACTTTATTTTTTATTATTGCAACGGCAGATTTATTGTTCTTGAGTCAGAATACTCATGTATTCAATCTGTATTTATGTAGTCTATTGCTTGGGCTATCTAATTCGTCATTGAGAATTCTTATGAACTCCTTATTAATGAATGTTGTAACGAAAGAGTTCATGGGAAGGGCGATGTCAGTATGGATTGGAATATCTCTAATTTTTCAATGTGTTTTCTCATTAAGCATAGGTAATTATATCGATCATCATGGTGCTATGTTTGGCATTGTTATTATGGGACTTATCATGGGACTAGGACTAATTTTATATATTATTGAACAAATTGTATTGGCAAAAAATGTACATACAGAAGCGGGGAGTAATATCTGATGGATAAAAAAATTGTAGTCTTAGTTGAACCTAGTTTTTACGGGGTCAATTATGTCCGTGAAGCAAAAAAACTTGATTGCTTTGTTGTTGTCGTTGTATCTGATAAAAATAATCCTCAAGTTTATGGTTACAATGATTTGTACGATGATATGTTGGTATGTGATATTCGAGATCCAGAGTCAATTTATCATGCAATCAAGGTCTCCAAGTATAAACATATTGATGCATTAATTTCAGCAACAGATTATGCAATTGCTAATACATCTAAAGCTGCAGAAAAACTTGGTCTGAAATACTTAAGTTATGGTGCAGCGCAATGTGTACGTAATAAAGATATTGCAAGACAATGTTATGCAGATAATCATGTACCTTCAGCTCGATTTAGTGTTGTACGAACTATGGAGCAAGCGGAAGAAGCAGCATTAAAGATCGGTTTCCCTGTTGTGCTAAAACCAACTAACTGTGCAAGTAGCCAGCATGTATTCTTCATAGACAATGTGAAAGATTTACATGATGCATTCAAAGAAATGGAATCATTCATGACTACATACATGGGATTTCAGGTTCGTGAAGATTATTTAGTAGAAGAGTACCTAGATGGTCCTGAATTTAGTGTGGAAATTTTTGTTGAAGATGGTCAGGTTATTTTTTCTGAACTCACAGAAAAAATTACAACAGCCTTACCATTCTTTGTTGAAAATTATCATATATTCCCGTCATCAATTATGCAATTAGAGAAGCCATCGATTATAGATGTGGCAGCACAGGCCTTGAATGCAATTGGTTTGGTAAATGGACCTGCGCATGTGGAAGTGAAATACACTACTCAAGGTCCTAAAATTGTAGAAGTTAATGGTAGACCAGGTGGAGATAATATTACTTCAGACTTAATTCCTACAGCTTATCATATTGATATTTTCCGTCAGACAGTCCGTAATTTATTAGGGTTACCAGTTGATTTTAATCTCGATAACACAAGTAGTTCGGCTATTGGTTTCATTTGTGCAAATAAGGAAGGTATCCTAGAAAGTATAGTAGATTTAGATAAGTTGGAGGAAGATGAATCAGTTGTAAGGTATTCGATTGATGCTAAAGTTGGTGACAAAGTTAGAGTTCCAGAAAGTTCTGATGATCGATTAGGCTATGTTATTGTAAACATGCCTACACCTGAGCAAGCTAAAAATAAAATTATTAATATTATTAATTCCATTAAAGTTAATATAAAAAGTAAACAATTAGTAATGTAGGAACAAAGTAGACAGAATTAATAAAGACCTGATCTGACAGTTATCCAGATATTTATATTAGGTTCTGTCAGATCATTAGGTACTCACGATCCCACGGGGCGTTTAGTGTGAGAAGTTTCAAGGAAGAAGTGAGTCGATATCAGGCTCTGGTTTTGCCTTAAATGAAACCTTAACTTGTATAGTTCTCTGCGACATAGAAAAACTCGTTTCACTATCAGGGTCGTGGTAACGGCTAAGTCGCTGAACCAATGAAGCCTACCGCGTTTGCTTTGCTTCCACTTGCTTATCATCCTCATCAATCCAGAAGGTCAGAGAACCGAGGTTCATTAAGGCTTTGTTGTACTGCTTCCAGTTGGTTTTTTATGACTCCGGCTACTCAAAACATGTTCGGGGGCATTCGCGGATTGCGACATCGGCTGACATATATTTATCTTTACTGACTTTTTCCGATGTTTGGGCCCAGCCGTATAGCGGAATGCCCGGGTGTTCCAAGTTCTTCTCAATCTGATAAAGTTTGAATTTGAAATGTTGCTTCAAGTGAGGTGAGTCCCCGGATTTAACGGCAACAACCAGATAGACCTTCTTTGACGTTTTGATAAAACCAAAACTTCTCACCAAGACATTGGAAACAGAGACATTAATACCAAATAGCGTGAATCGGTCACCTGCTGGTGTCGGTACAATCGAGTAGGTTGCGTCGCTATTCTTGATATAAACCGAGAGTGTCGGATCCGGATGAGATGTGTTGTTATCAAATCGCGCATAAAAAACTGCATCAGCAATGCCATCTGAGTTTAAATCTAGCTGGTTCAAGCCACTGTTTAATTCGAAAAAGCTCGCCGCAGAATATGCATAGACAGGATTTAAGATCAGCACGAATAAATATAAATATCTCATTTGTTGATAGCCTCTTCTGGGTGATTGAATCAGTGCGATTTTTATCACCACAAAAGTTTACCCATAGGATGACAGTAATCAGGAGGCTAATATAGTCTTTGCCAGCATGATTCAAAATAGGTTTCTTACTGTGTTCATGAGTGGGGTGTATCAGGCTGGGAGGTATATCTCACTAATCGAAAATTTAAGTGATAGTTAAGCTTTTTCTATGCAGGAGAAAGGTCTTTTTATTTACGGATGAAGAAAAAAGCCTTGTTATCACAAGGCTTTTTCAGTTGTTATCGATAGGGTGAATCAGGTATTACTCCTGAATCAAAGCGACGGCTTCACGAGTGAGACGGGCGAGTTCTTCCCAGTCGCCATTTTCAATCAGTGATTTTTCGACCATCCAAGTTCCGCCACAGCCAATCACGCGAGGGATATCGAGGTAATCTTTGACGTTGGATGGCTTAATCCCGCCAGTCGGCATCAGCTCCAGACTGGTATATGGAGCAAGCAAAGATTTGACCATGCTGATACCGCCCGATGGTTCTGCCGGGAAGAATTTCATGGTGGTGATGCCCATTTCAAGTGCGGCTTCCACGGCACTCGGATTGTTGATGCCCGGAATGATTTCAATCCCCAGTTCCTGACAAGCCCGAACAGTGTTGGGGTTAAAACCGGGAGAGACAATAAATGTCGCACCTGCTTCTTTAGCAGCAATGACCTGCTCCCGGTTTAGCACTGTGCCTGCACCAATAAGCATGTCCGGTTGTGATTCACGTAGCAGGCGGATGGCTTGCGCGGCTGCATCAGAGCGGAAGGTGATTTCTGCGGCGGGCAGGCCGTTTTCTACTAATACTTTACCCAGAGGAATAATGTCCTCGGCTTTGTCGATCGCAATGACAGGAATGATTTTGATTGCTTTGATTTGCTGTTTAATGTCAGACATGGTTGTTCCTTATTGAGAGAGTAGCGCAGCCTGAGTATAGATAGGATCGATAATCGCACCGCGATGTTGAATGACTATCCCTGCGAGTTGATTACCGCGTTGGCACGAGGCTATCAGTCCGTATCCGGCTAAATAGGCAGACAAAAAACCGCCATTGAATGAGTCACCGGCCGAGGTCGTATCGATAACCTGTGTAACAGGCGTCGTGGGCACGGTGTGAGCCGATGTATCATCCCCCTGAACGAGACATCCATCCGCCCCTATTTTAACGACGCAGCGCTGTACCCCGAGTTTTTTCAAGCGATTCAGCGTGTGTGTTGGTGTGGGATCGCCCCACAGTTGTTGTTCATCATCAAACGTCACCAAGGCTAGATCGGTGAGCCGATACATGGCCTCGTAGATCGTTTTCACGGTGACGTGATGATCATCGGGCCAAAGTGCCGGACGGAAATTGCTGTCAAATGCGATTTCCACGCCTTGTTGACGCAATTTTGCCAATAGGTTGAGCAGTTCCATTCGATCTGGCTCGGGTAAGATGGCGAGAGTAATACCACTGAGGAATACCATATCGACATCGTTCAACGCTGCTTTGATCTGATGAATATTCGGATGTTGCATCAAATAGCGCGCTGCCGATTGGTTACGCCAGTACAAGAATGTACGTTCACCCTGCTCATCGAGCTGGATTAAATACAACCCCGGAGAGCGCTGTTCATCACGTAATACCAATTCGGTATCGAGTCCTTCCTGGTGCCAACGCGAGATCATACCCTGACTAAGCGGATCGTGCCCCAAAGCCGTGACGTAGGAGACTTTTATCCCCCCCGGCTCGGCATTGGCAGCGCAACCGCGGCAAAGATAAACGGCTGCGTTGAGGGTATCACCGCCAAACGTTTGTTGCATCGGGCCGAATGGTTTGCCATTCAGCTCAATCATACATTCACCGATAATGGCGATATGTTTCATCAGTTAATTCCTCTGCTCAAAATAGCGTTGCGCATTGCCGAAACAGATATTCTCAACCATTGGACCGAGCAGTGAGAAGTCGTTGGGCACTTCACCGTTTTCAACCCAGCGCCCTAGCATATTGCACAGAATCCGGCGGAAATACTCGTGACGAGTGTAAGAGAGAAAGCTACGAGAGTCGGTCAGCATCCCGACGAACTGGCTGAGCAAACCAAGCTGTGACAGTTGCTCGATTTGACGCTGCATGCCATCTTTCTGATCGTTAAACCACCATCCGGATCCAAACTGAACTTTGCCGGCAATACCGCCACCCTGGAAGTTACCGATCATGGTTGCCATCATTTCGTTATCTCTGGGGTTGAGGCAATACAAAATGGTCCGGGGCAATGCATTGGTTTTATCCATCTCATCTAAGAGGTGAGCCAGTTCAAAAGCAAATGGTCGATCCCCGATCGAATCAAAACCGGTGTCCGGGCCAAGTTGGGCGAACATGCGGCTATTGTTGTTTCGCTGGGCGCCAATATGGAGCTGCATTACCCAACCCAGTTTGGCATAGCGTTGACCAAGCCAGACCTGTACCGCAGTTGAAAATTGGGCGCATTCCAGCTCAGAAAGCGTCTCGCCATTGAAACGACGTGCTAGCAGGGCATCGAGGGTTTTGTCATCCGGAATCGGTGCATAGCGGACAATCTCGATCCCGTGGTCTGCTGCGCGACAGCCGTGGGCATCGAAATGAGCCAGACGCTTATCGAGTGCACTTAATAAATCACTGAAGCGTTCAATATTGATATCAGCGACCTTGGCCAACTGTTGTACATAGTCAGAAAAGCCATCAAGTTCAATCTTGAAAACTTTGTCCGGGCGCCAGCTTGGGAGGACGGCAATGTCGAAACTGTCATCTTGAGCGATAGCTTGGTGGTGTTCGAGCGAATCCATTGGATCATCCGTGGTTCCGGCCATGACGACGTTCATCTGTTGCATGATCCCACGGGCCGAGTAGTCGGGAGTGGCTAATAACGTTTTGCATTGCTCCCAGATAGCATCAGCGGTTTGTGGCCCCAATAAGGTATTGGTGATACCGAACGGGCGACGCAGTTCGAGGTGGGTCCAGTGATATAAAGGATTTCCTAACGTTTGTGGAACCGTCTGTGCCCAAGCGAGATACTTGTCGTAGTCGCTGGCATTCCCGGTGATCTGCTGCTCAGATACACCCGCTGAGCGCATGGCTCGCCATTTGTAGTGATCCCCCGCCAGCCAGATTTGAGTCAGGTTTTCAAAGTGACGATCATTGGCGATATCTGCCGGACTCAGGTGACAGTGATAATCATAGATGGGTTGATGACAGGCATATTCGTGGTACAGACGACGTGCTGTCTCTGTTTCCAGTAGAAAGTCTTCATCCATAAAGTTTTTCATTATTTTTCTCCTGACAGCGCGGCGACCGTTGCGCGGGCGCCGTTATCCAATAACGATTGATAGGCACGGCTGACAGCCTCAATCACTTGTGGGTTTTGGCCCAGTTCACGAGAGAAAATCGCTTCTACACCGAGTAACGCCGGCACGACTGAGACGTTGAGGCCGTGTTGATCACAGATGTCACGCAACTGTTTTGCCATCGGATCGCGCACATCAATCTCGTTTCCCGCTTCATCGACACCCGAGACATAACGCATCCAGCCGGCAATGCCAGTTGCAATCCACGAAAAATCACTGCCATGCGTCAGGTGGTAGGCTAGGCTGCGTCCCATCCGCTGGGGGATTTTCTGACTGCCGTCCATCGCGATTTGCCAGGTGCGATGTTTCAAACTCGGGTTGGTGAAACGCTCGATCAATTGTGTGGCATAGGCTTGTAGATTTGTCCCTTCCGGCATATTGAGTGAGGGTGCCTGCGCCTTCATCATCATATCGAACGCTGCTTGTCGGTAACCCGCATCCGTCATGGTGTCAGAGATATGCTCGTAGCCACCGAGGTAGCCAAGATAAGCGAGAAACGAATGACTACCATTGAGCATTCTCAGCTTCATCTCTTCATAGGGGACGACATTGTCGACAAACTCTGCGCCAGCCACATCCCATTCGGGACGTCCGGCGACGAAATTATCTTCGATGACCCACTGACTGAACGGTTCACAGGCAATGGCACATGGATCGTGGCAACCCAGTAAGGTTGCAATTTCATCGAGCGTATCAGGCGTTGCCGCCGGTACAATGCGATCAACCATGGTACAAGGGAAAGTGACATGCTCTTCAATCCAGAGGCGCAGCTGTGGATCAAGCTGTTGGGCAAATTCAAGTATCGCCGCTCTGGCCACATGCCCGTTTTCCTGAATATTATCGCATGACATGACCGTAAAGGGTTGTAAGCCACGGTCACGGCGTCGTTTCAATGCTTCAACGATATAGCCCAGCGCTGATTTTGGGGACTCGGGGGTTTGTAGATCTTGCTGAATGAGGGAATGATTCAGATCAAGCTGGCCGGTTGCCGGATCGACGCAGTAGCCTTTTTCGGTGATCGTCATCGAGACGATTGCCACTTGAGGTTCTGCCATTTTCTCCAGTACGGCTTGAATACTGTCCAGTTTCGGGTGGCATGATTCTGTCACCGAACCGATAACTTTGACGGCTGTTTCCTGTGCGCCTTTTTCGACCACGGTGTAACAGTGATCCTGATGACGCAGCGCGGTGATCAAGTCTTCACTGGTAAATAGACTGACTTCGCAAATCCCCCAGTCACTGGCGGTTTTTTGTAACAGTTCATGGGTAAACAGTGCCTGGTGTGCGCGATGGAAGGCACCGAATCCTAAGTGAACCATTCTGGTGACCAGACGGCTTCGATCATATTCTGGTAAAGATACGCCAGAATTCAGTTGTGTATTTGCAATTGTATTCATATTGCTCTCTTCTCAGATTGAAATGCGATGATGGTTCTCGGCCGGTTGACCGTTGACGATAAGTTGCCGGTTTTCTGTTATCGGGAGGCGAATCTCGACACTATCGTAATCAGGAGCAAAGTCACCAGACTTCGAGACAGAGACCTGAACTGTTTTGGCATCGCTCGTAACTGTCACGGCCAGTTCTAAATAGTGACCGTCCTGATAGGCATAACTTTCACCGTCATCGTCAAAAATAGTTTGAGAAAAATGATGGCAGCCCTGAGCCGGGAAAATCAGAATGACACGTTGGTTGTCATGCTGCGTGTTGGGGACACCTGCTTGCGGATTGAGAGGCAATGCACAGCCAGCTTTAACCAGAAGCGGCAGTGTTTCTAATGCAGCCGGTCGCGTGATGGTTTGACCGGCACTAAACCATTGGTGCGTATAGAAGTCATACCATCCCACGGTATTTTCCGGGAGATAAACATCACGCTGACGTTGATTCGGCTCAACGACAGAGGCAACCAGCAGTGATTGACCCAGCATGAAGTCATCATTTTCTAACCAAGTGTTGGCATCATGTTCATGATCGAGGAACGTCGGACGGAGCATTGGTTCATGGGCATGGTGAGCCAGCCAAAGCGCATCATAGAGATAGGGCATCAATTGGTAACGCAGCGCGATCGCTTTGCGGATAATCGGCGTGACTTCGGGATACATCCACGGCTCATTGACCGTCCCATCATCATTCCATGAATGAATGGTAAAACGTGGGTGCATGACGCCGTTTTGAACCCAGCGAACAAAGAGTTCCGGATCGGGTTTATCACCGGAGAATCCCCCGACATCATGTCCGAGGTTATACAAGCCCGATAAACTCATCCCCAAGCCCATTTTGATGTTGTATTTCAGGCTGGTCCAATTGGTTCGGTTGTCACCACTCCAAGTCTGCACGTATCGGTTCATGCCGGGACAGCCTGAACGGGAGATCAGGTAAGGGCGTAATTGCGGTGCGAATTCTCGTTGCGCGTGGTAAGACGCTTTCATCATCAGGAGTGGCTGTAATGGTCTGATTAAACCGACAGGAATCGCGTCGCCGAATCCGTAACAGCGCGCCTCGCGGTCCCATATTTCGTATTCATTATTGTCGTTCCAAGTTGCGTCGATGCCTTTTTCAAGCAACTGCGTTGTGACATTACTTTTCCACCAGTCCACAGTTTTCGGATTGGTAAAATCGAGGTGAGAGCCATCGGCATCCCAGAAGACGGAGATTTCAGGACTGTCACTTTCTGAATCCTGAATAAACAACTCCTGTTGTTTGACGGATTGATACATCGGGTGATCATGCAGTAAACAGGGCTTGATATTGGCTGCGAGCTTCATACCATGCTGGTGGAAATGATCTGACATGGCCGTTGGGTTGGGCACTTTGTCGTCATTCCAGTTAAACACATAACGTTTATCGCCAATCGAAGTGTACCCAGATGAGAGTTGGAAAGAGTCACACGGGATTTGATGGCTGTCGCACTGATCAACGAAACTCTCCAGCAGTTCTTGCGCATTGGGTTCATCGGTATAACGCATTGTCGAACCGCTATAACCTAAGCTCCATTTCGGGCCGAAGATTGTGCCACCGGTTAATTTGACGAACGCGCGGGTTACATCAATGACTTGAGGGCCAAGGATAAAATAGAAATCCAGATCGCCGTCTTCAGCGCGATAACTGCGATATTTGACGTGATAGTTATCGAGCTCATTCCCCAAGTCGAACCAGCAACTGGCAAGGTTATCGTAGAACAAACCATAACTGACATTGTGTGGTGTTCGGGTAATGTAGAACGGGATGTGTTTATAGAGCGGGTCGGTTGAGCTGGCATTGTATCCCATGGCGTCGAGATTGCGCATTTCGAAGCGACGGCCTTCACGATTGAGGTTTCCGGTCTTTTCTCCGAGCCCAAAGTAATACTCGTCATCGCCCCGATGCATGAAGTGGGCAACCCCTTCCGAACGTGTGGCGAGTTGAATTGCACCCGTTTTACGATCATGGGCGAGGGGATGCCAGTTACCTTGGGAACGATGCTGCCAGTGCAGTTGCAAAGGCTGTGTGATCGTCAGCTTAAGACGCTCAGTGGCTATTTCAACCACATCATCATCATGCTTTAACTGATAATCGGGCAGTGAATAGCCTTGTGTTGAGGTTCTTGCCCGGCCATGCCAGTCAATATCATCGGCTGACGGTGATACTGTCCAGGTTCTGTCGAGGCGCAAGCTTTCGTTTTTCTTGACTAACACCCGGAAGATGTCTTGTTCGAGGACAAATACATGTAGTGTATGTTTCGCATCACAGCGAAGAATCACTTCGTTACCCCGAGCTGAATCCCATTCCCAATGTTTTAATGTTTTCATGATTTAATCCTTACATTGGGGTGTACCTTTCGGACACCCCTAAGCATACAAGCGAGATTAATAGCCGAGGAAGGCTTGAGGCAGTGCTAAGCTGATTTCCGGAATATAGGTAACGAGCATCAGCGCGAGAACTAAGACTGCATAGAATGGCAGTAACGGTTTGATGACTTTATCTATTTTTACTTTACCCACGGAGCAACCAATGAATAGTGCACTGCCGACCGGTGGTGTACAGATACCGATGCAGAGGTTAAATGTCATCATGATCCCGAAGTGAACCGGATCCATGCCCAGATCCATCGCAATCGGCAAAAAGATCGGCGTGAAAATCAGCAGAGCCGGTGTCATATCCATGAAGATTCCCACAATTAACAGAATCAGGTTAATGATGAGAAGTACAACCAACGGATTCTCAGATACATTCATTAATGCATCACTGATCATGTAAGGAATATCAGCATTGGCCATCGCCCAAGACATGCCCATCGATGCACCGATCAGCAACAGTACGATCGATGTGGTGATGACTGACTCTAGAATAATCCCGGGGAGCTGTCTGATGGAGACTTCACGATAAAACACCACGGCCAGCATTAAGGTATAAACCACAGCGATTGCAGAGGCTTCGGTTGCGGTAAAAATCCCTCCGATGATGCCTCCCATGATGATGATGATAAGACTAAGGCTGGGTAATGCATCTAATGTTCTTTTCAGTACCATTTGAGCGGTGGGTTTTTCGGAGACCGCGTAGTGACGTTTTTTGGCGATAATCGCAGCGACGATCATCAAGCTCAATCCCATGAGCAGGCCGGGAATATAACCTGCGAGGAACAGTGCACCAATCGATGTCCCGCCAGAAATTAATGAGTAGACGATAAACGTGTTACTGGGCGGAATCAGTAATCCGGTCGGGCAAGAGGTAATGTTGACTGCCGCAGAGTAGGCCGGATCGTAACCTTCTTTCTTTTGCAGGGGAGACATTGTGCCCCCCACTGCCGCTGCGGATGCAACGGCCGAGCCTGAAATCGAACCAAACATCATATTTGCGAGTACATTGACGTGCGCTAGTGAGCCGGGTAACTGGCCACCCAGTACTTTGGCAAAATTAATCAGGCGTAGGGCGATCCCCCCCTGATTCATGATATTCCCCGCAAGAATAAAGAAGGGAATGGCGAGCAGGGAAAAGCTATCAAGACCCGATGCCAGTTTCTGTGAAATAACCGTAATGGCGGCATCAAAAGGGAGTGACAGCATCACCGTCAACAGTGATGAGATTGCGATACCAAATGAGATTGGTACACCTAATCCTAAGAAAATAAAGAAGGTACCAAACAGAACAATAATAATTTGCCAATCCATGAGTCAGTTCCTATTTCAATTGGTTAGCCACAGAATCCACTTTATGTGATTTAGTGCACATCAGGGTTCTCAGGTTGGTCAAAAAGTCAGTGGATAGATAAATCAACATGAATATGCCACTGAGGGGAATTGCTGCATAAACATATCCCATCTGGATGCTAAGAGCCGGAGATATCTGACCGGTTGCAAGGACATGCAGCATGAGTTTACCTCCGCCATAAACCATGATCACGCTGGCAAACAGGAGACTGATTACATTCACAACAAGATGTAGAATACTGAGTTTAGCCGGTTTGTTCTCTAGAATTTGTTCAAGTAATTCAATGGCTAAATGGCGCTTCTGCCCCAATGTATATGCTGCACCCATCAGGCCTACCCATATAAAAAGAAAGCGGGCGAGTTCGTCTGTTGTTGTACTGGGGGTATTCAACACATACCGAGAGAAAACTTGCCAGACGACGCAAATAACGAGGACGCTGGATAACCCGATGCAGAATATCGATAGTCCTCGATTAATGACGCCTATTAACTTGTCCATAATAACTCCTGGTAAACCAATTTTTGTTATATAAGCATGTAGGGGGTAAATTATTTCCTTAAAATCGCTTGGCATTAGAGCATGTCACACAGAAACAGCCTGTGATCGAACTCTCATTAACATTTGGTCTGAACAGTTGGGGGTGTTTTTTATGAAGTTGGTCAACCAATTGAAAGTTTTTGATTGAAATTGGTCTGCATTGACAGCTAATTTAATAGTGACCTACTAGAGATGAGACAAATGAGGCATGGATTGCTCATCCGATAATCTGAAAGATAACGCATGAAAACAACATCACTCTAAATGGAGAATATTATGCGGTTGAATAAAAAAACGCTGTCTACCCTGATGGCTTGTGTGGCGGCAGCTTCAATTTCTTTTACAGCATCAGCGACCACCATTTTAAAGTTGAGCCATAACCAAGACAGAAATCACCCTGTTCACAAGTCAATGAAATATATGGCAGACAAAGTGAAAGAGTATACGCACGGTGAGGTAAAAATTCGTATTTACCCGAATGGCCAGTTAGGGACGCAGCGTGAGTCGATGGAATTGCTGCAAAATGGCGCTTTGGATATCGCAAAATCAAATGCGAGTGAACTGGAGTCGTTTGAACCCGCTTACGGTGCATTTAACATTCCTTATATTTTCCATGACCGCGACCACTTTTACCGCGTGATGACGGGTAAGGTCGGGGACGATATTTTAAATGCATCCAAAGGAAAAGGCTTCATTGGTTTAACTTATTATGATGGTGGTGCCCGTAGCTTCTATGCGAAGAAACCGATCAAGTCACCGGCTGATCTGAAAGGTATGAAAATTCGTGTACAACCAAGTCCTACCGCCGTCAATATGATCAAACTGATGGGTGGGTCACCAACACCACTGGCTTATGGTGAATTGTACACAGCACTGCAACAAGGTGTGGTCGATGGTGCCGAGAACAACGAAACGGCGTTAACTAACTCTCGTCACGGCGAAGTCGCAAAATTCTTCAGTATGGATGAACATACGATGATTCCTGATGTACTTGTTATCAGTGAAGATTCTTGGAATAAGCTGACACCCGATCAACAAGTTGCTGTTCGTAAAGCTGCGAAAGAGTCCATGATGTATCACAAAGATCTTTGGACCAAAATGATTGCAGAAGCACAAGAAAAAGCCAAATCAGCGATGGGCGTTTCTTTCGTGAAGGTTGAGAAACAGCCGTTTATCGATGCGGTCAAACCTATGCATGATAAAGCACTGAATAACAAAGCAATTTCAAAATATGTAAAAGAAATTGATGCGTTGGCATCAAATTAAGACATGTCATTAAAGGTTGACCAATGTATCTTGGTCAACCAATTTTCAGGGACGATGTCGTAGCATGATGATCCAACAATCCCGTCCCCCCAGACTAACGGTCGTAACTAAGTGAGATCATATGGGTATTCAAACAAACTTGAGTGTTCGTGTTGATATGACTCATCCACAGCGCCTTTATCAAAAAATAGGCCTTGGATTGCAAAAACGGATTACATCCGGGGAGTTTGGTCTCGGTGATCGACTGCCGCCTGAACGAGAGATCGCAGAGGAACTTGATGTGAGTCGTTCCGTCGTTCGGGAAGCCATTATCATGTTAGAGCTGCAAGGGTTTGTTGAGGTTCGCAAAGGATCGGGGGTTTATGTCATTAAACTGCCGGACACACGACAAGAAGAGCAGGAGCCTGAGTTAAATCGCAGTAGCGATGTCGGCCCGTTTGAATTGTTACAAGCACGGCAAGTATTAGAAAGCCAGATTGCGAGCTTTTCTGCATTGAACGTCACGAAGAATGAGATCTCTCGTCTTCGATACTATTTGGATCAAGAGCGTATCAATCTGGAAAATAATACCGAGGATTACGAATATGATCGGCTCTTCCATCTGACGATCGCTGAAGCCTCTCAAAATAGTGTCTTGAGTGACATCATTCATGACTTGTGGGAGCGACGCAATGATAGTCCGATGTGGCAACAACTGCATTCACGTATCAAGAGTAATACTTACCGTTGTCAGTGGTTAGAAGATCATGAGCGAATTTTATTGGCGTTGCAAAAGCGTGATCCGGACGGTGCCAGACAAGCGATGTGGCAGCATATCGAAAATGTGAAGCAGACGCTGTTTAAATTATCCGACATGGATGATCCACTATTTGATGGTTATCTATTTCGCTAACTTTCTGAATCGAGCCATGTCGCAACATGCAGTATGGTTCCACAATGAATCATTATAAAACGAATAACTAGGAAACAATTATGGAACAAACTTGGCGTTGGTACGGCCCAAGCGATCCTGTGTCTTTAGATGATATAAAACAAGCAGGCGCGACGGGAATTGTAACCGCATTGCATCATATTCCGAATGGTGAAGTATGGGGCAAAGATGAAATTCTCAAACGCAAAACGCTGCTGGAAGAGAAAGGTTTTAATTGGTCCGTTGTCGAAAGTGTTCCGGTACATGAAGAGATTAAGACGCGCACCGGTCACTATGCGCAATGGATTGAAAATTACAAACAGTCACTGATCAATCTGGCGGAATGCGGCATTGATACCGTGTGTTATAACTTTATGCCGGTACTTGATTGGACGCGTACCGATCTGGAATATCAGTTACCTGACGGTTCTAAAGCACTGCGTTTTGATCAGATTGAATTTGCAGCATTTGAACTGTTTATTCTCAAACGGCCGAATGCAGCGGCCGATTACACCGCCGAGGAACAAGCACAAGCGAAAGCCTGTTTCGAGCAGATGTCTCAGGCACAAGTTGACAAGTTAACCGCCAATATTATTGCCGGTTTACCCGGTGCAGAAGAAGGCTATACGTTAGAAGAGTTTCAGGCGCGTCTTGATACGTATCAGAACATTGATAAAGAAAAACTGCGCGAACATATGGTGTTATTCCTACAAGAGTTGATGCCTGTGTGTGAGCAATACGGCCTTAAATTAGCTGTTCACCCTGATGATCCTCCGCGTCCGATTCTTGGTTTACCTCGGATCGTGTCAACCATTGAAGATATCGAAGCGCTGACGACCGCGGTACCAAGTCTGATGAATGGTATTACCATGTGTACCGGCTCTTATGGGGTGCGCGGGGACAATGATTTGGTGCGGATGATAGAAACCTATGGTGACCGCATTTACTTCACTCACTTACGTTCGACCTTGCGCGAAGAAGGCAATTCCATGAGTTTTCATGAAGCCGCGCATTTAGAGGGTGATGTGGATATGTACAATGTGATTCATGCGTTGCTTAAAGAAGAGCACCGACGTGAAACGCAAGGAGATATGCGTCGCATTCCGATGCGTCCGGATCACGGGCATCAGATGATTGATGATCTGAGAAAGCAAACCAATCCGGGCTATTCCTGTATAGGGCGTTTGAAAGGTCTGGCTGAGATTCGGGGTGTTGAACTTGCTTTGAAACGGGCATTCTACACCAGTAAGTAAATGATTTATCTATACCTAGTTACGTTCTTTGCTGTTGATTGACTTAGCCGCTATTCAGCGGCTTTTTTTATGCGTGACATTTGATTTTTCCCAAATGGTCGTTAATCTGGGATAATGTAAAATTGATCGAGAACAAGTTGTGACATATGAAATATTCATTGGCAGGTTATTGGCAGCTTTCTCCGCTGACTGATCTCACTGTTCCTCAGGATGATATCTGTTTTCCCGCGCCATTGAGCGAAATTCTCCCTGTCACGCTTTCTGAAACAGAGATTGCAGCACAGGAATGGCACCTCATGCACGATATTGAAGTCGATGATGCGTTGCTGGGTTATGCGGGGATCGATCTCGTTTTAGAAGGGATCGACCACTATGCCGAGATCCGTCTCAATGGTGTTGCGCTGTTTGATTGTGACGGATTCTCATCGATATATCGTAAAGATATTCGACCATTACTTCAGCCCGGCCGGAATCGGTTTGAGATTCTCTTTCTTGAACCCGATGATGAGCCATTGGTTGATGTCGAGCAGCACCCACTCTGCTTTCTGGGAAAAGAGCAGGTTCGTCATTATGACTCACGCGTCGGTATCTGGAGAGAACCTTATCTGCAATGTATCCGCCATGTCCGGTTGACGCATTTGGCCACGGAGCAAGTATGGCATCATGGTGGGGGATGTGAGCTGTTAGTGCATGTTTATTTTGACATGTTAAAGCCGGGATTGGTCTCTGCGGTGATTAAATTTGATGGGATGAGTTATCAGATCCCCATCGATATGAGAAGTGATCAGGCAAGTGCGGTCTTTCAGGTGGATGCCCCCCGTTATTTTGATCCTAGCCACCCGGATCCTCAGGATTTGTATGTCTTAACCGTTCAACTGGACGGGCAGGAAGAAAGTTGTCAGATTGGTTTGAGTGAAGGCATTTGTGTGACTCATTTTCCGCTTTGATAATGACATAGCGGTGTCGAATCAATTGCAGCGCTGTTCAAGCTGACGATAAAAAACACAAAAGGTGCAGATTTACAATCTGCACCTTTTTCGTGTTGTTTTGAGTATGACTCAGGTTGTTGAGGTTAGAACTCTTGAGGTTTGACAACCAGCACATGAATCGGGGAACTCTGTACGACTTTGCTGGCGACTGAGCCTAATACCACTTTATCAATTTTGGAGCGTTTGTGGCTTGGCATGATAATGAGGTCACTGCCCAGTTTCTCGGCATAATCCAAAATGGTGCTATAAGGTTTACCCTCAGCAATGTGGAGGTGATAGACCACTTCCTCATCGATATGCGCTTCTGCGAAAGCTTTGAGTTGTGCTTTGACATCCGCTTTCATGTTGGCTGCCGCATCTTTAGGGAAATAGGTCGAAACCATGGACATGTGAATACCAGGCAAAACATTGAGCAGATGTATTTCAGCATTTGAATGTTTTGCATGCCAGACAGCGATTTCTACCGCTTTATCGGCAAAGCCTTGTTCATTTAAATCAACAGGTACAAGAATATGTTTGTACATGGGTATATAACCTCTCTAGCCAGAATCGGAGCCATTATATGCCTGATTGGAATCAGGCATATTGATGTGGCATCTATTTTGATGATCTTATCCGGCGTTTTTGATTCCAGATTAATAATAACGTAAGGAATAATGCCGGAATAAATACCCACTCTTTCATTGGGCGCTCAGATTCGACAATGATAGAGTCAATTTTCCAATCAAAATCAATGCCGGAGGCTTCTGCCGGACTACCGAATTCAACCATATCGACGATCATATCTTGCCCTTTTTCGGTCAGCATCAAACCCATAGAACTGACTCTCTCTGCGGCTGTCTTGGCGCGCTCATCGAATGGCAGCCGAACCGTTTTCGTCACATGTTCGCCATTCATTTTGTCGCCGGAGACGACCAGTTCCAATGCTTCACCCGGATGAAGTTGTTCCGTAACCTGATAAATATCGGTTCCCGGATAGAGTTCATGCTCAGGATAGATCATGTCCCACCAGAATCCGGGACGGAAGAATGTGAAGGTTAGCGCGAGGAGTAAGACGGTTTCCCACCATTTATTTTTCGTAAACCACCATCCCTGCGTGGCAGCAGAGAACAGTAACATCGCAGTAATGGCCGAGAAAATGGTTAGCATTAAATGCCACCAAGTATCGATACCAATCAGCAACAGTTGGGTATTGAATACAAACATGAACGGTAGAATGGCTGTGCGAATATCATAGGTAAAGCCTTGAATACCAGTTCGAATCGGGTCTGATTTAGCAATTGCAGCAGCTGCAAAAGCCGCGAGACCCACAGGGGGCGTATCGTCTGCCAGAATACCGAAATAGAACACAAACAAGTGCACTGCGATGAGTGGGATGATCAGACCATGCTGTGCCCCGAGCGTGACGATCACCGGCGCCATCAGCGTAGAAACAACAATATAGTTTGCCGTGGTTGGTAGCCCCATTCCCAGTATCAAGCTGATCACCGCGGTAAAGATCAACATCATGATCACACTGCCGCCAGAGATGAATTCGACAAAGTCAGTCATCACCAAACCGATCCCTGTCAAGGTAACCACACCGACCACTGTCCCTGCGGCAGCTGTCGCGACCCCGATACCGATCATATTACGCGCACCGGACGCCAAGCTTTCAAAGAAATCATTCAAGCCGACTTTTGCCTGTGCAGCAATGTCACCGGAGCGATTCATGAAAGCCATTAACGGGCGTTGGGTCAGCAAAATAAAGATCATGAAGACGGTTGCCCAGAAGGCAGATAATCCCGGAGAAAAACGTTCAACGGTCAAACACCAGACCAATACAACAATCGGTAGCAGGAAGTGCAGACCTGATTTCAGCGTTGGTCCCGGATCTGGCACTTCACGCAAGTCCTCATCAATATCCATGGTCTGTCCGGCATAGCGGGAGGAGATTTTGACCAAACCAATATAGGATGCCAGAAGGAGCAAGGTAACGATCGGTGTTGCTGCTGAGCCAAAGGCTGCTTTTGTCCAACCCACGCCGTAATAGACGATAGCACTGATTGCACCGAGCACCAGAATGGTACCGGTAAAAGATAAAATGCTCTGTAGTAGTGTGACCGTTTTGCGACGCGGCAGTCCTTCCATGCCCGCTTTACAGGCTTCGAGATGAACAATATAAATCAACGCGATATAAGAGATGATCGCAGGCAGTGCTGCGGCTTTGATCACTTCAACATAAGAAATACCGACATATTCGACCATCAGGAAAGCGGCTGCACCCATGATTGGTGGTGTCAGCTGACCATTGGTGGATGCGGCAACTTCTACGGCACCGGCTTTGGTGCCCGGAAAGCCGACTCGCTTCATCAACGGAATGGTAAATGTGCCGGTTGTCACCACGTTTGCAATCGAAGAACCGGAGACTAAGCCGGATAATCCGGACGCAACAACCGCGGCTTTAGCCGGACCGCCTCGCATGTGACCCAGTAATGAGAACGCAACTTTAATGAAATAAGCACCTGCACCGGCTCTTTCCAGCATCGCACCGAACAGAACAAACAGAAAAACAAACGAGGTTGAGACGCCTAAAGCAACCCCGAAGACCCCTTCCGTCGTCAGCCAGAGGTGAGACATCGCTTTACTTAGGCTCGCGCCTTTGTGCGCAATGACATCCGGCATATATGGCCCGGCGAAGGTATACGCGAGAAATACCATCGCAACCATCATCAATGGTGGACCTAAAGCTCGGCGTGTCGCTTCGAGGAGTAATACCATACCGATAACCGAGACCACAATGTCAACAGTTGTCGGAGCGCCTGAGCGTCCTGCCAAAGCTTCATAAAATAGATAAATATAAGCAGCGGAGAAGCTACCGAGTAATGCCAGTATCCAGTCCATCAGGGGAATATGATCCCGAGAAGAATTCTTCATGGCCGGATACGCTGTGAATGCAAGGAATATTGCAAACATCAGATGAATGGAACGAGCCTGTGTGTCGTTGAGAACGCCAAAATTAAAAATGAATGGTAGCGGTGAGGCATACCAAAGTTGGAATAATGACCAACAGACCGGAACAACCCAGAGAATCCGGCCTGCAAAGCCCTTGGGATTCCGAGCACCTGTATCTGCCTGTGCCACCATATCCTGTACATTTGCTTGCGTCATGTACGTTATCCTTATTATTGATGGTCTAATGATGAAGTTACATCATGGCTTTCCTATCTACGGAAAGTCAGAAAAGATATTGCGAAATTAAAATGAGTGATTTATGCAATACCAAAATACAAAATGAGGAGGCGCTGGCCTCCTCATGATTTATCAAAGCGTTAGCCTGAGGAGGTTCTTATTTGAGTAAGCCAACTTCTTTATAATATTTGACTGCACCCGGATGGAGCGGAATGGAGATCCCTGCTTTCACCATGTCTTCTTTTTTCAGGTGCGCAAATGCCGGATGAAGTCTCTTGAACGTGTCAAAGTTTTCAAACACAGCTTTGGCAACGTTATAAGCAACTTTGTCGGAGACATCCGCACTGGTGACCAGTGTGGCAGCTACACCGAAGCTTTTCACGTCCTGATCGGTTCCCCGATACATACCAGCGGGTACATTGGTATAAGTATAGTAAGGGTTTTCTGCAACGATCTTGTCAATTTCTGGGCCGGTTACAGGAATAAGTTTGGCATCACATGATGTTGTTGCCTCTTTGATAGAGCCATTCGGGTGACCAACAACGTAGATAAAGGCATCGATTTTGTTATCACACAGTGCTTGAGAACGCTCTGAACCTTTTAACTCTGAAGTGAGTTTAAAGCTGTCTTTCGTCCAACCCATTTTCTCCATGACCACCTGCATTGTGGCACGGTCACCGGAACCTGGGTTACCGATGTTGACTCGCTTACCTTTTAAGTCTTTGATATTGTTGATATGGGCGTCGGTACGGGCAATGACGTTAAATGGTTCTGTATGAAGAGAGAACATTGCACGTAGTTTTTTGTAAGGACCTTGTTCAGCGAATTTGCTAGTCCCGTTGTAGCCGTGATACTGCCAATCTGACTGGACGATGCCAAAATCAAGTTCACCGGAGCGAATTGTATTGACGTTATAAATCGATCCGCCAGTTGATTCAACGGAGCAACGAATATCGTGTTCCTTGCGATCTTTATTCACGAGTTTACAGATTGCGCCACCAGTTGGGTAATAGACACCAGTGACAGATCCTGTTCCTATCGTAATGAATTCTTGCGCACTGACGGCAGTGCTTGCACCGATGGCAGCAGCAGCAATCGCGCTAAGTTTCATAATTTTATTCAATACCATGAATATTCCTTCCTTTTTGCTTGTTGTCTCTCAGTGAATATAGACTGAAGAGTATTCCTATTGAAGAAACAGCAACTTTTCATATGACTCGAAAAGTGGGCCGATAATATCAAAAAATTGGCACAAAGCTGAAATATTGTTAATAAAAATTATACATATGACAGAAATATCAGAGAAAAATTTGGTGAGCAGTAATCGAATAGGTGAGTGGAATCAATAGCTTAAATATGAGTAAAATCAAACACTAGAGATGTTGAAGATGTGATGTGTATCACGTTAAATCATTCATTAAACAGAATATTATTCTTTTTATCACTAGTGTTTTGTGCTGCAAAAATTATCCGAAATATTCAAAAAGTTCGCACACAGAATGGTGTAACTCTTCAACGGAAATTTGACGGGTTGGGGTAATGAAGATGGTATCATCACCGGCAACAACACCGAGAATGCCTTCTGACTTACCAAGTGAATCCAATAGGCGAGCAATAAGCTGTGCGGCACCGGGGCCAGTGTGAATCACCACTAAGGCTGGGTTATAATCGATATCAAGAACAAGCTCTCGTAAAGAACTTGAAACAGTAGGAACCCCCAATTCAGCAGGAAGACAGTACACCATTTCCATTTTGGCATTGCGCGTCCGGACGGCACCGAATTTGGTTAGCATCCGAGAGACTTTGGATTGGTTGATATTCTCAAATCCTTCGCTGCGTAGGGCTTCGACAATATCACTTTGAGAGCCAAAACGTTCTTCTTTCAGCAATGCTTTAAATGAGCGGACTAACAGATCTTGTTTATCTACGTTTTTCATAATTTACTTAGCAAAGGTCTTTCCACCGATGGGAGATTGACCTCATGGTTATCAAAATTACTACATAAGGTGAGAAGGTGAAGAGAGACCTTATGTATCCTTTGAATATTTTCGCATAGTTATGCACAATGCTCCAACTGATTTAAAGTTCAGTATAGAAAGGTCAGTTATAAGCGATTTACTGTCAATGAATATATAGAGCATAACGTATTGTATAATCGCTAAAAATACGGTGGGAAATAATTGCTCCGGTGAATGCTTCATATTGGTTCTTGCGTCACTTCGCAAAGCGAGTGAGAGTCAATTGTAATCAAGTTGTAATTGCTATAGCTTTTCCTGTTGCATAACTACCCTATAAAAGAAGTATCGAGAGAACGCTCAAGGAGAATTACAAATGAAAGTCGCTGTTATTGGTGCCGCTGGTGGTATCGGTCAAGCCCTTGCTCTGTTATTGAAGAATCATCTACCTGCTGGTTCTGATCTTGCCCTTTACGATATCGCACCTGTGACACCAGGTGTGGCAAAAGATCTGAGTCATATCCCAACACCTGTTTCAATCAATGGTTATTCAGGAGAAGATCCAACACCAGCCCTTGAAGGTGCCGATGTCGTGTTGATTTCTGCGGGTGTCGCTCGTAAGCCGGGTATGGATCGTTCGGATCTGTTTAATGTTAATGCTGGGATCGTTAAATCTCTTGCTGAAAAAATTGCGGTTGTTTGTCCTGAAGCATGTATCGGGATTATCACCAACCCTGTCAATACGACTGTTCCTATTGCTGCCGAAGTCCTGAAAAAAGCGGGTGTTTATAATCGGCGTAAACTGTTCGGTATCACGACGCTGGATGTGATCCGCTCAGAAACATTCGTTGGTGAATTAAAAGGAAAAAATCCGCTGGATGTCAATGTTCCTGTGATTGGTGGGCATTCAGGTGTGACCATCCTTCCTTTGCTCTCTCAGGTCAAAGATGTCACTTTCTCTGATGAAGAAGTTGCAGCTTTAACAAACCGCATTCAAAACGCGGGGACTGAAGTTGTTGAAGCAAAAGCGGGTGGTGGTAGTGCAACATTATCAATGGGGCAGGCGGCTTGTCGTTTCGGTTTGTCGCTCGTGAAAGCGCTTCAGGGTGAAGCCAATGTTATCGAGTGCGCGTATATTGAAAGTGATGGCGGACTAGCACCTTTCTTTGCTCAACCTGTCAGATTGGGTAAAGATGGCATTGAAGAAGTGCTGAGCTATGGTGAATTGAGTGCATTTGAACAAAAAGCACTAGACGGGATGTTGGATACATTGAATGGCGATATTCAGCTTGGTGTTGATTTCGCATCATAACCATTCGCTATATTGGTTAGAATAAAAAAAGCTGGCTTAGCCAGCTTTTTTATCATGCTTGAATCGCTTTATTTTGTTCGATGAACGGCGAGATGGGCCAATGAAATCAGCGCTTCTTTGTATTCGTTGTCAGGAATGATATCGAGTGCCTGAATTGCTTTGTCGGCTTCTTCCTGAGCTCTCTGCTGGGTGTAAGTGAGAGAGCCTGTTTGTTCCAGAATATCAAGGATCGTCTCTAGGTGCGCCATACCATTTGATTTTTCGATGGCATCGCGAATCATTTGGACTTGCTCGGGAGTGCCGACACGCATGGCATGCAATAGTGGGATCGTTGGTTTTCCTTCTGCAAGATCATCACCGACGTTTTTACCCATTTCGTCACCATCTGACGTGTAATCCATCAAATCATCAATAAGCTGAAATGCAGTCCCCAGGTAGCGTCCATAATCTTGAAATGCTTTTTCGGTGTCAGAATCAGCATCACTTAGGATCGCTCCGATCTGCGTGGCTGCTTCAAACAAACGGGCTGTTTTGGAATAGATCACCTGCATGTAGTTCTCTTCGGTGATATCCGGATCATTACAGTTGATCAACTGCTGGACTTCGCCTTCTGCAATGACATTTACTGCGTGACTCATGAGTTCTAATACTCTGAGAGAGCCCAGTTGTGTCATCATTTGAAATGAGCGCGTATAAATGTAGTCACCGACCAATACACTGGCAGCATTGCCAAACGTCGCATTTGCTGTGGCTTTGCCCCGTCT
Organism: Vibrio gazogenes; assembly: GCF_002196515.1. Classification (NCBI taxonomy): domain Bacteria; kingdom Pseudomonadati; phylum Pseudomonadota; class Gammaproteobacteria; order Vibrionales; family Vibrionaceae; genus Vibrio; species Vibrio gazogenes. The sequence continues at coordinate 1,402,188 of NZ_CP018835.1, read as the reverse complement.
CATGTCCGATTCATCAACTACATCGTCATGAAGTAACGTTGCAGTGTGTATAAATTCGATAAACGCAGCCGCTTTTGTGTGAGCCTCACCAGTGTAACCCAAGGCGCGGGCAGAGAGCACTGCTAACAGAGGACGAAGGCGTTTACCTCCACTATTGATAAGATAAAAACCAAGCTGATTGATCAATGAAACATCAGAATTAAGTTGGGCAAGTATTGTCTCATTAACTTTTGCCATGTCATCGGCAGTGAGTGCTTGGATAGCTTTAAAATCCATTGTAAATCCGGCTGAAGTTCGATATTTGTAAGGGCGTAATGTTCTTTGAATCTGCCCATAATACACTAAAAAACAGGGATGAATACATGCTATAATGCTGGGCTGGGGAGAGTTTTGTCCGATGAGTTGTTTTTCGCCAATTTTTTAAAAATAGAGCTTGTTTTAAAAACTTCATTCGCGTAGAATCTGCGCCCTATTGATGATTAGTTTAGCGCACACCCAAAATTACTCAAATAGTAGGATGGCTGTGCGGAAAGAGCGGAGTAAAATATGTACGCTGTTTTCCAGTCTGGTGGTAAACAACACCGAGTAAGCGAAGGTCAAACACTTCGTTTAGAGAAATTAGACGTTGAAACTGGCGCAACTGTTGAATTTGATAAAGTTCTTCTGGTTGCTAACGGTGAAGAAATCACTGTTGGTGCGCCTCTTGTCGATGGCGGAAAAGTAACTGCAGAAGTCGTACAACACGGTCGTGGCGATAAAGTAAAAATCGTCAAGTTCCGTCGTCGTAAGCATTCTCGCAAGCAACAAGGTCATCGTCAGTGGTTCACTGAAGTGAAGATCACTGCAATCAACGCTTAAGTAGGAGAGTTTAACAATGGCACACAAAAAAGCTGGTGGTTCTACTCGTAACGGCCGCGATTCAGAAAGTAAACGTCTTGGTGTAAAACGTTTTGGTGGTGAATCTGTATTAGCAGGTAACATCATCGTTCGCCAACGTGGAACAAAATTCCATGCTGGAACTAACGTAGGTATCGGTAAAGACCATACTCTTTTTGCTTTATCTGATGGTAAAGTGAAATTTGAAGTAAAAGGTTCTAAAAACCGTAAGTTCGTTAGTATCGAAGCTGAATAATTTTAGTTTCCTGATGAATTTAAAAGCCCTGCCATTTGGTGGGGTTTTTTGTTTATTTCAAGTCTGTCAGTTTGGTTTTTACGTGTTTAGCGCATCAATGCTGAATGCTATTGAACACCAGAGTTTAAAGTGATCGACTTCGGTTGTGATCTTCGCAAGCAGGTATTATGTCTGTTTTGATCCGAAGACGAACCGCTAAAAGAATGTTATGAATGATTTACTCGGAGTTCTGCTAAATTTATAGCAAAGATATTCGAGTAATGTTGCAACGCAAGTAGTGCGGAGTGAAAGATGAAATTCGTTGATGAAGCTGTCGTAAAGGTTCAGGCGGGTGATGGCGGAAACGGCATTGTCAGCTTCTGGCGTGAAAAATTTGTCACAAAAGGCGGCCCTGACGGTGGCGACGGCGGTGATGGCGGGGATATTTATATTCTTGCGGATGAGAACTTAAATACGCTGATTGATTATCGCTTTCAGCGCTTTTATGACGCTGAACGTGGCGAAAATGGACGTGGCGGGAACTGTACGGGAAAACGCGGAAAAGACAAAGTGCTTCGTGTTCCTGTCGGAACCCGGGCTGTCGATATTCATACCAATGAAGTGATTGGTGAAGTCGCCGAGCATGGCAAAAAGCTAATGGTTGCCAAAGGCGGCTGGCATGGTTTAGGCAATACCCGCTTCAAGTCTTCAGTTAATCGTGCCCCGAGACAGAAAACGATGGGAACGAAAGGCGAAGTCCGGGAACTTCGTTTAGAGCTGTTATTATTGGCCGATGTTGGTATGTTGGGCTTACCCAATGCAGGAAAATCGACATTTATTCGCGCGGTTTCGGCTGCAAAACCGAAAGTCGCGGATTATCCCTTTACGACGTTGATTCCTAGCCTCGGTGTTGTCAGTGTTGTTCCTGAAAAGAGTTTTGTTGTTGCCGATATTCCAGGATTGATCGAAGGTGCTGCGGATGGTGCAGGGCTGGGGATTCGATTTCTGAAACATCTTGAGCGATGCCGTGTATTGCTACATATGATCGATTTGTTGCCAATTGATCAAAGTGATCCGGCTGAAAATGCCAGGATCATTGTCGACGAATTAAGCCAATACAATGATAATTTGTCACAAAAGCCTCGTTGGTTGGTATTTAACAAAGTTGACTTACTCCCTGAAGATGAATCTGACAAGATTATTCAATCTGTACTGGACGAGCTAGAATGGGAAGGTGAATATTTCCGGATTTCAGCCATCAATAAACAGGGAACGCGTGAGCTCTGTATGAAGTTGGCTGACTTTATGGAATCTTTACCAAAAGAAACGCCAGAACGGACTGAAGAAGAAAAAGTCGAATTTATGTGGGATGATTACCATCAATCGGCAATGAATAGTCCTGATGTGATTACAGAAGACTGGGATGATGAGGATTGGGACGACGACGATGACGATGGCCATGTGATTTATGTCCGAGACTAATCAATGTATTTAATTTTTTAAACCGCGATTTTTATTGCGGTTTTTTTTGTCTAAATCATTTTTCAACGTACAGTTTTCGGGCAAACTCTAAGTTTCGTATGCTATTGACGAATGGATTAGGTTGGGAATGGAATCATGACATCGAAACAGAGAGCGGTTTCTCGTCTGATTGCTCAGGCGGGGCAGATGCTGTTAGCTCACGGTGCAGAGAGCACTTTAGTCGCGGATATCATGAGACGGATAGGGATAGCCAGTGATATGGATGAAGTCGAAGTTGCACTTACGGCGAATTCACTGGTGGTGACCACTGTTTATGACGCGCATTGTATAACGACGGCACGTCGGTGTCAGGATCGTGGCATCAACATGAAGGTTGTGACTGATATTCAGCGGATTTGTATCATGATGGAAAAAGGCATCGTTGATTATCAGCTTGCGCAACAAAAACTAAATCGGATTACCCCGCAGCGATATAATCGTTGGCTGGTTCTGGTGATGATTGGCTTGTCTTGTGCGTCATTTAGCCGCCTTGCCGGCGGGGACTGGGTCATCTTTGCCGCCACTTTTGTGGCTTCTTCTGTCGGTATGTGTGTCAGGCAGGAAATTGGTCATCGTCATTTCAATCCGCTACTTAATTTTGCCGCCACGGCATTTGTCACCTCTTTAATCTCAGCGCAAGCCGTCAGCTATCAATGGGGAAATAACCCAACGTTAGTGATGGCTTGCTCTGTGTTAATGCTGGTACCGGGTTTTCCGCTGATTAATTCAGTGGCTGATATGTTGAAGGGGTATGCCAACACGGGGATTGCCCGGTTCATGATTGCGTCGCTTCTGACCCTTTCAACGTGTTTAGGGATTATTGCAGCTATGTTTGTGACAGGTGTTTCGGGGTGGTAATGATGAATATAGAGATGATCATGACGTTATTACTGGGATTGTTGAACGACATGTTTTTTGCGTCAATTCCAGCCGTCGGTTTTGCCTTGGTTTTTAACGTTCCAGCGCCAGCATTGAAATATTGTGCGCTGGGTGGTGCAATCGGTCACGGTTGCCGTTTTCTGTTAATGAAATATGGCATGCCAATTGAGTGGGGAACATTCTTCGCCGCGACACTCGTCGGCATGATCGGTGTTCACTGGTCTCATCGCTTTCTGGCTCATCCGAAAGTATTTACCGTTGCCGCGTTAATTCCGATGGTTCCTGGCGTTTTTACTTATCGAGCCATGATTGCTATGGTTGAAATTAATCATCTCGGTTTTACACCGGATCTATTTTCAGTGTTGATGGAAAACTTTCTGAAGGCGATGTTTATTATTGCTGGCTTGGCAGTTGGCTTAGCGGTTCCCGGTTTATTATTTTACCGTAGAAAGCCAGTCGTTTAGATTGCTTGAAGTTTGAATCTCGATAGAATAGCAGCTTATTTTTGATGTGATGGCAGTATTACTATGATTATCAGTATGATTGCAGCAATGGCGAAGAATCGGGTGATTGGTAAAGAAAATCAGATGCCTTGGCATTTACCCGCTGATTTTGCTTGGTTCAAACGTTGTACGTTGGGTAAACCAATCATCATGGGGAGAAAAACTTTCGAGTCGATTGGTAAGGCGCTTCCCGGACGACAAAACATCGTCATCACTCGCAATTCTCAGTTTTGTGCAACTGGGGTTGAGGTGGCAGATTCCCTTGAAAATGCATTGGCGTTAGCTGATCAGGCTGATGAAGTCATGATTATTGGCGGGGGCAGTATTTATCAATCCAGCTTACCGATGGCTTCAAGACTGTATCTTACCTATATTCAGGCTGATATTGATGGGGATACTTGTTTCCCTGAATTCGGTATTGAATGGTACGAGACCTATCGGGAAGAGTATCCACAAGATGAAAAGAATGCCTATGACATGTCATTTGTGATACTGGAGCAAAATCAAGATTAACTGGATTGCTGGCTCAGAGGAGATTAACACCTCTGAGTTTCAGTTAGCGCTGGTTGACTGAACAGTTGCTGATCTTCCCAGCGAATCATCGTTAATGTTCCCCCCCAGACGCACCCCGTATCAAGTCCGATAACATCTTTTCTGACACAACCTTCTAATGCAGCCCAGTGACCGAAAATAATACGTTTCTCGATTGGCGTTACCCTTGGGAGATCAAACCATGGGCGTAATTGAGCGGGATCGACAGCGGAAGGGGGCAACTTACAGTCCATATCTAATGCCCCACTAGGGGTGCAGAAACGCATTCGGGTAAAGGCGTTAATGATATAACGATAGCGTTCCAGACCGGATAGTGAATCATGCCACTGATTGGGCATATTTGAATACATATGCTCGATAATCCATGGCCATTGATCGCTTTGGAGCAGAGACTCAATTTCCTGAGCGGCCTGACGTGCAGTGGGCAGATCCCATTGGGGAGAAATGCCTGCATGACAGACGACAAATTCAGAATGTTCCTGAAGAAGTGGTTGATGCCGTAACCATTCGAGTAGTTCATCTCTATCTGGTGCCTGAAAAATAGCCGCGGTACGATCTTTCTTTTTCAGAGGATGAATCCCCAGTGCAATCGACAGCAAGTGGAGATCATGATTGCCTAATACAGTTTTGGCGGATGTTCCCAATGCTTTAATATAGCGCAGTGTTTCCAGTGACTTCGGACCTCTGGCAACCAGATCGCCAGCAACCCACAGTTGATCATGCTGAGGGCAGAAGTCAACTTGAGAAAGGAGTCGTTCGAGTTCGTCCAGACACCCTTGTAGATCGCCAACAATATAATTCGCCAATTGGATAGTCCTTTTTTGTTTAAAGCAATTACGTTTAAGTCATTATGCTGAAAGCAACACGTTTAAAATGCTTCACTGAAGACAATTCATTTCAGTCAATTCAATTCGAACGCTAGTTGAGAATATGCGGAACATAAAGGCGGAAAGGTTCAATTTCCGCGGTGAACTCTTCCCCCTCGCTATCATGCATGATGTACTGTCCTTGCATGACGCCAACCGGTGTTTCGAGGGCGGTTCCACTGGTATAAGTATATTCGTCATTGGCTGCAATAAACGGTTGTTCTCCGACTACACCATCGCCTTCGACAGACATCTGTTTTCCATTGGCATCTGTAATCAGCCATCTGCGTCCGATCAACTGAACCGTTTCCTGACTGAGATTCTTCACCGTAATGATGTATGCAAAAATATATCGGTCTTGTTCTGGGAGTGATTGTTCGGGGATATATTTGGTATGAACTTGCACTTTAATGCATGGCTTGGATATATCCATATAACCTCCTTACGCGGCCGTGCCGCGGATGATACCGCGGCAATGATGCAGCTAGCTGTTACTGTCCAGCCAGTTTGCCATCGCGACAAACTGGCTAAGGGATAGATTCTCCGGACGGCTAGTCGGATTGATACCTAGTTCTTCTAAAACTGAAACATCGAGTAGCGATTTATAGCAGTTACGAACGGTTTTACGCCGTTGATTAAATCCTTCCCGACAGACTCGGTCGAGCCATTTGAGGCTGGTTGCCGGATAAGGTAACTCCTGATGTGGTACGAGCCGGACGACTGCCGAATCTACCTTCGGTGGTGGTACAAACGACTCCGGTGGTACTTCCAGCACCGGTATGACTTTACAGTAATACTGAGCCATCACTGTCAGCCGTCCATAGGCTTTTGTTCCTGGCCCTGCTGCGAGTCGGTTGACAACCTCTTTTTGCAACATGAAATGCATATCCTGAATTTGATTCTGGAATTCAAACAGGTGGAACATCAAGGGTGTGGATATATTGTATGGCAGGTTACCAAACACACGCAGTTTGTTCTGAGGTTGCACCAATTGGCTAAAATCAAAACTTAGCGCATCCGCTTCGTAGATCGATAGTTTGTCTTTTAAGTCAGGATGATTTCTCAGTCGCTCAGCCAAATCACGATCGAGTTCGACGACGCTGAGTTTATCGATTTCTCTTCCGACGGGCTCTGTCAACGCCCCCAGACCAGGGCCGATTTCAACCAGATTTTCTCCGGGCCTCGGGTTGATCGCAGAAACAATACCATCAATGATATAAGGATCATTGAGGAAGTTTTGACCGAAGCGTTTTCGGGCTTTGTGTCCTAAGTGGACATCATTTTTCATCATCATTAACTACTTTGTTCTTTTATTGACTAATTCGATAGCTTGCTGTAAAGCCGTTTTAAAACTGCCTATATCCGCAGTTCCGGTGCCAGCAAGATCCAAGGCGGTACCATGGTCGACCGAAGTGCGGATAAAAGGCAGCCCTAGCGTAATATTAACCGAACGGCTGAATCCTTTATATTTTAGTACAGGAAGCACTTGATCATGATACATCCCTAGAACTGTATCCGCTTGCTCGAGATACTTGTCATGAAATATCGTGTCGGCAGGCAGAGGACCGGTGAGGCGCATATTTTCTTCATCTCTTAACACATTCAGCGCTGGCGTGATCGTGTCTATCTCTTCATTCCCTAAACACCCGTCTTCACCTGCGTGAGGATTGAGTCCACACACGTAAATATGTGGGTCGTCAATGGCAAATTTCTCTTTCAGGTCGTGATGAAGAATACGAATAATGCTTTGGAGGCGTTCGGTCGTGACTGCTTTGGCTACATAAGCAAGTGGAATGTGAGTGGTCACTAAAGCCACCTTGAGCCCTTCTGTCGCAAGCATCATCACCACCAGTGGCGTATTTGATTTCTCGGCAAAAAATTCGGTATGTCCGCTGAAGGCAACGCCGGAACGATTGATAATCCCTTTATGAACCGGGCCGGTAACGACAGCATCAAATTCATCGTTCTGGCATCCTTCAGTTGCTCGCTCCAACGTTTGCAGCACATAGCGACTATTGGCTTCATCGAGCTGTCCTGCGGTAACCGGAGTCGCTAGCGCGACATGTTCCACTACCAGTGAACCCGCTTTTTGAACGACCGGAGGTTGGGTCGGATCATAATCATTGAGTTCAACCTCGATACCCAACTGAGTTGCTCGCTGTTGTAACAGAGACTTATCTGCACAGACGACGATTTGGTGCGACCAATCTTCCTGAGAGAGTGCTAATACCAGATCCGGACCAATGCCTGCTGGTTCTCCTGCGGTGACTACAATACGCTTAATTGCCATTCGAGCTGTCCTTGAGTCGTTCAATAAAGGCACTCGCTTTTAACTCTTGGATCCAAGTACTGGATTCTTCATTAAACTTGCGATTGAATAGAATTCGATAAGCTTTATTTTTCTGTGCTGCATCGGTCTTATCCACCTGACGGCGTCCCAAGACTTCAACAATATGCCAGCCGTGAACGGTTTTAAATGGTTTACTGATCTGGCCTACCGGTAGCGTCTCAATCTGATGTTTGAATTCTGGGACATAAATATCCGGTGATTGATAGCCGAGATTGCCTTGTTGTGATGCTGAGCCCGGGTCTTGACTGTACTGCTGAGCAAGTTCGCCAAAAGTTGCTTCTTTATTATGAATCTTCTGAATGAAAGAATTCAGCTCTTTCTTAGCCCCATCATCACTTAAAATAATAGAGGGTTTGAGCAGAATGTGACGTGCATTCACCTCAGTCACAGACACCGTTTGTAACCCTTTCACATTATCAATTTTCAAAATGTGGAATCCGACACCACTACGAAACGGGCCAATAATCGTTCCTTTACTTTGCATCTTGATTTGATCAGCGAAAATGGTCGGCATTTCTTCTTTTCTCATCCAGCCCCAGTCTCCGCCTTCCAGCGCCTTAGGGCCTTTTGAATAGGTTAGTGCCAATGTTCTGAAGCTTTCGCCTTTAGCGAGTCGGCGAACTAATGATTTTGCCAGTGCTTCGACTTTAGACTTGTCATTATCACTATCAATACGGAGTTGAATATGACTAATTTTGTACTGAACGGAAGTATCTGTTTCTTGATTGAGGATATCAGCCAGCGAGTCTACTTCTGCCGGTAAAATATTAATTCGACGGCGCACGAGTGCATTACGCGCTTCTGAAATGGCTATCTCATCACGAATTTTTTCTCTGAATGTACCGTAGCTGACACCAGACTGTTCGATTGACTTTCTGAGTTCCTGTATCGTTTGATCATTTTGTTTGGCAATTTCTTCAATCGCCTGATTTAAACGACTGTCATCAATTTTTACCCCGATACGGTCGGCTTCCTGCTTTTGCAGCGTGTCTGAAATGAGTTTATCGATAACCTGTGCACGGATAACATTGTCCGACGGAAGGGTTTGATGATGATGCGTTGCATTTGCTTTAAATAGCTTCATCTCCGTGTCTATATCACTGGTTAAAATCGCACTGTCATTGACAATCACGGCGATACGATCGAGCTCGACCGGGGTTGCACTAATGTTCAGACTATAAAGGCTGATGATTGTGATTAGAAAGTATTGCCACAGTTTCATCGAAAATCCTATTGATTGGGCATATCTTGAATGCCACTTGTTGTTCAAAAATATAATGATTTACAAACACCGAGATGAACGCAACGAATGAGCCCATCAGCTTTGTTATTGCTGTTAGTCATTAGTTACTGAGCATGAAAGGCCGTCCGTAACCAATTGCATTCGATGTGAGTTCATTGTTATGTGTCATATTCGTTCCCAAGCCGATAATACCGATATTGACGCTAAAGTTGTTCTCATATCTTGCTTCGGCATCAGGATACTGTTGGAACGACGGCGTCCATTTATCCAGCTCCCGGCTGTACGTCAGGCCGATAAACCAGCAGTCAGAGATATAAGTCAGGTTCGCCTGCCACTCTAATGGATTATCTGTGGTGAGATCATAATAGTAGAGCCCTTTCGTTTGCCATTTCGGACTGAGGTTATATTGTGCAACGACACCGAGTTGTGAAATACCATCTTTGGTCAGAGAATTGACATCCAAAGTGTCACCGACGGTATCTTCGATATACTCTTGGGTGACGTAACGGTAGTTGGTCTGAATAAAGCCTTTCTCATGTCGGTACTCAAGGGTACTGTTGGACAATTGTACACGAGACGTGTCAACGTCATATTGGATCCCTCCATGATAGAACAGCGAGTCATCATAGTTGAAATCCATTTCGACAGCCCATGCTGAATAATCTGAGTTTTCTGAGGTTGAGCGATTTAAGTTATTATCTTTCAGACCTTTATCCAAATAGAATATCTGCCCAAAAGCGATGTTTAAGCGTTCTTTATATTGATCATCGAAAAAGCGCGAAGCTGCACCATAGCTAATTTGGTTCGCTGGGGCGATATAGTCAACACTCCCGTATTTACGGCTCCGGAATAGACCATAGTAGTCGGTCTGTAACGGCGTTGTATCGTAACGAGCGATGTCACTTTGATCTCTTTTGGGAATGTAAAGATACTGCACCTGAGGTTCTAACGTTTGTGTATACCCATCTAAAACGACGGTATCTCGCTCAAGAATTAAGCCAAAATTCGAGCGAAATTCAGGAATATCTCGGGATACATTTTCTTTATAGCCCTTTGAAGCATCAACCCCTTCTAAATCTTGTCGATAATAGGTTGAGAGTAATCGTGCCTCTGTTGTCCAGGTTCCCCAAGTGGCTCCTAACGGAATCTTGATTCCCGGTTCAACATGGACTCGAGTTGCTGAAGGTGCACCATTTTCATCGGTATCGAATCTTGAAACATGACTAATCAAGTCAAAATCAAGATAACGCATCAGCTCAGGGGCGTAATAGTTGAATGCAACCTGAGGCATGAGTTTGTACGGTTGATTGCCGGTTTTTGTCAGGATTTGGAAATCCCGGGTGAGCAGAGACAGATCCCAACTGGCTGAACGGTAAGTGATACTCGCTTCTTGGGTTAACTGACCATCTTGTCGGGTGCCTATTTCTGAACCTAAATCAGAAAAATAATCGATATCACTGACTTCAGCGTAATTGATCGCCAGCGCCCAGGATTGATCATAAATACCGTAGTGAGTGAGTTGGAATCCCCAGCGGTCATCTTTTTCCGGATATTTTTTATCGTCCGGCAGATATTCATAATTGATGTTGCCACTTCCGAAAGCATTCAAATAGCGAAAATGGCTGTTCAGTTGTGTTCCCCGATTTTCCATGTATTTCAGATCGGTTTGCAAATCATAGTTGGGTGCAAGGTTCCAGTAGATCGGGACATTCAGTTGAAAGCCATCTTTTGAACCGAAAGAAAATGTCGGATAAAGAAATCCGGTTTTTCGCGTATCTCCGATCGGTACCGTGAGCATTGGTAAGTAGAGTAGGGGGACGCCCAGCACTTCCATTCGCGGGTTATAAAATATTGCAGTTTCTTCATTCTGATCAATCGAAATACTGGAGGCTTTTAAACGCCAGGCGTTATCTCCGTCAGGACAGGACGTGATCGAACCATCTTCTATTTCATACATCGCCTGACCTGTTTTAGCGATATAAACCGCATCTCCCCGCCCCGGTTGGCAGAGAAAATGATAGTTGGTTTTTTCCAGCGTCAATTGGTCAGTATTGAGATTATTGGTCGCTCGCTCTGAAACTGCTTGAACTTCACCATCATCGAACTTGACATTCCCTTGTGCGACCACAATGTTATCTTTTTGGTGTAGGGTAACGGTATCGGCAGTCATCCGTTTTTTGCCCTGAACCACGACAACATTACCAGCATATGTCGCTTTATCGCCATTAACTGCTTCAAGCTTATCCGCTTCAACATTAATGGGTTGCTCATTCTGGTTGGTTGGTTCGATGTCTCCGGCACGGCACTGACCGATAGTGACCGTATTGCTTTGCGGAGCTGTTTCTGCATAACTATATGGAATAAAAAGCGCTGCACAGATCGAAGCAGCTAGCAACGAACGAGGAAAGTCTGACATCTAGTTGTGTTATCCTGTTAAATTGAGTTGATTCGGATGATCAGCATCAGTTGAACTAAAAATGTCTCTAATCATAATGGAAATTCAATCATACAGCACTAGTAGACTGCGCAACTCGTAAAAAATTCATTGAATGAGAGTCAATAATGCATATTTTCGGCAAAATTTTGGGTACTTTTTTTGGTTTATTGCTGGGTGGTCCGCTAGGGGCCATTTTCGGGCTTTTTCTTGGGCATCAGTTTGATAAAGCCCGAAGACAGTATCAAGGTTCACCATTCTCAGTCGGAGGGAATGGAGGCGCATCTCAGGAAGCGCGTCAAGATGAATTCTTTCGTGCCGCTTTTTCAGTGATGGGGCATGTTGCTAAAGCCAAGGGGAAGGTGACGAAAGAAGAGATTCGTCTGGCAACGATTATGATGGATCGGATGAACCTGAACGATGCGCAGCAACGTTCGGCACAAGAGGCGTTTCGTGAAGGAAAAGAATCTGGTTTTCCTTTAGAAGAAGTGCTTGAGCAGGTGATGCGTTCAACCGGTGGGCGACGTGATTTAATTCAATTTTTTCTAGAATTACAGATCTCCGCAGCCTTTGCTGATGGAGAGTTACATCCGAGTGAGCGAGATATTCTGCATAAGATAGCCAGAGGATTGGCATTCTCAGAAGCGCAGCTTGAGCAACGGTTGAGAATGCAGGAAGCGGCGTTTCGATTTCAACGTCATTCGGATGCGGGGCAAGGAAGTTATCAAGAGCATCAGCAGGGTGGTTTCGGACAATCATATACCTCGAATCATCTGAGTGATGCATATCATGTGCTGGGTGTTGATGAAAGTGCAGATGCAAAAACGGTAAAAAGAGCGTATCGGAAGCTAATGAATGAACATCATCCCGATAAACTGATGGCGAAAGGTCTGCCTCCGGAAATGATGACAATGGCGAAAGAAAAATCGCAGGAAATTCAACAGGCTTATGATCTAATCAAAAAGGCCAAAGGCTTTTAAACTGATTTCAGGATAAGGTCGCTATTCAACCAAAAAAGCCACAGCAAATGCTGTGGCTTTTTAGAAAGTGGCTCCCCCTGCGGGACTCGAACCTGCGACATACGGATTAACAGTCCGCCGTTCTACCAACTGAACTAAGGGGGAATAAACTTTTTAGACATCGCTGTCTATACAAAATATGGTGCCGGCTGCCGGAGTCGAACTGGCGACCTACTGATTACAAGTCAGTTGCTCTACCTACTGAGCTAAGCCGGCGATATAAAATATGGCTCCCCCTGCGGGACTCGAACCTGCGACATACGGATTAACAGTCCGCCGTTCTACCAACTGAACTAAGGGGGAATAAACCTTTAAGGCATTTCAGCCTACTGAAAATGATGGTGCCGACTGCCGGAATCGAACTGGCGACCTACTGATTACAAGTCAGTTGCTCTACCTACTGAGCTAAGTCGGCGATAATCACTTTCATATAATTTGTGGTGCCCGGAGGCGGAATCGAACCACCGACACGGGGATTTTCAATCCCCTGCTCTACCGACTGAGCTATCCGGGCAACGGGGTGTATTAAAAAGTTTTTCTCAGACAAGGTCAACAATAAAATGCAAAAAAAGTATCGTTTGTTGCTTTTATACCCAAGTTCCCCAGAAATACAGGCTTAAAGCAATATTTTATCAGAATATTGGAGGATAAAAATGGGAAAAAGAGAGGGGGGACGTTGTTGTGTAAAACCAGAATCGTCAGGGGAGTGATGGTTGTTTGCATATCGCGAATGATGCTGGTTTCAGTTCGGTCAATCCGGGAACACGGAAAACGAATTGCTGGTTATTCCGGTGATTAAAAATGAGAGAGCAGGGGGAGGGAACAACGCTGAAGCAACTGATGATACACCACACTTTTGGACATTCGTGAGCAAGTGCACTCACCAAGTTAAATCCAAATAAAGACCACCAAACGTTATCGGTGGCCAGTCACGATAGCTTTGAATATTAAGCAGTGAAATGAGCAGGTTAATTTTTCATAAACTGAGATATGATGGCAAAATCTGAGGTTAACTTACCGGCTGCATCCGCTTTGGCAAAAATAGACTTGTAGCCATTCAAGACAGAGTTATCTAACCCTTTATCCTGCATTACAGATTCTAGGTGATGCATTGCGCCATAGTGTGTTGCTACAGTCGCAAGGGTCTTTTGATCACCCTCTATTCTTCCGTCGACATTACGCGAAATAAAATCATCAACCATAAACTGCACCACAGGGCCTGAGCTTTTCCAAAATTCGCCCAAGACATTCAGGTCTACACCTTCCGCTTCACATACTGCAACGGCATGTGCGGCACCAAACAGTGCTCCCCACATCATACTCAGGGACGAGACATCAATTGCATTTGCGCTACCAATCTCACTGCCGACATGAATTGCAGAGCCAAATGCAGATAAAGTAGGCTGTACTTTCTCAAATAACCCTAGATCACCCGATATTACAATTGCAGCTTCTTCTGTGCCGATTAAGTCAGGCGTTGCTAGGATTGCACCATCTAAATAAGATGCGCCTAATTTATCCACCCATTGCTTTGCTTCTCTCGCTTCTTTTGGCGCTCCTGATGCAAGTTCAACAATGGTCTTTCCTCTAAGAAGTTCCGCAGTATGGCTTGTATTCAGCACCGCTTCAGTTGTTTTGTTGTCGCGTAGATTGCCGATAACGATATCTACACCACTAAGTGCTTGCTCAACAGTATCAACGACCTGTGCCCCAAACTCCGTCAGTGGTAGCGCCTTCTCTTTCGTGCGGTTCCAAACTGTAACATCGTGCTCATTAGCAAGCAGTGACTTAATTAATGCAGAGCCCATTAAGCCTGCACCTAAAACCGTTACTTTCATCATTTCGTTTCCTAACTGATGCCCACACTTGCAGGCATCTCATTCATTTTTTAATAGTGTAAATTAAAATTCGAAATATTTAAGTGTCGCTTCTGCCTAAACGTCTAAGCAGTACGAATCGGTAAAAGATGTTAAGAGAATCCAAATGCTGCCCAGAGGGTTCATCTGAACGTGTCTTGCTCTTTGTTACGGGTCATTTGCTTAGGATAGCTAAGCGGCATGCCCCGCGCCGCGATCAATACCCGTTCAGATTGAACGAAATTAAACCACGAAAGCTCAATAGCCCCTAGATTTATGACCCGTCCTGATATGGGTTGACACATTTTAGTAAAACGCTCGATGTACTTCATCGGGCGTTTTGTATTTTAAAGCTGTGTGTGGCCTATATTGATTATAGATTTTTACCGACTCTGCAACCATCTTTCGTGCTTCTTCTAAATTCGCAGGCTTGTTAAGAAGATATTCATTTTTGAGTATTCCATTGACTCGTTCTGCCAACGCATTCTGGTAACAATCATACCCATCTGTCATTGAGCAACTGACGCCATTCTGTTGGTGAAGCGTTTGATACTCTGCCGAACAATACTGTAACCCTCTATCTGAGTGATGAATGAGTGGTTGGTGAGTTCTTCTACTTTTAAGCGCATGAATAAACGCTTGCTTAACGGATTGAGTTTTCATGTTGTCATCAACGTGATAACCAACGATTTTCCGAGAGTAAGCATCCGTGACTAAACTGAGATAAGTTTCTCCCTCACGAGTCGGTAGATAAGTAATATCTGCAACCCACAACTGCTCGGGACGCTCAGGCGCATAACCCGATTTTATGATGTTAGGGTGACAATGAAATCGATGATGGCTGTTCGTCGTGCGATGGTATGCTTGCCTTGTTGGAACAAGAAGTTGGTTCGCTTTAAGAAGAGCAAACAAGTGGTCTCGGCCGATGATTAAACACTTTTGTGACAAAATATATTTTAGTTTTCTGACACCTATTCTAGGTTGTACCAGACGCTCTTTCTTCACAGCAATGAGCACATGAGTCTCATGGGAGACTCGTTCTTTTTCTGCTTCGCAGCGCTTGTAGTATGCTTGGCGTGAAATCCCGATAAACAAGCAAGCTTTTGTCACGGTTAACTTTGAAAGCGTTTTTTCCTCAATAATTCGGCTTTGCGCTTTTTTGAAAGACGGACTCCGAAGTCTCTGTCCATGACTTTTACAACAGCCTCGAAAAAATCGGCTTTTAGCTGAGTTTCTTCTAATTGTTGTTCAAGCTCTTTAATGCGTTGTTCAGGTGTTTGTGGGGAAGATGACTGAGACATAGCGATACCTTTTCCCTTTAATTCAGAGGCGCCTAAAGACCAATCTAGTTGACCATGCTTACGAAGCCAAACTAAAACAGTCGAGCGACCTTGAATACCATACCGCTCTTGAGCCTGTTGATAAGTCATTTCACCTTTTTCAACTTGCTCAACAACCGCCAATTTAAAGGCAAGGGAATAATCTTGCTGTGTACGTTTACCTATTGATTTCATGACATTCTCCAATTTGTGGCTGGAAAAGTGTCAACCTTAGTTAGGACGGGTCATTAGATACAAAAAAAGACGTCCTAGGACGTCTTTTTTTCTTGAAGATGGCTCCCCCTGCGGGACTCGAACCTGCGACATACGGATTAACAGTCCGCCGTTCTACCAACTGAACTAAGGGGGAAAAGATGGTGCCTCGAGGCGGAATCGAACCACCGACACGGGGATTTTCAATCCCCTGCTCTACCGACTGAGCTATCGAGGCATGGAATAAATGGTGCCGGCTGCCGGAGTCGAACTGGCGACCTACTGATTACAAGTCAGTTGCTCTACCTACTGAGCTAAGCCGGCACGATATTTATTCTCAATGCTTTTCTTTTACTTTTATTTAATCAGGTAGTTACAACACCAGATTAAATTAATCATGGTGCCCGGAGGCGGAATCGAACCACCGACACGGGGATTTTCAATCCCCTGCTCTACCGACTGAGCTATCCGGGCAACGGAGCGCTATTAAACGGATTTACACGCCAATCGTCAACTAGTTTTTCATGTTTCTATGAAAAAAGTGACTGTTTGCATGGTTTTTAACCTGGTTGTTCACAATCCAAGCGAATCAAACATGCAAGATTGATTTATAGTTTCCCTGAATTAAACATCTGTTTGTAGTGCGTGACTTTTTCCAGATAGCGGCGAGACTCTGCGTTTGGATGTTTTTTCGTCAGTGCCCAGTAAACTTGGTTGGGTTTCAGCCGGTTGATTTTACTCAGTGCCGTTTTTCTACTGCGGCTGAATGTTCGCAGCACACCGCCGGCACCACCGTTATATGCAGAAATCATACTGTATTCGAGAGA
Organism: Vibrio gazogenes; assembly: GCF_002196515.1. Classification (NCBI taxonomy): domain Bacteria; kingdom Pseudomonadati; phylum Pseudomonadota; class Gammaproteobacteria; order Vibrionales; family Vibrionaceae; genus Vibrio; species Vibrio gazogenes. Next base: position 1,385,495 of record NZ_CP018835.1, on the reverse strand, counting down.
CAGTGGATTGGCGACTGAATTCAAATAGTTATGTTTTAAGATATAGAAATAGGCGGTTCCGGTATCAATATTATTCTCTGGATTAAACAGATATTCAGGAGAGGGTTGCCCTGAGCGTTTTTTGATGCGTTGAAAGACATCTTTTCCTGCGGTCTTCGGCACGACTTGCATTAAGCCATACGCGTTGGCCCAGCTCACCGCGTAAGGATTGAAACTACTCTCTGTTTTGATAATGGCGTAAATCAGATCTTCCGGAATGCCATATTTGCGAGCGGCCCGACGGATAATATCAGCATACTTATAGCCGCGAATTTCAACTTGATCTTCCACCATCGGGATTTCAACATAGTAAGATTTTTTAAAATCGACCTGTTTGACCTGTAACTTATTTTTGATCAGGTAATCCGCATATCGATTGGCGCGCCAGCTCCACTGAATCGCCTTATGATCTTGATCGACGACTTGTTGATAAAGAAACGGCTTTCCTTTGAGGACGATTTTTTCGGATGAAAATAAATCGACATGTTTGGGATCATCCGGGGTCAGGAGGGTGGTGACAATGGCTTTTTTCAAATGTACCAACGGCTCGGTTGTTGCAACCGTCTCGACGGTGATTTGTCCTTGATTGAAATTGACATCAGCACGGCTGCGATAGTCATCGATATATTTCACATAGTTTGTTTTGCCGGCAATTTTAACTTCTTTAGTTCCCCAGCGATGTTCTATTTTACCGGTGAAGCTACTGATGAGAGCATCTAATGCTGCTGCATCTTTCATAAACTGGCCGGGAAGGGGCGCTAAATGCTTGGCAAACCGATTGGTCGGTTCGTAGTTCACATCGTATATTTTTTCGATCAATTCACGGCTACAACCACTGGTTAATAGCGGAATGACGAACAAGAGCAGAGTGCTGAATCGGGTGGTTCGCTGCTTGAGAGCAGTGCAGTGCGTTAAGCTGTGCATTGAAAATATGTGTCGAATCAGATTGGTCATCCATGGCACCTGTGCGGGAAACATTCACACAACCACCGTGACTGGTGACTGTGTGAATAACAACTTATGACTCACTTGGTGGTGTGTATCCTTCGATGTGGACCTCTTTCCCTTCAAACAGAAAATTCGCCATCTCTGTTTCAAGTAACTGGCGATGCTGCGGATCCATCATATTCAGTTTTTTCTCATTAATAAGCATGGTTTGTTTATGCTGCCACTCTGCCCAAGCTTCTTTAGAGATGTTGTCAAAAATTTTTTTCCCTAATTCACCGGGATAAAGTTGAAAATCCATCCCTTCGGCTTCTTTCTTCAAACGTGCACAAAAAACAGTGCGACCCATAAGGATATCCTCATTGTTCGGCGTTAAAAACTACTGATGTTATACCAGAGAGTCCAATTTCCTGCCACTTCAGCAGCCCTCAAGGTGACGTGTCAGGAATTTTTTTATCGGGGTGGGGAGACCAAGGTTGAACACTTCACTTTTTTCGACCCACTGTAACTGAGGTTCCATGACGCCCAAACGGTCGATCATCCACACATTGGCATCCAGTTTATAGTGGGTGAAGGTGTGTTTGAACGTCCCTTTGAGCTGCATATGTTCACCAAACTGTTCGGGTTGTAGGTGAATCTGTGGCAGACACCAGAGTGCGCCCCAAATCCCATCGCTGGCTCGTTTTTCCAGCAGAATTTTATGGTCCGATTCAACCCATAGAAATTGCCCGGCTTTGGTTGGAATCGTCTTTTTCGGTTTCGGCGTCGGTAATGTTTGCACTCTGTCGTATTTGAAAGCCAGACAGTTTTTTTGGAAGCAACACTGCTCGCAATCGGGGTTCTTTGGTTTACAAATTGTGGCACCGATATCGAGTAAGCCCTGAGCAAACACTCGGTTATCGGTCTCGGGTGTGAAGGTCTCGGCCAGTTGCCAGAGTTGCTTATCGACCGCAGACGTTCCCGGAACACCATCGAGGGCAAAAAAACGGCAAAACAACCGTTTGACGTTCCCATCAACAATGGGACCGTAGCGGTCATAAGCAAATGAACGAATCGCACCGGCCGTATATCGCCCGACACCGGGAATATCCAGCAGTGCTTCGAGTGACTCCGGAAATTGCCCCTGATGGTGTGTCATGATGTATTGAGCTGCTTTGCGCAGATTTCTGGCCCGGGAATAGTAACCTAAACCTTGCCAATGATTCATGACCTCATCTTCCGTGGCGCTGGCGAGCGCTTCGATGGTCGGGAAACTCGTCATCCAACGTTCGAAGTAAGGAATGACCGTTACGACCTGCGTTTGTTGCAGCATCACTTCTGAAACAAGAACACGATACGGGGATGGATTTTGTTGCCATGGCAAATCATGACGCCCGTGAGCTCGTTGCCAATCGATCAAGTGTTGCTGAAATTGTTGTGGCGATATTGGAGATTGCATTTGCATGGCTGACTTTACTTTTTAATGAATGATTTTCTATGAATGACAGTGTCCACAATTGTATTCATCTTATGCGACGATTGATGCAGATCCTGATGAAACACCGCTGATTGCAGCACAGAAAAGTTGCGTTGTAAAACACATAAATCATACATGATTCGATATAATTTTCAGTTCAGGACTTGAACCGATACGTATTCTTTGGATAATCACACCTCCTTATATCCGGGAGTAGGAAAACAGGCGAGAACCATGAGTGAAGTAACAACCAACGAATATACCGATGATGGTAAAGTCATGCGTAAAATTCGCAGCTTTGTTCGCCGAGAAGGGCGTCTGACCAAAGGTCAGGAAGCCGCGATGAATGAGTGCTGGCCTCGGATGGGAATCGATTTCCAGCCGCAAAAATTAGTTTGGCAGTCGGTGTTTGGCAATGATAACCCGGTCATTCTGGAAATCGGATTCGGTATGGGATCATCGCTGGTTGAAATGGCTAAAAATTCGCCGCATCAAAATTTTATCGGCATTGAGGTCCATGGGCCGGGTGTCGGCGCTTGTCTGGCGTCTGCACGGGAAGCCGGTGTGACCAATCTTCGGGTTATGTGCCACGATGCAGTTGAAGTCTTCGAACAGATGATTCCTGATCATAGCCTGCACCGGCTACAGCTATTTTTCCCCGATCCGTGGCATAAAAAACGTCACCATAAGCGTCGGATTGTTCAGCCTGAATTTGCCGCGATGGTACGTCAGAAGTTGATCATCGGAGAAGGTATTTTCCATATGGCAACGGACTGGGAAAACTATGCGGAACATATGATTGACGTGATGAATCAGGCGCCCGGTTATGTCAATGTTGCAACCGATGGTGACTTTATCCCTCGACCTGACGAACGCCCGTTGACGAAGTTTGAACAACGTGGGCAGCGTTTAGGACATGGTGTCTGGGATATCCAGTATCGCTGTGTCGCATAACAGACCTGAATCTGCGGATCGGCATCACCCGTAAAAACAGCTTCGTCCTGTCTGCTGGCACTTCATCTTCTCGGTATTAAGATGATTGTCTGGCGTGATAAGCGTTGTTTTTCGTTATAGAGTCTGTGAGACGATAAAAGCCAGCATGTTCCATGCTGGCTTTTTCTGTCGAACCATCATGCATTGTGAAGTAACCCAAATGAAACTAACAAACGAGATACTGAGCGAAATATTAGATGAAGTGCGTCCGTTGCTCGGACAAGGTCAAGTGGCTGACTATATTCCAGCACTTGCACAGGTTCAGGCGGATAAACTGGGAATTGCAGTCCTGACCAATGAAGGCGAATTATTTCAGGCCGGAGACGCAGAAGAAGGCTTTTCCATCCAATCCATCTCCAAAGTGCTTAATCTCACCCTATCGATGGGGATCTATACTCCGGATGAGATTTGGTCAAGAGTGAGGAAAGAGCCCTCAGGACAAGCATTCAACTCTATGATCCAGCTGGAAGTTGAGCACGGTATCCCGCGTAATCCATTTATCAACGCTGGTGCGATTGTCGTCGCCGATATGTTACAGACGCGTCTGTCTGCACCTCGTCAACGGTTGCTGGAGTTTGTCTGGGCATTAAGTGATGATACCCATATTGTGTATGACAAAGTGGTTGCCCGCTCAGAGATGAAACACAGTGACCGGAATGCCGCGATTGCTTACCTGATGCGCTCGTTCGGTAATTTTGAAAATCATGTGCAACCGGTACTGGAAAACTATTTCCACGGATGTGCATTGAAAATGAGTTGTGTCCAGTTAGCCAAAACATTCAGTTATCTGGCGAATCAGGGCGTTTCCGTGTTGAATCACAAGGCGGTGATCACGGCTGTTCAAGCCAAACAGATTAATGCATTACTGGCGACTTGCGGTCTGTATGATGAAGCCGGAGAGTTTGCCTATCGGGTCGGAATGCCGGGTAAATCCGGTGTGGGTGGCGGCATCGTTGCTATCGTACCCGGAGAGATGACCATTGCCGTTTGGTCGCCTGAACTCAACAGCTCTGGTAACTCGTTGGCGGGCAGCAAAGCACTGGAGCTGCTTTCCGGACGTATCGGGCGATCTATTTTTTAAGTTAGGATATTTTCAGGGAGCCATATGCTGATGACGGGAACATCCTTATTCCTCATCAGCCATAAATTCTGCCAGTAAATCATTGAGAAAGAGTTTGCCACGTTCTGTGATTTGCCAGTGTTGTTCGGTTTCATCCAGAAAACCCTGCCGCTTTGCCCAATCGATGGTGGGCTGAACCGTTGCGATTGGTAAGCCGGTCGTATCCGGAAAATCCTGTTTCGGACATTGCTCTATCAAGCGGAATCGATTCATAAAAAACTCAAACGGTCGATCTTTTGTCGACACCTCCGTTTCATGATCCAAATAAGGTTTGAGTAAATTCAAGTACCCTTTGGGATGTTTAACTTTGGTGGTGCGAATGATACGGCCATCGGCAAAGCTGATTTTACCGTGCGCGCCACAGCCAATACCGAGATAGTCGCCGAAACGCCAATAGTTGAGGTTGTGCTGGCACTGAAATTCCGGTTTCGCATACCCGGAAATCTCATACTGGATATAGCCGGCTTGCGTCAGTTTTTGATGTCCCTGCTCAAAAATATCCCACAACAGATCATCATCCGGTAAACGAGGCGGCTGGGAATAAAACAGCGTGTTGGGCTCGATCGTCAACTGATACCAAGATAAATGCGGTGGATCTAAAGCGATCGCTTGATCTAAATCCGCCATTGCCTGTGACAGTGTCTGGCCCGGTAAGCCGTGCATTAAATCCAGATTAAAGCTTTTTAAACCAATTTGATGAGCCAGACGGGCTGCGCGGGTTGCTTCTTCCGAGCCATGGATTCTGCCGAGCTGGGTGAGTTTCTCGTCATCAAAACTCTGGACACCGATGGAAATGCGGGTGACACCTGCCTGTCGGTATTGGGCAAACCGTTCTGCTTCGATAGTGCCCGGATTGGCTTCCATGGTTATTTCAATATCCGGTTGAAAAGCCAGTCTTATTTGTACACCGTCCAGCAGTCTTTTGATCTCACCGGGGCTGATCAGACTAGGCGTTCCGCCACCGATAAAAATGGAATGGAGCTTTCGCGGCTGGCCGTGATCCGCTGGTGCGCAGCGCTGATAGCGCAGGAGATCCTGATCAAGATCTTCCAGTAGCGCATCGATATAAGCCTGTTCAGGGATGCCCGACTTCAGCGCATGGGAGTTGAAGTCACAATAAGGACATTTCTGTACACACCAGGGAATGTGAATATACAGACTCAGCTTCGGTGGTATCAGCATGGTTGTTGCTCATTCAACTGTTGCATCAATAAGCGAAGCGCCTGGGCGCGATGGGAGAGCTGTTTTTTTCGGGCTGGCGGCAATACTGCCGACGCACATTGCTCGGTGGGAACCCAAAATACCGGGTCATAGCCAAACCCATGTTCACCATCAGGCTGATGCAGAATGGCCCCCTCCCAGACACCGTGACAAACCAGCGGGGTCGGATCCGCAGCATGTTTCATGAAGACCAATACACAGTGAAAGCGTGCGCTGCGTTGTTGTTCGGGGACATCTGCCATCGCGGTCAGCAACTTTTCGATGTTTTGCTGATCGGTTGCACCAGCGCCCGCATAACGTGCGGAGTAGATACCCGGTGCCCCATCAAGCGCATCGACTTCAAGGCCTGAGTCATCCGCAATGGCGGGTAATCCCGTGGCTGCGGCAGCATGGCGTGCTTTAATAATGGCATTTTCAATAAATGTGGTTCCCGTCTCTGCAACGTCGGAGACATTGATATCGGTCTGTGCAAGCACTTCAAAGCCGAAATCGGCCAATAAGTCAGACATTTCGCGGACTTTTCCCGGATTTCCGGTCGCTAAAACAATTTTTTGCATGATAGAAGCGTTTTCTGAGATAGGCGAATAGGGGGCACAGTGTACCTTGCCTCGTTTACTTCCATCAACGACTTCCACCAATCGGTGAATGATATCTGCGTCAAAAGGGTGGCATTGTCGTCGCAAAGCAGCAGATGAGCTATTTTTATCAAACTATTTTTATCCAAGTCCGTATCAGAGCACGGATATCAGTGCTTCGAGCTTGTGACATGCCCCGCATTTACTGCAGGCAATTTCTTGCTCGTCGGGCAACTTTTTGCTCGCCTCCGGGCAACAAGTTGCCTGTAATAATCAATCACATAATATAATGACTTGATTTCGTTGTGGAGGTGTGGTTGGCACAACTGTTGCTGCACTTATCTTATTGAATAAAAAGGTTGATCCGATTTGGAACAGAGATCAACAAGTTGAAAATCAAACCAATATATAGGTGCTCTGTTGCTTATATTGAGGTGGGGTTATTCTCAATAAGACAAAAGGCAATTCAAATGACAACGTTAGGTTTTCGCTTCACGATTGATGGTGTCCATGACGAGACGCTGGTGGTTCGTGAATACCAAGGAGAAGAGTCGGTATCAGACTCGTTCAGCGGACCGAGAGAACGAGTCTACGGCTTTCGCTATCAAATCGAACTGGCCAGTCGCAATGCCGATTTAGCCGCCAAGCAAATTGTCGATAAAACCGCATTGCTGGAAGTGATTCAAAATGGAGAGGTAACTCAGCACGTTCATGGCATTGTGCGTCATTTCAGTAAAGGGGATACCGGACACTCTCACACTTTTTATTCCGTCACCTTAGTTCCGGCATTAGAACGTCTCTCACTACGTCGCAATAGTCGGATTTTTCAAGAAAAAAACATTCTCGATATTTTTAAGATCCTATTTCAGGAGATGAACATTACCGATTATGTCTTCTCGGTTAAACGTGAATGTGCCCTACGCGAGTTCTGTGTTCAGTACCGAGAATCTGATCTCGACTTTTTCCATCGTTTGGCGGCTGAAGAAGGGCTGATGTACACCTTCACGCATGAGAAGGGCAAACATACATTGGTGATAACCGATAACAGTGAAGGATTTGCGCCGTTAGGCTCTCCGGTCCCTTACAACGCGCTTTCCGGCGGACATATGACGACCCCCTATGTTTCGACCATGACGGAGCATTATCAGTCGGAAGTGAGTTCGGTGTTAATGCAAGACTACAGCTTTAAAAAACCGGACTATAACTTCGCCCAGTCAATGGACGGGGCGGATCTCAGCTATCAGCTATCTAACTATGAACACTTCGATCATCCGGGGCGCTTCAAAGACGACGCCAATGGTAAGGCATTCAGCCAGATCCGACTGGAATATCTACGACGCACAGCACATACCGCCAGCGGCAAAAGTAATGATGCCCGAGTGCAGGGTGGGGTACGTTTTGAGCTCGAAGAACATATCGATTCAGCGATGAACCGCGAGTGGCTTGCGGTTTCCGTCAGTCATCAAGGTAGCCAACCACAAGCATTGGAAGAAGCCGGTGGCCATGGCGCGACGACTTATGCCAACCAATTTACCGTCATCCCGAAAGAGACCCTGTGGCGAGCGACACCACAACCGAAACCGCAAGTCGACGGTCCTTGTATTGCGACCGTTGTCGGCCCCAAAGGCGAAGAAATTTACTGTGATGAACATGGTCGGGTCAAACTACATTTTCCGTGGGATCGCTATGATCAATCCGATGAAAAAAGTTCTTGCTGGGTGCGGGTCTCACAGGGCTGGGCCGGTGCTCAGTATGGCTTTATGGCGATTCCTCGGATTGGTCATGAAGTGATTGTCTCATTTCTCAATGGCGATCCGGATCAACCGATTATCACCGGGCGGACTTACCACGCCACCCACGTTCCCCCTTATATTTTACCCAATCACAAAACCCGTACTGTGTTGAAAACGCAGACTCACCAAGGTGAAGGTTCTAACGAAATTCGTTTTGAAGATCAATCGGGCGTTGAGCAGATCTATGTTCACGCGCAGAAAGATCAAGACATTGTGATCAATAATATTCATCGCGAATCGGTCGGTCTGGACAGCCATCGACGTGTCGGGCGACACCTGTATCAGATGATCACTGAAAATGTCCATCGTCTGGTCGGTAAAAATGTCAATGAAGAGCTCGGACAGGATTTCCACCAGAAAGTAGGGCGCAATGTCGTTCAGCGCATCATCGGTAAACTCAGCCAGTTTATTTCCGGTGGGATCATTCAAAAGATCGAAGGCGCTTGGGTCGCCGAAATAACGGCTTCAGAAGAGAAAAAAATTGGTGCCAATCAACGGGTTGAAGTCAATAATGAAAGCTATCTCAAGGCTAAAAAAGTGATTCTGGATGCAGGAGATTCTTTGACGATTCACGGGCCGGGTGGGTTTGTCAAAATTGACAAGGGTGGTGTCACAATCTCCGGCACGAAAGTCAAAATTAACGAAGGGGGTTCACCGGATAAAGGCACCGCACCAACCATGGTGAAACCTGATGAAACCAATAAACCGCAAGAGCCGGAAGCGCCGGATCGGAGGGGATAACCATGCCAGCAGCAGCACGACTCGGTGACAACGGCTCAGGGCATGGCTGTTTTCCAGCGACGCCGATTATTGCCGGCAGCGGAGATGTCTCGATCAACGGTAAACCAGCGGCTCGTAAAGGGGATGCGATCTTACTGCACGCCTGCCCGTGCCCGCAGGTTCCCCACGGGATCCACGGTCGTAGTATCTCCGCTGGGTCTGCCAATGTATCGATCAACGGCAAACCGGCAGCCCGGGTCGGTGATGCGATCGACTGTGGCGGCTCCGTCGCCGCGGGTTCCGGCAATGTATTGATTGGTGATACGCCGTACAAATCACCGACCCATGATTGTGGGGAAGGGGCCGCGCTGAAACAATCGCCGTTCTTAAGTATTCAGCCGCTTGCAGAGCCACCACCTTTTGACTGGGCCAGTCTGCCGTTTGTGGAAGAGGTTTTTTCTGGTGCTGCGAAAGATAAGCAGAAAGTGGTTGAGGAGAAGAGAGCAGCTCCGTCGGCCATGAGACAAACAGGAGGCGGAGGGGAGAGTGGTTCTGCTGATGAGTTATACGATAAGATTCGTGCTAGTAATACTGATGTTTCTGCTATTGCCCATAATACTGGAATTAAAGCAGTAAATATTCAAAAGGTTAAAGACCATGTTTTCTATAATAAGCACTTGCTAGATAAATATGTTGACTATGGGGTTCCTGCTGAGCTGGCACGATTTGATAGTGATTTGAATCAAGCCCAAGCATGGCAAAGATTAAAAGATGGGACTCATACTGAGAAGGATATGACTTGGTTAAAACACGAAATGGCGGAACAGTGGTATGAGTCAAAACATAATTCCGGTTATACCGAAGCACATAATGCAGCAGAAAGAAAATGGACAGGTGATCCTTGGGGAGAAAGCTAATGCAATTTATTAAAGATAAGGATTTTTACAAGGTGGCAAGAATTACTGGACCAACTCATAACTTCTTATCGATTCGATTATCAGAAAGTCACTCCACAATACAGGTGACATTATTGCCAATAAAAGAAGGTGAATCTGAAAAACTTGATGCTGATGAAGTGCTTAGTCAGGTATCGTCGGGATTGGATGAAGTAAATAGAGAATTAGAGCAAACATATTTTATCTCAGAGATACAGTTTATTCCTTCTGACTCCCGGCCAGCATCAGTATACAGTTACCTGACACAGGAACTGATCAAAAGAATTGACTCCGGAGATAACTTCATTGTCGTCTAGAACTTGTTGAAAAAATAGATATGTTTATTCATAGCAATATTGGAGTTATTCATTATTTATATAGAAAACCGTCAGGATACTCTGGTTAGGGTATGAATGCTGACGGTTCACTCAGGCTAGGAAAAATAAAAAATGAAATCCTTATTCGACATATTAACCATGTCAGAAGGAAATACGTCAGAAAAAAAAACATGTTACTTACTGTTTGATCGGGTGCAGTTTCCGCAAGCGACCGAATTCTGGAACACCATGAAGCGACGCGAAGATGTCACATGGTGTGAACTGCTGCGTGGCAGTGAGCTTCAGTATCTGACCGATGTTTCGCCATTACTTATCGATATTCGCGATGGTAATCCGGGAGAAACCCTTTATTACTGGCTGGCAGACAACGAACCTCGTGCTGAGCAGTTCGGGTTTGTCGGTGTGTTTGACGGCGATTTCGCCGCACTCAGAGCCCACTGGCAGCAATGGGTGGCTTGTCGTTATCCCGATCAAAACGAAGTGATGCTGCGCTTTTATGACCCGAATGTCTTACCCCAGTGGTGGAACATTCTGACACCGACGCAACAGGCGGTGTTTCAGGGAAAGCACCAAGGGATTTATCTGCCGCGCAGAGATGACAATCAACAACTCAAACTCTTTGAATTTCCGATGATTCAGCGGACGGATTCCCCGGAATGCACTGCATTTTCAGATCGTATGGTATCTGCCGAGAATACGACGGAAGTCCATTTTCCACTGCAACTGACGCAGGATCAGTACGATCGGTTCTTTCATCCGGAACAGCGTCACGCACTGGCTGAAACCTTATATCGGAAGTTGTTACCCCAATATGGTGATGCATTGTCTTTGTCACTTGTCGAAGCGCGTTTTGATGAAGGGCTGACGCTCGCGCAAAACCGCTATGCAGATGCAACCGAGCTGGATCAAGAGACCTTCGCCCTGTATCGCTTTTATCTGGGTGACCGCTTTGATGAACATCCGGAGTTTCAGCGTTTGATGAATTTCTATTCGCTGCGCCAAGCCATCGGTGAATTCCATCATCAGTATCGGGGACGTGAGGATGAACTACACGCTTACCAGACACCGGGCTGGCTGAACGAACCGATGAGCACGGAGATCAGTTCATGACTGAATTTGATGTAAAAAATAGTGACGAAACCATCTGGTGGGGTGTGTTGTCACTTGATGCGTGGCAGATGATGCTCGAAGCGCCGGGTTGGTTTGTCGTGGCTGAAGCTGCGATTAACCCTGCAATTCGCGAGTTGGCGGAACAAAATGAGCAAACGGATCAGCGTGTGTACTGGGATGAAATGGGCAACATTCATGCCTCAATTTCTCCTTATGTGATGCCATTGCAGTCTTGGGATTGGTTTAAAGAGCAGATTGCGATTCAACCCCACTGGGGAATTGCACTTCAGTTAGATGCTCGTTTCCATCAGCTTCCTATGACGCGTCAGACCGAGTTGGTACTGCGTTATTTCCGCGCATGGACAATGGTGGAAACCCCGACTCAAGAACAAGAGCAGCTATTGCTGCGTCTTTCTGACTGGGATGTTTTCGGCGTGCTATGGCAGGCCAGCGATCCTGTCTATCAAAAACATATTCAGGGTCCCCTCCAGCAGGTTGTCTATTGGGAGCCGGAACAACCTGAGGCCAAAGTGCTCTGCTTTCAGCCCCCGATGTTAGACAAAACCACGCTACCGCTGCCGATCCGCCTGACCGATGCACAATATCAGGCGCTCAATATTTGGGGTAATCGTCAGATCTACCGCCAGTATCAGGATCATTTACAAGCCCATCACAGTGAAACTCAAAGCTGGGATCAGGCACAGTTTGATGCGTATCTTCATCAGCATGTCACTCAGGCCAATCAGTTAGGATTTCAGCAACCGAATGATGTTGTTCGCTATCTGAGCCTGACGGTGGTTTTTGGTAAGCAATTTACGACTCAGCCGTGGGCAAAACAGGTTTTACAATCTCCCGATTATCAGGGCACGCAAAGTCGGATGGACCGGTTATTTGAACGTGGGTTAGATGAATTGGATAAGGAGTCAGAACAGTCATGAGCGACAATAAGAAAGCCGATTTACTCTCCAGTGCCGAGGCAGCGACCCAGAACTTTTCCACCGACAACGTCCTCGATGGTGGCTGTGTCGAGTGTGGCTGTGAAGTGTTTATCCGTTATCACTATGACGATGGTCAGCCGGTACCGGAAGCCGACTTTGTACTGACGAACATCAAAAAAGAGATTTCGGGCAAAACTGATAAACAGGGGATGTGCAAAATCGAGAACATGGATTGTGGCGGGTTTGAGCTTCTGCTGGGCGAAGGCAGTGATGAATTTGAACCAAAAGATGTTGCGCAGAACAATCCGGTGATTCAGGCCAACCCCGAATATGCTGCCAAAGCGGGGGAGTACTTTGCCCTGTATACCCTGCTGAGTCGAGAGGGGTATCTCACTTATGATGAATCCGGTAGCTCTGATAGTTTTGTTGATGTTGATCGCAAATTATTCACGTGGGTAGACAGTGATTATGAGGAAGCTTATGACCGCTTCTGGGAGCTGGATAAAGAAATCAACCACGGCCCGATAGCGCTGAGACAGGCGGTCAATAAAATCCACCACAGTCTGGCCGGCGAAATGGCGGGGATGGCGCAGGACAATACGGCCATTTTGCTGTTTTGTGAAATTGCCCTCGGCTTTGTCCCAGTAGTCGGACAGGCGATGGACTTGTATGACTTAGGCTGCTGGGGCTGGGATACCTGTACCAAGAGTGATTTAGATTTTTGGCACTGGGCAACGGGGGCTTTGGTGGTGATTGGTTTTGTGCCGGGGCTGGGGGATGCAACCAAAAAAACCGGCAAAACTATTATTGATGCACTGAAAAAATCGGACTCACGGGTCATTCAACAGGCGATGAAGATGCTGCGCAGCTTGTCGAACGGCAATCTGGTCAAGTATCTGAAAAAGTTCGGTGGCTTACTGTCTGAGTACGCCAACAAAGCCAAAGCATTGCTCAATGAGATTATTGACGGGCTGACCAAGGCGATTAAGAACAGTAAAAGCTGGGCGGTCAAACTGCTGAGCAACTCATTTGAGATGCTGGTCGATGCGATGAAATCGCTGGAGAAGAAAATCGACGAGATGGTCGGCAAAATTACCGCCAAGGTCGATGAGTTTATCGGTAAAGTGGTGACCCGTAAAACAGGTACACCGCATCATAAAGGGGCGAACAAAGTCGATAATATCAATGCTGAGCAAGCTTCAATTCACGGTGATAAACCGGATGGCACTCATGGGAAAGATCCGACTGAAGTGGAAAAGCAGACAAAAACCAATGGTTGCGGAGAAGAAGGCGAACCGATCGATCTATACACCGGGAAGGTGTTTGAAGAGCGGCAGGATTTTGTATTAGCCGGAATGTTGCCTTTAGCACATCAACGTTACTATCACTCGACTGGTTTGAAAGTAACCGGATTGATGGGCAGTTTGTGGCGCAGTAGTTGGGATATTTCGCTGACCATCGAGGGGATGTTAGCCACCTTTACTGATACCGACTATACCCAAGCTGTTTTCGAACTCCCTGAGCCGCGAGAAGAAAGTCCCTCGTTACTGAAACCGCAGTGGCGACTGACCCGGGGAGAGCAGGCAGAATTAATCCTTCGGCATAAAGATGGGCTGAGCTACCATTTCGGTCATGCGATTGGCACGACGTTGCGCTTATCCAAAATCGAAGATGCCTATGGCAATACCATTCAGTTTGCTTATGAGCGTCGTACCCTCAAATGGATTATTCTGAGCGATGAACGGCTGATTGAGGTTAAAACCGAGCATCAGCGTATCACTCAACTGACGTTGTGTGATGCAGCACGGAGACCGCAACGTGAACTGGTTCGCTATGAATATGATAATTCTGGGCGGTTACTTGCAGTACGTGCTGAAGCCGGACGTAGCTTTGATTACCAGTACAATAAAGCCGGTTATCTGACCCGCTGGCAGGATTTGGCCCATACCTGGGTTGAACACGATTATGATGCGCAAGGCCGGGCGATTGCCAGCCGTTGTGCCGACGGGTTATGGACCGACCAAATCCGTTACGATGATGATAACCATATTCACTACTATAAGAGCGCATTCGGTGGTATTAAGGCTTACCATCTGGATGAGCGCAACCGCCCCTATGCCATCGTGGATGCAGCCGGCAACCGAATTGAGCAGCAGTGGCAGGATGATTTGTTGGTGGGTGAAACCAATGCTTTAGGTGAGACGACTGCTTATACCTATGATGCATGGGGAAATATCACCACAGCGACTTTGCCGGATGGAACGGTACACGGCTACGATTACAACGAGCAGGGATGGCTGACAAGTTACACTGACCCACTCGGTGCCAGTTGGTTGTATGAACATAATCCGCAGGGGGATGTGATTGCGGTTACCGATCCACAAGGCCGGGTCTGGCAAATGACTTATACCGAGCGTGGTTTGCGTGACTCTGTGACCGAGCCGGACGGCAGCGTGACCCGCTATACCTACAATGAACGCGGTCTGCTGATGAGGCTGGATCCGGCAACTGGCTATGGTATGACCTTCCATTATGACCGCTTTGACCGATTGGTGAAGCGGGTCAGCGACAAGCGCGATAGTCAGGGATATCTCACCCGCCAGTGGCATTACCACCAATCAAACTCTTTTCCCGATAAAGTTATCTACGAAGACGGCAGTGAAGCGCATTTTAGCTACGATATTGAGGGCAATCTGATTTCGGTTACCGATGCGCTTGGTCAAACCCAGCGCTTTGAATATGGCGCCTTCGATAAGCTCAAAGCTGTTACCGATCCACTGGGTGCAACCACGCAGTATCACTACAATGTCGAAGCCGAATTTGCCGGTGTAACCAACAGTCACGGGCAGCAGTGGCTGTACGGATTTGACCAACTGGGGCGGATTGAAAGTGAGCGTCACTACGACGGTCGCACTGAAACCTACGCCTATGATCCGGCCGGGCGATTGATGCAGCGCAGCAAACCGGACGGTCACACCTTCCGCTATCAGTACGATGTATGCGGCCGCCTGCTCCAGAGTGAAAGCTTCGATAATCAGGACAATGCAACTGGTAAAAGCTGGTATGAATATGATGCGGCTTCACGGCTGACTTACGCAGAAAACGGTGATGCGTGGATTGCACTCACCTATAGCCCGGCAGGGCAATTATTGAATGAAAATATCAACGGCACCGAACTGACCCACCAGTACGATGCAGCCGGGCGACGCATCCGGTTTAGCGGCACACAGACCGAGCGTAGCTATCAATGGCAGCAGCAACGACTATCTGAGTTGCAAGTCGGTCACCACAATCCGCTGAAATTTGCTTATCTGCCGGGTGGCGAGGAGCAGTCCCGCCAGACGGATACCGGGTTTAATCTGCAACATGAGTGGAGTGCGACCGGATTATTGCTCGGGCAGCAACTCGGCAATCAATCGCTACGCCGGTATCGCTATGATGCCTTGGATCGATTAACGGGGATTGAGGATAGCCATCGCGGCAGTGCCGAATTCACCCTTAACTCCAACAGTCAGATTACCGCAGTACGCCAGCGTAAATCGTGGGAGACCAAAGCCGGGTTTGTCCATCTGTTCGGGTATGACAGTGAGCTGAATCTCAATGAAGAAGGGTTCGGCAGTGAATATGGTGACAATGTGGTGTCACTGGCTGACGAACGGATGAAGCGCCAGAAACGTGACTATGATAAAGCCGGGCGTGTAACCGAAGTCGGCCGCTTTCAATATCGTTACGATCAATGCGGTCGGGTAATAGAGAAAAGCGAATCGAAAGACGGCTTCCGGCCGCAAAGTACGACATTTATCTGGAATGATGAAGACCGCCTGACTCACATCGAGCTACCGGACGGGCGACGTTACCGCTACCGTTATGACCCATTCGGGCGACGCATCGCCAAAGAATGCCTGCAAACTCAGCAACAGACCCACTATCTATGGGACGGCAGCACACTGGTACAACAGAGCCAAATCACCGCAGACGGCACGGCACTGACCAGCACCGAATATCTATACGAGCCGGGCACTTTCCGCCCGATGGCGCAAGTCACTACCCGCCACAACAGCAATCGCCAAGACCTGCACTATATCGTCACCGACCATGCCGGGACGCCGCAGGAGTTAGTCCGAGAAGATGGTGAAATCGAATGGCGCGGTGAGCAGGTGCTATGGGGTAAATACCAGCAGCAACAGTTTAATCTCAAAATTCAACGCGGTTATCTTGAAGATGCGGCCAACGAAGCGCTGACCTGTGACCTGCGTTATCAGGGGCAGATCGAAGATCGGGAATCCGGGCTTTACTACAACCTCAATCGTTACTACGATGCAGATAGTGGCCAGTATCTCAGCCCCGATCCTATTGGATTTGCAGGTGGATTGAGGCCACAGGGGTATGTGCATAACCCGATGGAATGGGTGGATCCGCTGGGGTTGGTTCCTCTTGATGACACTGGATGGTCTTTATACCATATTACAAATAGTAAAAACGAAGTTGTATATGTGGGAATTACGAAAGATTTCAAAACTCGTACAACACAACATATAAATTCTGGTCGTTTAGGCAAAGGATATAAAATTGATGAGATAGAACGGAACTTGACACATGAAAAAGTGAGAGGGTACGAACAAGCTGATATCGAACATTATAATACGTTAGATACCTCTCAAAGAGGAATTTATGATGAAAATGGAAAGTTCCCCGCTGGTGCAGGAAATAGGGCTCGTTCATACGATCCATCCAGATTAGAAAACCCAGATGACCATAGAGCCAAGGCTTTTAATGATAATTATCAGGACAGAATGAAAAGCCATTCCGGTAAAATATGTAAAAAGTAATATGTTTTGGTGAATAATATGAAAGAAATTAAGTTAGGTACATGTTTTTCAATACCACTAGAGAATGAAGAGTATGGCTTCGGATATGTGAATTATGAAGGTGACTTTTTGATGGTGAATATATTTGACTTCAAATCTAAGAGTTCAAAAGATATCAAAAATTCATTTGATAAACCTTTACTGATTACGGATTGGTTAATTGATTGGGTTGTTTTCTCGAATGTCAAATCCAGTCTATATCCCAAGTGGATTTTACACAGAAACATCATATTGGAAAATTATAAAAAACCTCAGTGTCATTATGTTATTTTTGGTTCTGAATTTGATAAGAAATGCTTGAATTTTATTACTGATGAAGTTCATCCGGCTAGTCATGATGAAATTGCCAAATATCCTCAATTTAGTACATATCATGTTGACTATTATGCCACTTTTGTGAGAGCAAAATATCGAGGTGTAAATTTCAATAAAGTTATTTTTGATGATGGAAAAAATGATTATGTAGTACTGTGAGAAATATGTATTGAGAGTATGTCATGTAAATATTGGGGGGAATGTGGTTTGAAAACGATTATGCAGTAATCTAAGTTTACCTCAATCGTTACTACGATGCAGACAGTGGGCAGTATCTCAGCCCTGACCCGATAGGATTTGCCGGTGGACTCAGGCCACAGGGGTATGTGCATAACCCGATGGTTGTGGGTCGACCCGCTGGGGTTGGCTAATCTATTTGATTTGGGAACCTATGGTAGCTTGAACAGTAAGATCCATGTCGGTGATAAATTACAAGTTCATGAGTTAATTAGGCATGAGTTTTTGAAACAAGAAGGGTTAGCTGGTGAATCAAGACTGTCAGGAAATCCGTCGATAGCTTTAGATTTAGATCATCATACAAGAGGTCCAGTAAAAGATACTAGAGGGATTGGTGGTGTTCATTATCACGAAGGACAAGTACGTGCTGAAAAAGGACTTGGTATGAATGATTTCGCTTCAACGATAGATGAAGAACTTGATATTACTACTGAAGCAATGAGAAGAGCAGGAATTCCTGAAGATAAGATATCTCAACTGAGGAAAGATTCTCATATTTACTATAACACACTTAAAGAATGTAAAGGTAAATAAATATGAATGTGGTTTTTAAATTAAATAAAATAATAGATGACTATAAGGGTATAACATCTGGAGGAAAGAGTAATTGTAGTGAGTGGCCTAATAACCCAATTGGGGAAAAACTTGAATTGTTATTTTCTATAAATAGTAATAGAGCAAATGAATATATAGGTAACTCTTTCTTTCCTCATGATACATTTATTGAAGTCTTTTCAACCTATAGTAAAGATAGGTATTTCTTGGATGATGTGGTTTATTTTGGCGATGAAGATGAATTGAATTATATAAAAAGTGGTTATACTAAAGTTGTTATAAGAAAAATATCGGAAGTTTCTTGTGATAACCTGTCAGGCTCATTCAAGCTAGATATAGAAAAGTATGAGTTAGATAATAGTTCATATCCCGCTTTTTCTTTTCTATCAAAGGCTATTCCTAATGGGTTGCAAGGTGTTGAAACACTACTTGATGAATATTATTTTGTTGGGCAGTTCTATTCAGCAGATATACCACTTAGAGATGGCGGGGTTTTAGGTTTATCTGATGCTAATGGGTATTTGTTTTTGAGGAAACAGCTACAGTACAATGGTGATGATGGTGTGTTTTTTGTTCAAACAGCATAATTTTTGACAATTGCAGAAATTATCCATTATTTTGTATGACGTTTCATCAGATATGGAGCATCCGCTCCATATAGTTAAACCTCAACTCTCCCCCGACAAACCCATTCCGTTATCTCCCGCAATTTCTCCACTTCACACTGCAAATAGACCAATTCTTCTGCGCTGATTTCATAATGCTCGGAATAGCGGGCATCGATGTAGGCGCGTTTAAGGCGCTGGAAGCTGCGGCGGTGGAATTTGTTTTCCATCGGGAACAGTTCGGCAAAGGCCGGATCTTGCTGGGCGCACATTGAGCGCAGGCTTTCAAGATTGTGGGTTTTGGGTAGATAGTTGGTACAGACTAACAGGGTGCAGGCGAACAGGCGTTCCGTTACCTGATGGAGTTGAAATGCAGCATAGTTGAAGTATTTATTTTCAAGCATTGGTTTATATGCTGATTCATAAAATTGTGCTGCGCTACTAAACCAATGATTAAAATGTTTGGTTGCAATAGCAACTCGCTCGGCTTCACTTAAATTCCCCGGTGTGGGCAGTTCCCGTTTATCGGCGCTGAACAGTTCAATGCCCTGTTCTCGAATATCAGCAAAGAAGTAATGACCTTGCTGGAGCTGCTGATGGACTTCATTGAGTGTGTGGACGATCAAACCGAGCGGGGCAGATGTGACGCGACGCGCGATCTGCTCTTCGGCACTGTGCCACACCGCGTACTCTTCGACCAATGACGCTCTGTTGACGATCACCAGAATGTCGTAGTCACTGATATAACCGTTAGGTCGGTCGCTAACCCAAGTGCCTTTGGCATGACTGCCAAAGAGGATAATTTTAAGAATGCGAAACTCAGCCTTACTGCCGTTTTTGTTGCGCAGAAAATCATCCAGCGTATCGCGCAATACAGTGGTGATGGTGTGAAGTTCTTGTTGCTTCCGCTCAGGGAGGTGGTCGAGTGCTGTTTTCATCGTGGCTATCCTACTATGAGCCGGGGACAAAACAAACCGTTACCACATCGAGCGGTGTTGTTTTTGTTGATGATTTGCGGTTTTGTCATGGTAATACCCTGCTGTTATTCAACGCTGGTATCGTGATCGATTTTGTTGGCAGCAGCGAGACTCACAGGATCACTTTGCGACACAATTCAGGAAAACTCATACTTTTTTAATGCTTTGGTGGGGGCTATCAATGCTTCTCTGTCACCAATGGTGCTAATACTAAAGTCGCCGAAAATGCATAAAAAATGGGGAGTATTGCGACACTGAAACCAACAACTAAACCTTCGGGATCAAAAGGAATATAACTCATTGATAAAATGATGCCGTATACGGTTGTCAATCCCGCACTGATCCAATTGACTTTGATAAATCTTAAGCATTTTTCGTCAATAGATTCATGCTTTCGGATCAATAACGAACAAAGTGCAGGGATAAATGTGCAAATTAAAGAAAAGGAATCATAAAATTGCTGCCAATCATGGTTCAATAAATAAGTAAAAACAACAATGCAACCCAGCCAATAAACAATGAATCCAATGCGACTCAATTCTCTTTCTCCCATATTATGAATTATCAGGTAGTGACTTACTTTAACGTTGCCCTAAATGATGGACAAGTCCTGAATCGAATGAGGTTAAAAGATGTATGAGAGCTCAGATAACAACGAATTAAAACAAGCCCAGTCAGTCTCTTGATTGATTCGTTGATGTCCGTGCTTTAATGAACTGCCGAACGGATTGGTGACCGTTTAAAGTGAGCCGCTCACTGCTGATCCACAAAAATCAAACGATCGGTATCAAAACCGCGTGCTTTCGCCATGTGGATAAACTGATCAATCACTTGCTGATCAACGGTTGGGGTGCGAGACAATAGCCATAGGTAATCGGTGTCCGGACCAGAGATAAAGGCATAACGATAGTCATCATCGAGGGCAAAGATCACGTAGGAGCCGTAAAAAGGGCCAAAGAACGAGACTTTTAAATAGCCTTCTGAGTCACTATTGACAAAATAGGCTTTCCCTTGGGCTTCTTCCCATTTGTTGTCAACTGCGGAAAAGCCGCGGTTCAGCACCGTAATGCCCCCGTCATCTCTGGGCGTATATTCTGCGGTGACATGGGTGAGACCTTCTTCAAATGAATGATCTAAACGGGCAATTTCATACCATTTGCCTAAATAATGTTGTACGTCGAAATTAGAGACGGGTTGAACAGTTTCGGGCATTCCAAGACAGCCCGTGAGTGTAAGTGTAACCAACATCAGCAGCAATTTTTTCATATCCGTTCCTTTTGACTGTGTGTTTATTTTTGCTCGGTGTGAATCACCGGGATCATCAATGCTGTGATGATCATAGCTGATTCATCGGGGTGTGCGAATAAAAAAAACGCGGTGCTGAACACCGCGTTTAGATGGGATGATCGTGTCCCGGTCGCTGTGATTAGTGGGTGAGCGAGATCGTCAGATTGTACTGGCCTGAACCGCTGTATGCATACACTTGGAAGTAGTAGAAATTCGCATCAGCCGTATAGGTGATCTGCTCTCTGGATGCGGGTTCTTCAGACGCTGCGACTTGTTGCCAGTTATTACCATCCCAACGCATCAGTTTCAGATCGAAGTCTGTTCCGTCAGGGCCGACCAGTGTTGCGTTGATGGTACCGCCTTCATAACGGAATGCCTGATTGTTTGGTTCGGCAGTGTATCCGCCTTGCGCAATGGTGTTGGTATACACTTGGGTTTCGGTTGAAGAGCCTCCGTTGCCATTATCACCACCGCCATTGCCGTCTTTTGAAATCGCAAACGAGATTGTTTGTGCCGGTTGTGAAATATCACTGATACTCAGGCCTGAATCCCGCCCGTTCCACCATAATGAGTTTGTTCCCCGCGATGTTAAATCATTCGGATAGATCGCAGAAAACTCACCGTATTGACCATAAACATCGTACGCATCGCCGCGGTTACGCAAGTATTCCGGATCACGGTTGCCGTCTGCATGTTCCATCTGGATGTAAGGGTGCCATTCGTCGGAGTTGTTCCCTTTTGGATCGACGTGCCAGATCGCCAGCCCGCTCCCCAATTGCTCGGTATTTTGTCCGCTTTGATAAATCGCTTCCATGTAGAAGGATTCAGCCGGATTGTCCGGGTTAGACCACTTGTAGGAGGTATTGCTGCCGGATGTGGCAGAGATACGGCCAGTCGGTGCATTCGGATCGACCGCTGGGTTTAACTCAATGACGGTTTCCCAGCCAGCCTTATCACGCAGTGGTGCAACCGGTGGCACAGGGTGTAGCATGGATCGGGCATTGGTACTGCCGTAACCCATGATACCGTACTGCGCAACAGAACCGTTTGAGCTGCCGTCGTAATCATAAAGATCGGGCCAGTCTGCGATCAGGTGTCCTGATTCATGTGCGAAAGTACCGATCGATAAGCTGCTTCCCATATCGGAGATTTGTGACGCATTGGTACAAACACCATCAGCACAGAATTGTGGGTTCACACCACCCATGTGTGGCCACAGGCCGGTTGACCAGGCACTGTTTGAATCTCCGGCGTAGAAAAAGTTAAGCCCTCTGATACGGCCCCAGCGATCCGTTGTCAGGGTGGAGAAATCGAATCCTTGTTGATATTCCATCCACTCTAATGCTTCATGAATCAGTTCTTGTGCCCGGACACCGAACTCAAGATTGGGGTCGGTATAGTAAGATTTGTTGTGTTTAGCCGTATAATAAGTACTGACTGTATTGGTATAATCGAGTTTGCCACCCGATACAGAACGGAAATAACCACGAATAGACTGGAAATTTCCGTATCCTTTATAATTTAAATCATTTAAAAAACTATTGACATCTGAACGACTAATTTCTCGGCGATCATCTGGGAAGTCAATTAATATTGTTAACCCGCGAACATTACCCGTAATATGGCTGGATGAATCGGCTGTTTGAACAAGAGATGTCGCAATTCGACTGACATCTTCCGGGATATGTAATAATTTATCACGGTTTTCTTGAGCTAATTTTTCTCTTGCTTTGGCGGACAAGCCAGGCTGCTGTTCAGTCTGAGAAAGAATGGTGGAATGAAGACTGCTTCTCAGATTTTGTTCGAGCTGCTCTTTGGCTTGAGTGACTAATTCTCCTTTAGAAACAAGGGTTGTGCCGTCATCAGAGACCTTCGCGTAAGCGAGTCCGCCCAATTGTTTGTCAAAAATGACAAGCTGACCGGAAGGGGTTCTCTGCTCGGCATAATAATCATTCCCTTCAAGTGTAAGTGTAATGACGTCGCCATTCGGTTGGGTGTAATCATACTGATAGCCATGATAAGGAATTGCCGAAAAAGCTGGCTGGCAAATTAAATATAAGCTCATTAAGCCAACGGTTGTTTTTAATTTCATAATAAACGCTCTTTGTTTTTTAAAATAATGTTTCATTCTTATTGCGGTTTAAATTGTATCAAGGGCTTTATTTTTTATCGAAGGTTTTTCTCCATAAGTTCTATCGATTTGTAAAAATAATTTCCTTATTGGGAGAGCTTAAAAATTACACAAAACTTTATTGATATAAATATAATTATTTTGTGATTTATTAATAATCAACGTGACAAAATATCCTAAAAATATCGAGTGGTAGGATGAGTGAATTGATGTGGTATCTGTTTCTCTGCAACATGTGATCTGTTTTTATTGGAGTGATGAATTTATCGACTATGATTAGAGTCTGTACATATGATTCTACCTGTGATTAACGGCTGTGTTGAACGAATGCAGGATAGTCAGGATAGAAAAATACTGATATGCAAGGGAGTCTACGTATGTCACCAGATGTTCAACTTACTCAGATGAAAGATGCGCAATCACTGTTGCGCTTGCATGACGTAACGGATGAGGATTTGGAACTCATTCGCCGATTCGGACAGATGATGATTCCGAAGTTGGGTGAATACGTGCAACACTTTTATGTCTGGCTGGAGAAACTCCCTGAATATGCTCAATTTTTCGGTGACCCCGGAAGGTTACGCTATGTTCAGGATTCTCAGGTTCGCTACTGGACTTCTTTTTTCAACGCGAATATTGACGATGACTATGTTCAGGAGCGCCGAAACGTGGGAGAGGTTCATGCGCGTGTTGGTTTGCCGCTTCCGATCTATTTTGCTGGCATGAATACCTCGATGCTGATTTTTACCCAGCAGTTATACGATGATTCGATGGAAACGGAAACATATAACGCTTATGTAACCGCGTTTATGAAATTGCTCCATATGGATACCTCGATTGTCGTTGATACTTATTCCCGCCTGACAAATAAGCGTTTTTCCGAACAGAGTAAGGCGCTGATGGCTATGTCAACACCCGTCACCATGATTTGGCAAGACATCCTGATGTTGCCGCTGGTAGGGATCATCGATTCCAAACGAGCCCAAGATATTATGGCTGCGGTTTTGAATAAGATCTCCGTGAACCGGGCCAAGATCTTCATCATGGATATTTCCGGGGTGGCGGTTGTCGATACAGCCGTTGCCAACCATTTCATTAAAATCACCAAAGCCACCAAACTCATGGGGTGTACTTGTTTGGTATCGGGGGTTTCTCCTTCGATTGCTCAGACCATGGTTCAGTTGGGCGTTAATGTCGGAGAGGTGCAAGCCAATGCGACACTCAGGGATGCGCTTGAATACGCTTTTCAGATGATTGGTCTTAATGTGACATCGTTGAATCAGTTTTCGGAATAATTCAGGAGCGCAGTCATGCGGGAATCGATTGCGATTAGCCAGCTCAAACATGCACTGGTTGCGTCTATTCAGGCGGATCTCTCAGCGGGTATTCTGGCTGATTTTTGTCATGAGCTGTTGAGCCAGCTTGCTGAGAATTATATCCACGGGGTCTTGATTGATATGGCTGGGGTAAAAACGTTGGATCGACAAGATATTGAAGCATTGATCCAGATATCCCTGCATGTTCAGGTCATGGGGCGGCAATGTATCTTTGTCGGCTTCAGACCGGGCATTGTGATGGGATTGATGAATCTGGGGGTTGATACGTCGGCATTATGTTGTGCTGCAGATTTGGAGCAAGGGCTTGTGTTGCTCCGCGAGTCACAGGAGCGCAGAGATGGATGAACAACCGGTATCGATAAAAACGCTGGGTGATGTTTATACGATTGATTGTGAAGCAGATGTCATGATGGCGGTGATGGGGACATTTACATTTGCCCAGCAGCTTAATTTTTCTCCGACAGCGACGAGTGAAATCGCTACGATTGTTTCTGAGCTGGCAACCAATATTGTCAAGTATGCAGGAAATGGCCGCATCGAGCTGACTGAAATTCTGCGCGAATTTGAACAAAAAACGGAACGTGGTATACGGGTCGTTGCCCGGGATTTCGGGCCGGGAATTCCACATATTGAACAGGCGATGGCGGAGCATTTTTCGACTGGTGGTTCTTTAGGAATGGGGTTGCCGGGCGTGCAAAGAATGGTTGATCAGTTTGAGATCCAGTCGTTTCCCGAAGCATCTGACACAGAGACGCGCGGGACCATTGTGAGTGTGATCAAATGGGGGAATGACGATGCCGTTTGAATGGTACTCTCACTGCGTTCCTTATTTGGGAGAGTCTGAGTCCGGAGATGGTGTGTTCGTGCGGGAAAATAACTTGGGTTTGATGGTCGGGATTATTGATGTGTTAGGGCATGGGCCGGAAGCCGCTCACTTGGCTCGACAGATGGAAAGTTATCTCGATGCTCGTTTTCATGCTGACGCGAGTATCTATCCCTCGTTAACGAATGAACTCCCGCAGTTACTTGAGCAGATGCATGATCATTTTCGCGGCAGTTTGGGCGCTGCTGTCACATTGGTTTTTTTCAACCTTCAGACGCGATGTTTTCAAGGGGTAGGTGTCGGCAATACATTAATGAGAAAGTGTGGTGATGACTGGCGTACTTATTTTTCTCAGCCGGGGGTTGTCGGTGAGATGATCCCGACATTGAATGTGTTTCAAGGCCCGTTTGGCGACAATGAACGCTTCTTATTGACCACCGATGGAATTAAGGAAAATTTAGATCTGGGACTGTGTCATTTTGCTCAGTATCGCCCACTTCAGCAGTTTGCTTCATTTCTGGTCGAACATTTCGGTAAACCACATGATGATATGACCGTGATCGTGCTGGAGTACAACGTATGAATGAATCGATCCACTGCCCTGTCTATCACGACAATATCAGTAAACTGGTCATCCGACACAAATTTCAGGCGATCTTTCGTTGCTATCATTTTAGCCCTGAACAACAAGATTATTTTATGCTGATGAGTGCTGAATTCGTCTTGAAGTTGCTAGAGGCTTTCGGGGAGTGTGCCATTGATTTTGTCTTTCAGCAGGAGCGGATTACAGTGAGCTGTGCGATTCCTGAATCGGCTGAACCAATAACATTGACCGTCCCCGGGCTGATGATTGAACAGAATCGTCAGGCGATCAGTTGGGCAGTGCCATGTGTTGCCAATTATCAGCCGACAGAGTTTGAATTCGAACAGTTGGCAGATCAGTTACGCGAGAAGAGCCGTGACGAGTTGATGAATGAGCTTCAGCATACAAATCAGCAACTGGCGCAACATCAGGTTGGATTAGAGCAAGAAATCGTACGACGAACACAGGATTTACAAGACAGTGAAGTCTTTGCCCGGACGATTGTTGATGGTGCACCATCGAGCGTGGCGATTATCGATGAACAGGGCAAAATTCTATTATGGAATCAAACGGCCGAAGCGATTTATCAATATCAGAGCCAAGATGTTTTAGGGCAGCATTGTATTACATTGCTGAAGATGGTGATGCCGGATACTTTGGTTGAGATCTTACAGCCGCCTATCTCCATTCAAGATCAGGCAAAAGTGTATGGTGAGTTTTTCGAGGTTGAGACGTATACCAAGTCTGGTGTGATGATTCCGGTGGATTTAGGGGTGACGATTTTTGTCCTCAATGATCGCTGTCAGGCGGCTTTATTCTTACGTGATGTTTCTGCGCGTAAGGTGGTTGAAAATGAGTTGTATGAAGCGCGTGAAAAAGCAGAAGAGGCCCTGAAGGTTAAATCGATGTTTCTGGCCAATATGAGTCATGAAATCAGAACGCCGATGAACGCAATTATCGGTATGTCTCATTTAGCGTTAAAGACCAAATTAACCGCCAAACAGCATGATTACCTGTCTAAAATCCATAATTCCGCCTCACTCTTATTGGGGATTATTAATGACATTCTCGATTTTAGTAAAATTGAGGCTGGGAAGCTGACCATTGAGAATGTCAGTTTTGAACTGGACGATATCTTTCACAATGTCTCCATACTAAACGGTCAGAAAGCATTTGATAAAGGATTAGAACTCCTATTTTCTGTGCCGCGAGGATTGCCGAAAAAGTTATATGGTGATCCGCTGCGATTGGGGCAGGTGATTATTAATCTGGTTAACAATGCGGTGAAATTTACTGAACAGGGGGAGATTTCAGTTTCTGTGAAAGAAGTGAAGCGCCAAGCGGAGCAAATTCAGTTGGAGTTTATCGTTTCCGATACAGGGATTGGCATGACGCCTGAGCAGATAGAACAATTATTTACCGTATTTACTCAGGCGGACGGTAGTACGACTCGCAAGTATGGTGGTACGGGCTTGGGGTTATCTATCTGTCAGCGTTTGGTTGAGTTGATGGGGGGGACGATTCGGGTTGAAAGTGAGTTGGGGCAAGGAAGTCACTTTATTTTTGATGTCTGGCTGAAAGCAGATCAGGGGGCTCGGACTGTTGCTGATGGGTTGCCCGATACGCTCGATGGTATTCGGGCGTTGGTGGTTGATGACAATGACCATGCCTTAACGATCATGGGAGATATGCTCGATGTGCTGTCGCATCCGCCGATATTAGTGAATCATGCTGATAAGGCGCTGGCACAAATTGACGCCTCCATCGCTGAAGGGCAACCGATCAATCTGGTCTTGATGGACTGGAATATGCCGGATATGGATGGGGTTGAGGCCTGCCGCAAGATTCGCCAGACCGTGCCATTAGAATATCAGCCTCATATTGTCATGGTGACTGCCTATGATAAAGATGAACTTGCCCATGTGACCGAAGAACTGCAATTAGCCGGTTATCTGTCTAAGCCTGTCGGGCAATCGAAACTGTTTGATTTACTGGTGACACTGTTTGGGGCTTCGGAACATCCATCCCATCGTTCATCGGTGGATCATGGTGTCAGACCTCAGGATGATCTGGCCGGGATTCGGGTATTGCTGGTTGAGGATAATGAAATCAACCAACAGATTGCACTGGAGTTGATGGCAGGATGGGGGATGGATGTGACGGTTGCAAGCCATGGCCGGGAAGCGCTTTCGCTGCTGGCTGAGTCGCTGAATGAGGCGGCAGGATTTGATGTGATCTTTATGGATCTGCAAATGCCGGTGATGGACGGCTATGAAGCCAGTGAGCATATTCGCAGTATTCCGGCTTATGATGACATTCCGCTGATTGCGATGACGGCGCATGCGATGGTTGAAGAGCGAGAGCGCTGTTTTGGTTTGGGGATGAATGATCATATATCTAAACCGATTGATCCGAATGTTTTGTTGAGTACCATTCAAAAATGGTGTCGTGCCGAAAAGTCTGCTGCCGCTGATGCCCCGCAGACGCCAGAGCCAGAAGCGGCTGACGCCGCCACTTTAACGCAACCCTCTCCGCCTCAGCTCAGTGAACTCTCTTTTCTGGATTACCGCAACGGACTGATGAGAGTGGCTGGCAATGAGCAACTTTATCAGCGGTTACTCTCTCAGTTGATTGATAAAGAACATGATATCGTTCCCCGAATCCAAAAGGCCTTAGCGCAAGAGGAGCGGACGCAAGCGACGTTGATGGCGCATACCTTGAAAGGCTCGGCTGCGAATCTTGGACTCATGCGGCTTTCCGATATTGCGGCCCGGATTGAAATGACAATTAAGCAAGAACAAGATGATGAGGCGCTGGCTGCGATATTGTGTGAAGCTGAAAAACACATGGCACAGTTGGTTCCCACCTTATGTCAGACACTCAAGCGTTCGGAGCCGACAGCGCAGCAGACCGGGACTCTGACACCAGCACACATCGCGGTGATTGAGCAGTTAGCCACTCTTTTAGCAGCATATGATAATGAGGCCGTTGCGTATCTTGATGAGCATTATCTGTTCCTTAAAGCGGTATTAACATCCACGTCATTTGACGCCTGTTGTCAGTCTATTCATGACTGTGATTTCGAAGCGGCAAGCGAAGCACTCAGAAAAGCAGTCAGTATTTATCCACTTGATCTTTCGACGGTGGCTGGGGGAGAAGATGGGTGATGAAAAAGATACGGTATTAATTGTTGATGACAATGCCGAGAATCGGGCTTTGTTAGGCGAAGTCTTGAAGCCCTATTTTCATGTTTTAATTACAACCCGAGGTGAACAGGCGATCACCGTGTGTCAGAAATATCTGCCTGATATCGTGCTGCTCGATATCATGATGCCAGAAATGGATGGCTATGATGTGTGTCGCCGTCTGAAATCTGATGAGCGAACTCAAGCGATTCCGGTGATCTTTCTGACAGCGAAATCGCAGATAGCAGACGAACAACAGGGATTTGATGTCGGTGCCGTTGACTATATTCTCAAGCCGATCAGCCCACCGATTCTGCTTGCCAGAGTGCATACACACCTGCGTCTGAAACAGGCAATGTCAGATCTTGCGAGCCAAAACCGTATTTTGGAGCAACGGGTTCGAGAGCGTACTCATCATTTGGAAAGCTTGCAGAATGCAACGATTGAAGCGATGGCCTCACTGGCTGAAACCCGAGATAACGAAACCGGTAATCACATCCGTAGAACCCAACGTTACATTAAATATCTGGCGGAAGAACTCGTCCGGCAGGGGCTTTATGTCGAGCAGTTGACCCCCGAGACAATTGAGAATTTGTTTAAGTCCGCGCCTTTACATGATATCGGTAAAGTGGGAATCCCTGATGCGATTCTCTTGAAGGCGGGCAAACTGACGGAAGATGAATTCGAGATCATGAAAACACATACTGAGATTGGGCGGAATGTGATAGTTTCTGTGGAGTCAGCGATTGATTTCAAATGTGATTTTCTGCAATTTGCCAAGGAAATTGCCATGAGTCATCAGGAAAAATGGGACGGTTCGGGGTATCCGCAGGGGCTGAAAGAGTATGAAATTCCGCTCAGCGCCCGTTTGATGGCGCTCGCAGATGTTTATGATGCACTGATTTCTGAACGGGTTTACAAACCGGCATTCTCTCATGAGAAAGCGGTAAGCATCATCAAAAAAGGCAAAGGGACACATTTTGAACCTGCGGTAGTGGCGGCTTTTCTCGCCATTGAACAGCAGTTTAGGGACACCGCCCGAACCTACCGGGACGAAGGTTTCCATGAAGCTTCTTTTCCGTCTGCGAATCAGGACAAAGACTGACCGAATTACTGATTGGAGCGTTACGCTCTGAAAAGTCCCAATGCATATTTGCAATCCCGCCACACGGTCGTTGAATGACGGATGCTGAGGCACTTTTCAAAGCTGTTGTTTTTGAACAATTGTTTTTGATCAATTGTTTTTGTTTGGCACCATTGGTTTTGTCTTGCGCAATTGATTTACCGATCCCATAGCTCAATAACACGCGATTGGATCTCTTCCGGATAAGCCCCTTCAAATGAACTATGCCGCAGGCGTCCGCGATCCGGTGCAGGTTGCAGGCAATCATGTACGACGCGATCTCCCGTATGCTCCTGACACTCCTCATCGGTATAACAGGCCAGTAATGGCAGAATCGGACCTCGATCAATCACGCGACGTTTGGTGGGATGTGTCCGTGTCGGTAATGCCCAGAGGTAATCGGCCGGATTGGTCGGATCAATATCATCATCCAGTACATAGATAACCGGACAGTTTGACCCGTACTTCGTCTGCCAGATCTTTTGTCCAATTTGATAGGCGAATGCTTCACTGTCAACACCGGGCAGCTTGTCACGCCAGTCACTGGGGACAGTGACAAATAGCCAATGGTTGGCTGTTTCCAGCGGTGACCAGACGGTCGTTACCGGTAAATCGGCTTCACGTAACATTGAAAGTGCTTCTGCACTCATCGCGACCCCGACAGCGGTATGGAATTCGTCAATCGGGCGGCCTTCCGGGATGAATGGCCAGATTGCATCATCACGATACGTAATACACTCAACATGATATACCGGCTGCATACTGGTTTCGGTCACCATATAACCCGGATACTCGCCAAACGGGCCTTCTTCACATTCTCGTTCAATCGAAAGATGTCCTTCAATGACGATTTCAGCACTTGCCGGTACTTCAAGATCGATGGTTTCACACCGCACAACATCAATTGCCTCGCCAAAGTGTCCCCCAAGGTAGTCACTTTCATTTTCGTAATCATCGAGTGGCATCGATGAAACGATAGGTAACGCTGGCTCACACCCCTGTACCAATGCGTAAGGCATTGGCTTACCAATTTTACGCCATTCTTCCCATACACAGGCAATGTGTTGTGGCAGCATGATCAGCCCAGTCATGCGATGCGCATCTAACTTCTGAATTCGGGCGATTGACCAGTTGGTCCATTTACCATCAGGTGTACGCGCCACAATCGTGCCCCATGTGTTGCAGTAAGGGCCACCATCACCTTCATGAAGATAAGGGATCGGGAATCGGTCAAGACTCGCATCAGCACCGTGCAGAATATTTTGTTTACAGGGAGCGGTTGCGACGATATTCGGTGGAATACCTTCTGCTTTGGTTGAGGTCGCCAGACATTCGACAATCTCTTGCCACGAAGCATCTTCAGGCAATCCGACAGAGAGAGCGACGCGCGCCGCCGGCTTACCTGCAACTGAGCTGATTGCTGCCGGTGCACCCATCGCTCTCATGCCTTTATCCGTACCAAGAATATTGCTGAAGAGTGGCGCGGGAGCGTGAAGATCGTAACTACGTCGTGTAATCGCAGCCATTTCAAGATGGGGGTCAACAACTCTGTCTACGTGGCGGATGTCTTCGAGTTGTTCCAGTTTTTCAATATATTGACGAAGGTCTTTCATGCGTTGCATAACGTCATTACCTCATAGAGTCACAGTGAATGGTGTTTATTTCTCTCTGAAGAGTGTACTACTATGTTCGTATACGAACAATTTATTTATGTATTTGTATGCATATTGCTATTGCAATTGCTGTCGTGAATGGGACAGCAGATGTGACACTATGATTTGAATTCGGGAGTGGATGCTACGCAGTCGATGGACTCGGTAAAGTTACAACAAAGATTGGATCATCTGAGGGATTTGGCTTGGGGAATGAATCCGGACTTGTTTATGTCTGCCCAGCTCGCCTCTTTCAATCTCAATGCCACTTTTCGCGACTTTAAATTGTTTGGACAAAAACTTAATCAGATGGGCATTGGCTTTGCCATCGACCGGTGGGGCAGTAATGGCGATTTTGAGTTCATCACCATGTAATCCCACAATATTGTCCCGGCTGGCTTTGGGCTGGATATATAGCCTTAGGATGATATCCAGCCCTTCCTGACAGATGGCGGTCATTATAGCTGATGCCATAACGGACCGATAAAGTCACCGACCATGATGTTAATAAATTGCAACAGAATAAAGACGACCAGTACGCTCAAATCAATGCCCCCTAAATCCGGCAAGATTTTTCTGATCGGCATTAGGAAAGGTTCAGTGACTTGGATAAAGACATATTCTATCGGGCTTCTGCCTTGACTGACCCAACTCAGAATGGCACGGATCAACAAGACCCAGAACAACAATCCGCCCGCTGCTTTTATCAGTGCAAGCAGCCCCAGAAATAAAAAGTAGGTATTGAATCCTGCCGCACCACCGGAAGCAAGCATCACCAGTATGGTAAATTTCAGGACACACAGCACATAGGCAAATAATACCGTTGCCATATCAAGGTTGCCTATTGACGGAATGATACGGCGCAGCGGACCAACCACCGGCTGCGTTGCTTTCACCACAAACTGGGAAAACGGATTATAAAAATCTGCACGAGCGGCCTGAAGCCAGATCCGCATCAGTACGACCATGATATACAGGTTAAACAGGGTAGAGATTAGAAAACTCATTGAATTCATAAGTTGCCCTTAGTTCGTGGATACGCCGCCTCGGTCTATCCATTATGATGATTAAAATTGTTTTTCCATCGCTTCGGCACGTTTTACCGCAGCTTGCATTGCTTGTGCAACTGTTTCAGCCAGAGCATGTTCATTGAAGGTTCGGATTGCTTCAGCGGTCGTCCCGCCTTTTGACGTGACCTGCTCTCTGAGTGCTGTGAAGTCGCTGTTCGGATTTGCTTTGACCATTGCCGCCGCGCCAACCGCACTTTGTTGAACCAGCAGACGAGCTGTCTCGGCATCAAATCCTTGGGCTATCGCTTCTTGCTGCATCGCTTCCATGAATAGGAAGAAATAAGCGGGTGCGCTACCGGCTGCGGCAATAATTCCATTCATCTGAGATTCATCATTGACCCAACAAACTTCTCCGACGGATTGAAACAGTTCGGTTGTAAACGCTTGATCCGTCTCTGTTACTGGTGCAGTAGCAAATAACCCGCTCATACCCTGATTGATTAAGGATGGCGTATTGGGCATGACCCGAATCAGGTTGAGATTCGGCGTGTTGAGCATATCACTCAAACGCTGACAAGTGATGCCGGCAGCGATAGATATCACTAGCTTTTGCGACAAATCAATATCTTGAAAATGACGGCAAACATCCGCCATTAATTGGGGTTTCACAGCAAGAACAACCACGTCTGCCTGCCGGACGACTTGATGGTTATCATGTGATGTTCGGATACCATAATCGTTTGTCAGTGGTAGCAAATGCCGATCTGTCGGTGCTGTTGCCGTGATTTGTGTCGCGGGATATCCGCTACCGACTAAGCCTGCAATGATCGCTTTTGCCATATTTCCGGCACCGATGAAGGCGATCTGTCTTTGTTCCATAGATAGTTTTCCTTAGTTTTTGGCGTCAGGTGTTTGAATAATCACGGGCACCGAAAATGGCGGTTCCGATTCTGACGATGGTACTACCCGCTGCAATCGCAGCTTCCATATCTCCACTCATTCCCATGGAAAGCGTATCCACTTCGGGATAGATATCTTGTAGTTTTTCTTTCAGTGTGGCCAATTTTTTAAATGCTGTCAGTTGGGCATCGTAGTCCGGCACGTTTTCCGGAATCGACATTAATCCTCTTAAAGTGAGGTTTGGCAGCGCAGAAATCAATGCAGCCAACTGAAAAATCTCTTGCTCTCCGGCTCCGGATTTGGAGTCTTCACCACTGGTATTGACCTGAATCAGTACCTGAAGCGGTGGCATGTCAGCCGGTCTTTGATCGTTGAGACGTTGGGCGATTTTCTCGCGATCAATGGTATGAACCCATGCAAAGTGCTCAGCAACCTGACGTGTTTTATTGGACTGTATCGGGCCGATAAAGTGCCATTCTAAAGGTTTATCCTGTGCGTGTCGGGCGAAATACTGTACTTTTTCGATCCCTTCTTGCACATAGTTTTCACCGAAAGCAAGCTGGCCGGCTTGAATCGCCTCATCAATCGCTTCGACCGGTTTGGTTTTGCTGACTGCCAGCAAAAGAACAGAATTTCGAGTACGTCCACATTTTTCCTGAACCCGCTCGATGTCTGACATGATATGTTGAATGTTTTGTGCAATCGTACTCATAATTATTTATCTAAACAGGTAGTTGTAGAAAGTTCATTGTAACCGTTCATTGTAAGCAGAACACCATCAGCAGATAAAGACTCAATTGATGTATTTTCCCGATAAAAATCGGTTCGTTCCAATGAAAACAATGATCCCTGTAAAACAGTCACCCTGAAAAAATAAAGTAACCGAATCAACTTATGGATATATCAAGCTTATTGGCTCTCAGTGTAAAACAGAATGCCTCTGATCTACATCTTTCTGCAAATCACCCGCCGATGTTACGGATCGATGGTGGATTGAGAAAGTTGGCATGTGAAACGTTATCCAGCCAGAGGGTTCTGTCTCTGACTGAATCAATGATGACTGTCGCACAGCGAGAACAATTCCGTCTCGCCCAAGAAGCAGACTGGTGTTATCAGAGTGAGTTTGGTCGATTTCGGGTGAACCGCTTTGTGCAAAGCCGTGGCTATGCTGCGGTGATGCGCTATATTCCGAATGATATTCCGACGCTCCAATCACTCGACGTGCCGGATGTTCTTGCCGATATTTGTCGCTATCGTCAGGGTTTGGTATTGGTTACTGGGGCGACCGGTTCCGGCAAATCAACGACTTTAGCTGCGATGGTTGATGCAATGAACCGTTGTGATGAGAAGCATATTGTGACGATTGAAGATCCGGTTGAGTTTGTCCATCACTCTCAGCTGTCTTTGGTCCATCACCGGGAAATCGGGCGCGACAGTGCGTCTTTTGCCGAGGCGCTGCGCGCTGCATTACGGGCCGATCCGGATGTGTTGCTGATCGGTGAGTTACGCGATTCTGAAACCATTCGCCTGGCTTTGACCGCCGCAGAAACCGGACATTTGGTGTTGGCAACACTGCATACCCGTAATGCTGCCCAATCCATTGATCGGATGATTGACGTGTTTCCTGCGGATGAGCAGAGCCGGGTTCGTACGGTGCTGGCCGAATCGCTACAGGCAGTGATTGCCCAGCGCTTATTGCCCAAAGTCGGGGGCGGTCGGGTCGGCTGTTATGAAGTGTTGATAGCGACCTCGGCGGTGCGGAATTTGATTCGGGAAAATCGACTGCCTCAGATTGAATCGGTTATGCAGGCAGGGGCCGAGCGTGGGATGAGAACCATGATGCAAGATCGGCAGCGGTTATTGACTCTCGGGAAAGTTTTGCCGGAATCCTAGGGGCTGTTGACCTTTCGTGATGGTTTTTGCAGCAATTTGTCGTGCATTTAGTCAAGGCAGGTCATGTGAAGTGTAGCGATCTACATGAACGATGACCTGAAGTCGCTAGAGAAATGAGAGATAGAGAACCAGTGAGGGGCTCACCCCCACTGGGTTTCAAACCAGCTTTCCAGAATGATCACCGCTGATTGACAGTCTATATTGCCTTTTTTCAGCGCTCGGAAACCGCCGTGCTCAAACAGTGTGCTGCGGGCTTCGGTCGTAGATAAACGTTCATCATGCAGTTCAACCGGTAAACCGAAACGACCATGTAGGCGATTGGCAAATTTTTTGGCACGAGGTGTGATGGTCTCCAAATCTTTGCCTTGTAAATCAGTCGGTAAGCCGACAATGAGCAGGTCCGGTTTCCATTCCTGAATCTGCTTCTCAATATCTTCCCATCTGGGAATCCCGTCTTTTGCCGGAAACGCCTTCAGAGGGGATGCGGTGCCGGTAATTTCCTGCCCGATCGCGCTGCCGATACTTTTCGTACCATAATCAAAGGCCATGATTGTTCTGGACATATTTTACTTTCACTCTGTTGATACGCGTCAGTCACGATAGGATTAAGCGTGTCCGGCCATTGTTGATAGCTGTGCTGGGGTGATACCCAGTGTTTTGACCGCCCGATTCCACTTCTCGTGAATCGGTGTGTTAAAAATGACTTCGGGATCGGCTTCAATCGTCAGCCAGGAATTGTCAGCTAATTCACTCTCCAGTTGGCCTGCTTCCCAACCGGAATAACCAAGAGCAACCAGATAATGACTGGGCTCGGCATCAGTACCGAGCACAGCCAGAATATCTTTTGAGGTTGTAACACTCAGCTCATCCGTCATTTGCAGGCTGGATTCATAGTGATCTTTGGGACGGTGCAAAATAAAACCCCGATCAGAAGAAACCGGCCCACCGTTAAAGACAGGGCTATTCAAACTATCGGTGTTTTCCTGCGGATAAAGTGGGTCAATCTCGACCTGTTTCAGCATAGTTTCTACTGTGATATCGATAGGGGCATTGATCATCAGCCCCATGGCACCTTCTTCATTGTGTTCACAAATGTAAATCACACTATTTTTGAAGTAAGGGTCCTGCATTCCCGGCATTGCCACAAGAAAATGATTGGTTAAATTCATCGGATGAGCCCTCGTTATTCAGAGAGAAATTCTGACACCATTTATGCTTTTACGCGACGTTCGATAGCGTCCATGAGTTTTCCTGTAATTGAAATATTGTATTTCGCTTCAATTTCCCGAACACAAGTTGGGCTGGTGACATTGATTTCGGTGAGTTTATCACCAATCACATCGAGACCGACAAAAATTAGCCCTTTTTCCTTCAGTGCCGGTGCGATTTTTTCAGCGATTTGACGATCCGTTTCTGTCAGTGGCCGGGCTTCTCCTGTTCCTCCAGCTGCCAGATTGCCTCGCGTTTCACCCTTGGGTGGAATTCTGGCCAGACAATATGGCATTGGCTCTCCGTCTACGACAAGGATGCGTTTATCACCATTACTGATATCCGGCACGAACGTTTGTGCCATACAGTAATTCTGACCTTGGTTGGTTAGTGTTTCAATAATGACGGAAAGGTTTGGATCGCCGGATTTCACTCGGAAGATCGACGCGCCACCCATCCCATCTAACGGCTTGAGAATAATATCGCCGTGCTGCTGCTGAAATGCGCGGATTTTCTCCGCTTTGCGGGTCACAATGGTGGTCGGTGTCAATTCCGGGAACCAAGCCGTAAACAGCTTCTCATTGCAATCACGCAGACTCTGCGGTTTATTGACAATCAGGGTGCCTTGTTCTTCTGCTCTTTCCAGAATATAAGTGGCGTAGATATATTCTGTATCGAATGGTGGATCTTTACGCATCAGTACTGCATCCAGCTCAGACAGCGCAATGCTTTGGCTTGACTGAATATCAAACCAGTGGTTCGGATCTTCCTGAAGACGCACAATTTGAGTGTCGGCATAAGCGACGCCTTGATCTAAATGCAGTCCATCCATTTTGATGTAGTGCACTTCATAGCCACGACGCTGTGCTTCAAGCATCATCGCAAAGGTGGTATCTTTTTTGATGTTGATCCCTTCAATCGGATCCATCACAACGCCTAGTTTAATCATTCTTTATTCTCCAAGTCTTGAGTTGGCATTTAGCCAAGGTCACCAAAACGCACCTGTAGTGCAGTGATCGCCGTTAAGGCTGCCGTTTCTGTTCTGAGCACGCGGGGACCGAGTAATATTTCTTCAAATTGATAATTTTTCGTCATCTGAATTTCTTCAGCGGACAGTCCCCCTTCCGGACCGATGAGCAGACGAATACCTTTGTCTGGTGCCGGTAGGGTGTTGATTGAATACGATGCGCGAGGATGAAGGTTCAGTTTGAGTGAGTCTGTCTCTTCACTGCACCAATCTGCCAGTGACATGATCGGTCTGATCTCAGGCATTGTATTGCGTCCGCATTGTTCACAGGCCGCAATCACAATCTTTTGCCATTGCTGCAATTTTTTCTCAAAGCGTTTTTGGTCCAGTTTGACACCACACCGTTCTGACAGCAGAGGGGTGATGGTATTGACGCCGAGTTCCACGGATTTTTGAATGGTAAATTCCATTTTGTCTCCGCGAGAAATGACTTGGCCCAGATGAAGGTGCAGCGGGGATTCATTGTCGCGAACAACAGCGTCTCCAACTTGCGCGGTGACTGCTTTTTTACTGATTTCGGCCAACTCGGCCGGATATTCTGAGCCATTACCATCAAATAATATGATTTCCTGCCCTGTTTGCATTCTCAG
This sequence comes from Vibrio gazogenes, assembly GCF_002196515.1. NCBI lineage: Bacteria > Pseudomonadati > Pseudomonadota > Gammaproteobacteria > Vibrionales > Vibrionaceae > Vibrio > Vibrio gazogenes. The sequence continues at coordinate 1,347,005 of NZ_CP018835.1, read as the reverse complement.
CACACGACCGACATGACCGGCCGCATCTTCACTTAATGTCACCAGACGAGCAGGGGAGATTTTCTCCGGATGGTAAATACGGGGCACTCTCATAAACTTTCCTAAATCAACGTTTCCTGAACCGGACTTTTCCTTAATCGATTTCTTCTCAATCGATTCTCTCTAAACCGACTTTCTGTAAACCGATTTTCTGTAAACCGATCTGTGAACAGGATGGTTCTCAACAAGCTTCCCATCAATCAAGGCTTGTCGCTTTTATTGGATATAAGATGGGCGCTGCAAACTGAAATTACAAGAGGGGTAATTGAAAACAAAAGGGAAAACTTCGTTGGTCATTCATATTCGGTGCCATTATATCTCAGGGGCTGCTGGCATTGTGTACAACGATAGATGACTTGCTGACGTTGTACTTTCCGGTGACGACGAATCGACAACGAAAATTGCTGACATTGGCAATGGTACGGGAAAGTTTCTCCGGCCACGGAACGTGTATCAAACTGATGGGTTGTCTGCGGTGGCAAACTGAAAACCTGCGTCATTACTGATTGCCATTCTGAACCGTGTGGTCTTACCCGGCCATACAGGTGGTGGACCAGCAGGTGAGCTATCTCGTGAGGAATTACTTGTTGCAAAAATTCGCTTTGATTTTCAACAAGCAGCACCGGGTTCAGACGGATTTCCCAGCAATGACAATAAGCTTTTCCGGCCGCTTTACCACGCAGTTGATAGCTAAGGCCTGGTTGCGGGAAAGGGTGTTGAAAGTAGTGCGATGCTTGCTCAATACAAGACAAGATCCGAGCGGTAACTTGGCTATGGAGTTCAACTGATATTGGTGAGGCTGACACGTTGTTCTACCTTATCTGTTTGGCTCTTCTGTTCGGTTAAAAGCAATTGCAGGGCCTGATGCAACACCGATTATTTATCATGTCGGTTTCTGTATATAGAAACAAGCCCTCCGAGTGGAGGGCTATAAATTCAAGATAATACGGTTAATGAACCGGACTGACTTACTTCAGGCCAGCAAAGTCTCTTAGTAATGCTGCTTTGTCGATTGCTTCCCATGGGAACTCATCCCGACCGAAGTGACCATAAGCTGCGGTTTTCTTGTAAATCGGCTGGAGCAGATTCAGCATTTCCTGAAGTCCGTACGGACGGAGGTCGAAGTGCTGGCGAACAGCTTCAATGATGATGTCGTGCGCCACTTTTTCTGTACCGAATGTTTCAATCATGATTGAGGTCGGATCCGCAACACCAATCGCGTAAGATAATTGAATCTCACAACGATCAGCCAGACCGGCTGCAACGATGTTTTTGGCAACATAACGCGCAGCGTAGGCTGCTGAACGGTCAACTTTAGATGGGTCTTTTCCTGAGAAGGCACCGCCACCGTGACGTGCTGCACCACCGTATGTATCAACGATGATTTTCCGGCCAGTCAGACCACAGTCACCCATTGGGCCACCGATAACAAAACGACCGGTCGGGTTGATAAAGTATTTGGTTTCTTTGTTTAACCATTCAGCTGGCAGCGTTGGTTTGATGATTTCTTCCATCACCGCTTCTCTCAATGACTCAGTTGAAATGGAGTCACTGTGTTGCGTGGATAATACCACGGCATCGATTCCGGCAATTTTGCCGTCGTTATATTGGAAAGTTACCTGAGATTTCGCATCCGGACGTAACCATGGCAGTGTGCCGTTTTTACGCACTTCTGACTGGCGTTGAACCAAGCGGTGAGCGTAAGTGATCGGGGCTGGCATCAGAACATCAGTTTCGTTGGTTGCATAACCGAACATGATACCTTGGTCACCAGCACCTTGTTCTTTCGGATCGGCGCGATCAACACCCTGATTAATATCAGGAGACTGTTTGCCGATGGTATTTAAAACTGCGCAAGAGTCCGCATCGAATCCCATATCTGAGTGGGTATAGCCAATTTCACGAACCGTGGTTCGGGTTAATTCTTCAATATCGACCCAAGCTGATGTCGTGATTTCGCCACCAACCATAACCATGCCTGTTTTGACATAGGTTTCACAGGCAACACGCGCTTTTGGGTCTTGTTCTAAAATCGCATCAAGTACGGCATCGGAAATTTGATCGGCAATTTTATCAGGATGTCCTTCTGATACGGATTCAGAAGTAAACAGATGCTTTGTCATGAGAACTCCACTCAGATGATGAGCAAGTCATACTGAACACTTACTCGAAATTATTTGAAAACAAGCGCTGAACGCAAGAGATGTTTTTACATCTAGACGTCTATTCTATTCTGCGTCGATGGAATTACAAGCTTTTTTTCATGATTAATAAACATCACGATGCTTATTGGAAATGACAATGTTTTTACTTTCGGGGAAATAACCGATAAATCTGCGACAGATCGCGCACTTATCGGCACAGTAAATCGATTGCGCCAAGTAAAGGGCTTTGCGACAATATGGTGCTTTTTTTAATATGGTATTTTGCAAATACGGTGTTATTTCGTCGTAATCTACATTCATTTTTTGCTTTATGACTTTCAGGAGCTGACATGTCTTCCCAAAAACGTCTCGCGAATGCAATCCGCGCTTTAAGTATGGATGGTGTTCAACAAGCCAATTCAGGTCACCCCGGCGCCCCAATGGGGATGGCGGATATCGCTGAAGTGCTGTGGCGCTCTCACCTGAACCACAATCCACAAAATCCGAATTGGGCTGACCGCGACCGTTTCGTGCTCTCTAACGGCCACGGCTCGATGCTGATTTATTCACTGTTACATTTGACGGGGTATGACCTGTCGATTGACGACCTGAAGAACTTCCGTCAGTTGCATTCAAAAACACCGGGCCACCCGGAATACGGCTATGCACCGGGCATTGAAACCACAACCGGGCCTCTCGGACAAGGCATCACCAACGCGGTTGGTATGGCAATTGCGGAGAAAGCGCTTGCCGCGCAGTTTAACCGTGACCAGCACAATATCGTTGACCATCACACTTATGCTTTCCTCGGTGATGGCTGTTTGATGGAAGGGATTTCTCATGAAGCGTGCTCTTTGGCCGGAACTTTGGGTCTGGGTAAGCTGATTGCGTTTTGGGACGACAACGGCATTTCGATTGACGGTGAGGTGGACGGTTGGTTCACAGATGACACCGCAAAACGTTTTGAAGCATACGGCTGGCATGTCATTCCGGCGGTAGACGGACATGACTCAGCTGCAATTGAAGCGGCGATTACCGCAGCCAAAGCAGAAACGTCACGTCCGACATTGATTTGTACCAAAACCGTGATTGGTTTTGGCTCACCCAACAAATCCGGCTCTCATGATTGTCACGGTGCGCCACTGGGTGCGGATGAAATCAAAGCAACACGTGAGCAACTGGGTTGGGAATATGGCCCGTTTGAGATTCCGGCTGATATTTATGCACAGTGGGATGCGAAAGAATCCGGTGCAGCAAAAGAAGCGGCATGGGATGAGAAGTTCGCAGCGTATCAGGCGGCTTACCCTGAGCTGGCGGCTGAATTCAAGCGTCGGGTCAACGGTGAACTGCCGGCAGACTGGGAAACACAAACCAACCAAATCATTGCACAATTGCAAGCCAATCCGGCCACAATCGCTTCCCGGAAAGCCTCTCAAAATGCTTTGGAAGCCTTCGGTAAGTTACTGCCTGAATTCATGGGCGGCTCGGCTGACCTCGCGCCTTCTAACCTGACCATGTGGTCTGGCTCGAAGTCTCTGACGCCAAATGATGCGTCCGGCAACTATATTCATTATGGTGTCCGTGAATTTGGGATGACGGCTATCATCAACGGGATTGCACTGCACGGTGGTTTCATTCCTTACGGTGCCACCTTCCTGATGTTTATGGAATATGCGCGCAATGCAATGCGGATGGCTGCGTTGATGAAAGTGCAGAACATTCAGGTTTACACCCATGATTCCATTGGTTTGGGTGAAGACGGTCCGACCCACCAGCCGGTTGAACAAATTGCGTCACTGCGTCTGACACCGAACATGAGCACATGGCGTCCTTGTGACCAGGTTGAATCCGCGGTGGCTTGGAAACTGGCGATTGAACGCAAAGATGCCCCGACTGCCCTGATTTTCTCTCGTCAGAATCTGGCGCAGCAGGCGCGTGATGCAGAACAGGTAGCAAACATCGCCAAAGGTGGCTACATCCTCAAAGATTGTCAGGGCACACCGGATTTAATTCTGATTGCGACTGGCTCTGAAGTTGATTTAGCCGTTCAGGCGGCAGCAGAACTGACTGCGAAAGGTAAGCAGGTTCGTGTGGTTTCTATGCCTTCAACGGATGCATTTGACCGTCAGGATGCCGCTTACCGTGAAGCCGTACTACCAGCCTCAGTGACTGCTCGCGTTGCGATTGAAGCGGGTATTGCGGATTACTGGTACAAGTATGTCGGCCTCAATGGTCGCATTGTCGGCATGAACAGCTTTGGTGAGTCAGCACCGGCTGGCGAACTGTTCAAATTGTTCGGCTTTACTGTGGATAATGTCGTGGAAGTGGCACTGTCTTTAGGGTAAAGATCAGCAAAGTTGCTGATTATTTATTGCATGCCGGACCTGATGTCCGGCATTTTTTCGTCGGATGATTGGTCTGTCATGCTGGATGTGGCCAGTAAGTCTGTCTGTATTTGGCGTCATGCGGTGATAGAAGGCGATTACCAATGTTATTTTTTTGTACAATCCGCTACTATCGTCACTCTAATTTAAAATGAAGAAGAACAATAAGGTGAGAGAAGAATGCTAAGAATCGCCATCAATGGTTTTGGCCGAATTGGCCGGAATATCTTGCGGGCTGTCTATGAAAGTGGCAAAAATCAGCAAATTGAAGTTGTGGCCGTCAATGAATTGGCACAACCTGACGCGATGGCTCATCTTCTTCAGTATGATTCGAGTCATGGCCGCTTTTTTAAAAAGGTTCGTTACGATCAAGAGCATTTATATATTAGCCATGATGATGGTCGTTCTGATGCGATCCGGATTCTCCACTTATCTGAGCCGAAACTCCTGCCGTGGTGTAATCTGGACATTGATATTGTGCTCGATTGTACCGGTGTTTTTGGCAGTCGGGATGATGGTCTCGCTCATTTGGAAGCTGGTGCGCGGCAGGTTCTTTTTTCACACCCCGGCGGACATAATTTAGATAACACGATTATCTACGGGGTTAACCACGACTCGTTGAAAGCAGAGCATCGCATTGTTTCGAATGGCTCATGTACGACCAACTGTATTGTGCCGATTATTAAGGTGCTGGATGAAAACTTTGGTATTGATTCTGGCACGATTACCACGATTCATTCTTCGATGAACGACCAACCCGTGATTGATGCTTATCATCATGATCTGCGTCGAACCCGGGCGGCCAGTCAGTCGATTATTCCGGTAGACACCAAGTTACATAAAGGGATCGAGCGAATTTTTCCCAAGTTTTTGAATAAGTTTGAAGCGATTTCTGTGCGGGTGCCGACAGTCAACGTAACCGCGATGGACTTAAGTGTCACAATCAATACAAATGTTAAAGTTAATGACGTAAATCAAACCATAATTGATGCTTCTCAGTGTACATTACGGGGCATTGTTGACTATACTGAAGCGCCACTTGTTTCGACCGATTTCAATCATGATGCGCATAGCGCCATTGTTGATGGTTCACAAACAAGAGTTAGTAACGGACGTTTGGTAAAAATGCTCGTCTGGTGCGATAACGAATGGGGCTTTGCAAACCGTATGTTGGATACGGCTTTGGCAATGGATTCACTACAGTAGAATTTTACGAGAACGAAGATGTATTTATTTTTTAGAGCGAAATAAATAAGATGGTCTTCTGCGGGTGAATACAGTATCAAGATAAACGATGGTTCGGCAGGGTTGCGGAACTGTCAAAATATTTTCCAATATTGCAATTTGAGGGGACAACCATGTCTGTAATCAAGATGACTGACCTGGATTTAGCAGGTAAACGCGTATTTATTCGTGCCGATCTGAATGTGCCGGTAAAGGATGGCAAAGTAACATCAGATGCACGGATTCTGGCATCACTGCCAACGATTAAACACTGTATTGAAGCTGGCGCAAAAGTTATGGTGACATCTCACCTTGGCCGTCCGACTGAAGGTGAATACGCTGAAGAATTTTCACTCCAACCGGTTGTGAACTACTTACAAGACGCACTGGATTGTGAAGTGAAGCTCGCCAAAGATTACCTCAATGGCTTAACACTCAATGCCGGTGAATTAGTTGTACTTGAGAATGTTCGCTTTAACAAAGGCGAGAAGAAGAATGATGAAGCCCTGTCTAAGCAATATGCATCTTTGTGTGATGTATTTGTGATGGATGCATTCGGTACGGCTCACCGCGCTCAGGCATCGACTCACGGTGTGGGTATGCACGCACCGATTGCGTGTGCTGGTCCTTTACTGGCAAACGAACTGGATGCTTTGGCTAAAGCGATGGACAATCCTGCTCGTCCGATGGTTGCAATTGTTGGTGGTTCAAAAGTTTCCACAAAACTGACAGTGCTTGAATCTTTGTCAAAAGTGGCTGACCAATTGGTCGTTGGTGGTGGTATTGCGAATACTTTCATTGCCGCAGCTGGCAATAATGTTGGTAAGTCACTTTATGAAGCAGACCTGGTTGATACTGCGAAAAAATTAATGGACGAGTGCGCTATCCCGGTTGCAACTGATGTCGCTTGTGCAAAAGCATTTGACGAAAATGCCGAAGCAGAAATCAAAGATGTTTCTGAAGTACAAGATGATGACATGATTTTCGACTTAGGCCCTGACTCAACAGCGGCACTGGCAAAAATTCTAAAAGAAGCAAAAACAATCCTTTGGAATGGTCCTGTCGGCGTATTCGAATTTAAGAACTTCGAAGCAGGTACAAAAGGTATCTCTCAAGCGATCGCAGATTCGGAAGGATTCTCTGTTGCTGGTGGGGGTGATACGCTTGCTGCCATTGATAAATTCGGAATTAAAGGCGATGTATCATATATCTCGACTGGTGGTGGTGCATTCCTTGAGTTTGTTGAAGGCAAGGTTCTGCCTGCAGTTGAAATGCTGGAAGCACGCGCAAAAGCATAATGATATGAAGCGGGAGAGAACAGACTCCCGCTTTCTGTTTGCCTCTGGCAGCGATTGTGCAAGAGCGATGGTTATTTGCTAGAATAGTTGCCATTATAGGTAAACACATATACAGCATATATTTGTAAAATTTTTATTGAATTGTTTTATTTTAAACGACAGAAAATAGGATCAAATCCATGTCTAAGGTCTTCGATTTTGTAAAACCAGGAGTCATTTCTGGCGATGATGTTCAAAAAGTCTTTCAAGTTGCGAAAGAAAATAAATTCGCATTACCAGCAGTAAACTGTGTTGGTACTGATTCTGTGAACGCGGTACTTGAAGCGGCTGCAAAAGTTAAGTCTCCGGTTATCGTTCAGTTCTCTAACGGTGGTGCAGGTTTCTTTGCCGGTAAAGGTCTGAAACTTGAAGGTCAGCAAACACAGGTTCTGGGTGCGATTGCTGGTGCAAAATATGTCCATACAGTTGCTGAAGCTTATGGCGTTCCTGTCATTCTGCATACTGACCATGCTGCGAAGAAACTCCTGCCATGGATCGATGGTTTGCTGGATGCCGGTGAAAAATTCTTTGCTGAAACAGGTAAACCACTGTTCTCTTCTCACATGATTGATTTGTCAGAAGAAACGCTGGAAGAAAACATCGAGATTTGTACTAAGTACTTAGCGCGCATGGCAAAAATGAACATGACGCTTGAAATCGAATTGGGTTGTACTGGCGGTGAAGAAGATGGTGTTGATAACTCAGATATGGATACTTCTGAGCTGTACACGTCTCCTGAAGATGTTGCCTATGCATACGAAAAACTGAACGCAGTTAGCCACCGTTTCACGATTGCTGCTTCTTTCGGTAACGTTCACGGTGTTTACAAACCAGGCAACGTTGTTCTGACGCCAACAATTCTACGTGATTCTCAAAAATACGTTTCTGAAAAATTCAGTCTGCCTGAAAACTCGCTGAACTTTGTTTTCCATGGCGGTTCAGGTTCTAGCGAAGCAGAAATCCAAGAATCAATCGGCTACGGTGTTATCAAAATGAACATCGATACTGATACACAGTGGGCGACATGGGACGGTATCCGTCAGTATGAAGCTGACAACCACGATTATCTGCAAGGCCAAATCGGTAACCCAAGTGGTGAAGATGCACCGAATAAGAAATACTATGATCCACGTGTTTGGTTGCGCGCTGGTCAAGCTTCTATGGTGGCTCGTCTTGAAAAAGCATTTTCAGATTTGAATGCGATTGACGTATTATAATTTGAGTTTATATCAAATTATTGTTAGAAAACCCGTTCTGATGAGCGGGTTTTTTTATAGCTGATATAATCAGGTGATGTTGGTATAACGCATGTGTTATAAATCGTTTGGCGATAAAAAGAGGGAATACAATGGCTGGAGAATCGCTCGTGAATGAAGTAATACCTTTGTCTGATAGTCTATCTCAGATCAATGAATGGTTAGAAAATAACTCGGATATCTTACTGCAGTACGGTGTAAATATTATCGCGGCGATTCTGATTTTGTTCTTCGGGAACATTTTCGTCAAAGTCATTGCCGGTAGTGTTACAAAGGTTTTGCGTAAAAAAGATATGGATCCGGCAGTTGTCGAATTTATTCATGGTTTGGTGCGCTATTTATTATTTGTGATCGTTCTGATTGCTGCGCTAGGACGAATAGGGGTACAAACTGCATCGGTGGTTGCCGTCATTGGTGCTGCGGGTTTAGCTGTCGGTTTGGCGTTACAAGGCTCGCTCTCGAACTTTGCCGCTGGTATTTTAATTGTTGCATTCCGCCCGTTTAAATCCGGTGACTATGTCGAAGTGGCTGGTGTCGCCGGCTCAGTTGAAAGCATTCAAATCTTTCAAACGATATTGAAAACACCGGATAATAAAATGGTTGTTGTTCCGAATTCCTCTGTTATCGGTGGGGCGATTACCAACTATTCACGTCATGCGACGCGGAGAATTGATCTGATGATCGGTGTTTCTTATTCTGCTGATTTACAGAAAACCAAACTCATCCTTCGTGAAACGGTTGAACGAGATGAACGTATTTTGAAAGACCCGGATATCACTATCGGTGTTCATACTTTAGCAGACTCATCGGTCAATTTTGTCGTTCGCCCTTGGGTAAAAACGGCTGACTATTGGCCCGTTTATTTTGATTTAATGCTGAATATTAAGGAAGCTCTTGATGCGAATGGTATTGAAATTCCATTCCCACAAATGAGCGTTCATCTGAACAAAGCTGATCAAGTTGATTAATATTTTCTTGAGTGAAGCGGTGTTATAAACACCGCTTTTTTTATGACTAAACTATGGTACTCATGTATTCAGCATTATTCTTTCTTCTGACAGTGGCTCGGCTGATAACGATTGCGTGTATTGATCTATTTAAAGTAAAAGAGACGCCATATATTTAATCATCGGAACGGTTTGTTGCTATTTTAGCCTGTCGTTAGCGTTTTGTTATTTTTGTCACAATCCGATCTAATTACAATCAAACTATCCTATGATTGAATACCGAAGTGATTTGAAAATAAGGATTCAACGTATGAATTCTGCGGTTTGGTAATAATCCATAATGTGTTGATGTGGGAGTAAAGATTATGCGGTTGATGATTCTGAGTTTAATGATGTTCTGTCTACACAGTTATGCAGCGGAAGTGAACTTCCCACATATCTCTGTAACCGGATTTGGTGAAGTAACAGTGGTGCCGGACAGCGCGGTCTTTTCTGTTCAGGTTGAGCAATCGACACTCAATGCTGAACAGGCGAAAGAGAGTGTCGATTCGGTTGTGCGTCAATTCTCAGAACAATTACAGGGACTGGGAGCCAAAGCCGAGCAAATTTCCAGTTCTAACTTATCGCTTGCTCCCCAGTATCATTATCCTGATGAAGGAAAGCCGGAACTGGTCGGCTATCGGGCAAGTCGCAGTATCACCGTATCCGTCGAACAGCTAGATAAGCTGAATGAGTATCTCGATGCTGCGTTGGAATCGGGTATTAACCGGATTGATCGGATTACGCTACAAGTGAAAGATCATCAAAAGTATCAGGCACAGGCGAGAGACAAAGCCATTCAGGATGCGTCAACCAAAGCTCTCTCGATCGCGAAAGGATTTAAACGTACACTCGGCCCCGTGTGGCAAGTTGATTACCACTCCCAGCAAGCGAAACCAATGATGATGCGTGCTGTATCTATGAACCAGAAAGAAAGTTTTCAGGATTATCAGGACAAGACGATAGTGATCAGTGACAGTGTTGATGTGTTATATCGATTGAATTAACTGGGGTGGTTACTTTACGTATTTAGACGATCGTACTTAGACGAAAGTTTAACGCTGGTTGAATATTGAGCAATTTGTCAGAATTGGTATACTACCAGACTTCTTGAATGATCGCCCCAGCGTTGACCGGAATAACAATTTTACCCATCTCAAGAGAAGTAAAAGAAAACTATAAGGAAATCAAATTACTGGGCAAATGAGGCTAAGTAGTATGTTGAATCATTTTCTGGTGAGATTAACGATTAGTTCTTTAGTGATCCTCGGTATAAAATTGAGTGCGTTGTACTTTTTACCGATGGTGTTGCTGTTGAATACACACAATAAAGAATTTTTCGGTTGGTAAGTTCGACGAAAGTCAAAGAAAACGGGGCGCATCTGCGCCCCGTTTGTTTATTGCTTTTTCAGTCGAATGTACAATTACAGTACATGAACCGATGCAGTGTTGGTTGTGCCTGAAGCAACAAGTGCACCAGAAACCATTACCACGATATCTCCTTTACGGCCCAGCTCTGTTTCTAGCGCTAATTTCTTACCAGAGATATAGAAGTCATCCGTACTTGCGATTGAATCAACAACAATCGGTGTCACACCTTTCGTCAAGACTAATTGCGCTGCGGTTTTCTGGTTAGTTGTCAAAGCGATGATGTGTGCTGTCGGGAAGTATTTTCTGACAGAACGAGCTGATTTACCGCCTTCAGTAGCAACCACAATCAGTGGGGCAGCCAGTTTTTCTGCTGTATCAACCGCACCTTTACATACAGCTTCTGTAATTCTCAGACGAGGACTGTCTAAACGAGAACCAAGCTCAGCCTTCTGTGCAAGGTCTGTCCGAGTTGCAATCTGCGCCATCATACGTACCGCTTCAACCGGATATTTACCTTTCGCTGTTTCACCGGAAAGCATGACCGCATCAGTGCCATCCATGATTGCGTTTGCAACGTCGCCTGCTTCTGCACGAGTTGGGCGTGGGTTTTTAATCATTGAATCCAGCATTTGCGTGGCAGTGATAACCACTTTTCTGGCTCGATTACATTTTTCGATCATCATTTTTTGCGCAAAAATGACTTCTTCTGCTGGGATTTCAACCCCCAGATCGCCACGGGCAACCATGATTCCGTCAGAAAGTTCGAGAATCTCATCGAAATTATCGACACCTTCTTGGTTCTCAATTTTAGAGATGATCTGAATATCTTGTCCGCCGTGTGCAGCAAGGAATTCACGGATTTCACGAACATCATCAGCCTTACGGATAAATGAAGCTGCAACGAAATCAACACCTTGCTCACAACCGAATTTCAGGTCAGATTTATCTTTGTCTGAAAGCGCAGGCAGTTTGACTGAAACACCCGGTAAATTAACCCCTTTGTTTTCACCTAAAGCGCCATTGTTGAGTACCTGACAGGTCACTTCAGTTTCTGTTTTTTCAAGCACTTTCATTTCGAGCAGGCCGTCGTCGACCAGAATGGTATCACCTACACTTAAATCTTGTGCGAAACCTGAGTAAGTCACAGCGGCTCGTTCTTGGTTACCGACGACGGTTGTATCTGTTGTAAACGTGAACGTTTGTCCTGCGACGAGATCGACATCTTGACCATTTTCTAGCTTCGTTGTACGGATTTCCGGTCCTTTGGTATCCAGTAGAATTGCCAATGTCTTGCCAAGGTTTTTCATCACCTGACGAAAGTTCACAATGCGAGTTCCATGCTCTTCGTAGTCACCGTGAGAGAAGTTGAGACGCATGACGTTCATGCCTGCGTTGACAAGTTCTGTTAGCTTCTCTACGGATTCAGTTTTAGGGCCAATCGTACAAACGATTTTGGTCTTCTTCATGGAAAATACTCTCCGATAATTGTATCAATTTGAAAGATAATGAGTGCCGTAAAGTGCAGTCAGTGGCCCTTGTCTTTTTCTCTTGAAGTGCCGGATTATTTCTCGCTGTCAAATACACTTTAAAGCTGAAACTCTTTCAACAAAACGGTTATTTTATAACTACACACAACCGCTTGTTTTGCGTAAAAACCGCGCAAGGCTCTGGTATTTTCGCCATCGCGAGGTGGTTTTTCAGTAAGTACACATTCAATTTTGTAATTTTCTTACTTTTGCCGAGCAGAATTCTAACACTGAATGAATGGAATATCACGGTCTAAGAGTTGTCTTAGGACAATGTTTTAGCATGAAAGATTAATTTTTATTATCGAAATAAATAGACAGAAATGTTTCGAATCGATTATTATATATTTCATATCGAAACTTTATTGTCTTTTAATCTATGCTGAAACGAAACACACAAGTCAGGCGTCATGAAATCGTGCAACTCGTCAACCAGACGGGGGAGGTGAGCGTTGAGCTACTTTCTGAGCGATTTCATACCTCTGAGGTCACGATTCGCAAGGATCTCTCATCTCTGGAAAAAAATGGGTTGCTACTGAGACGTTATGGCGGCGCGATTTCGTTGCCGAAAGAAGTGGTTGCTGATGAATTTGATAAAAATGTTTCGGTTCAAAAGATATCGCTTGCTCAGGAAGCCGCAAAACTGATTCGGGATCATCACCGTATCGTGATCGATAGCGGAGGTACAACCACAGCGTTAATCCAACAATTAAATGAAAAACGTGGCTTAGTTGTGATGACGAACACGCTTCAGGTTGCCAATGCGCTTCATGAACTGGAAAACGAACCGACATTATTAATGACCGGAGGCACTTGGGATCCGCACTCTGAATCCTTTCAGGGGCAGGTTGCCGAGTCCGTGTTGCGTTCTTACGATTTTGACCAGTTATTCATCGGATGTGACGGGATTGATTTGGCTCGGGGAACAACGACATTTAATGAACTGACGGGGCTGAGCCGGGTGATGGCGGAAGTTTCCCGGGAAGTTATTGTGATGGCTGAATCAGACAAAATTGGTCGTAAGATCCCAAATCTGGAACTGGGATGGGATCAGATCGATGTACTGGTCACCGACAGCAAGATTACCAATGAGCAAGTGGCAATGATCGAAGCTAACCAGGTGAGAGTGATACAAAGTCAAATGAATTAAGGGTTCGGACAGGAAAGTGCCTGAATCGAGGCTTTTCTGTCGGGGCTGGATATATTGAGATTTAAGTGGAGTCATAAATTATGTGTGGAATTGTTGGTGCTGTGGCACAGCGTGATATCGCAGAAATATTGGTCGAAGGGTTACGTCGTCTGGAATACCGTGGTTATGATTCAGCGGGTGTTGCGATTGTTGATGCAGACAACCACTGCACCCGGATTCGCCGCCTTGGTAAAGTGCAGGCGTTGGCTGAGGCCGTCAATGCTGCCGATGTGCGCGGTGGAACCGGTATTGCCCATACACGCTGGGCAACGCATGGGGAGCCTTCTGAAATCAATGCTCATCCACATGTTTCTGGTGATATTTCCGTGGTGCACAATGGTATTATTGAAAACCATGAAGCCCTGCGAGAACTGCTTCAAAGTCGTGGGTATGTCTTTGAGTCTCAGACCGACACGGAAGTGATTGCCCATTTAGTGGAATGGGAATTACGCCAAAGTGAATCACTGGTTGAAGCGCTGCAAAAAACAGCCAAGCAGCTCGAAGGTGCCTACGGTACTGTTGTGCTTGATCGACGTGATCCAAGCCGTTTGGTTGTGGCGCGCTCAGGTAGCCCGATTGTGATTGGGTTTGGTGTCGGTGAAAACTTCTTGGCTTCAGATCAACTGGCCTTGTTAAGTGTCACGCGCCGCTTTATGTACCTTGAAGAAGGGGATGTTGCTGAGATTACTCGCAGAAGCGTTAGCGTTTTTGATGGGCAAGGCAATCAGGTTGAACGTGAGATCATCGAATCGAGTGCTGAACATGATGCGGGAGATAAAGGCCAATATCGTCACTTTATGCAAAAAGAAATTTTTGAACAGCCGAACGCGCTGAAACAGACAATGGAAGGGCGGGTGACGCATAACTCGGTCATTATCGACAGTATTGGCAGCAGTGCGAAAGAGATCCTGAACAAAGTTGAACACGTGCAGATCATTGCCTGTGGCACCTCATATAACTCTGGAATGGCAGCCCGATATTGGTTTGAGTCATTGGCGGGGGTCAGTTGTGATGTCGAGATTGCATCAGAGTTTCGATACCGTGACTTTGTTGTTCGTCCGAACAGCTTGCTGATCACTTTATCTCAGTCAGGTGAAACCGCAGATACCTTGGCAGCTTTACGCATCGCGAAAGAAAAAGGCTATATGGCTGCAATGACCATTTGTAATGTGTCCGGCTCTTCTTTGGTTCGTGAATCCGATTTTGCATTTATGACGCGTGCCGGTACTGAAATCGGTGTTGCATCCACCAAAGCCTTCACCACTCAGTTAACAGCAATGCTGATGCTGGTTGTCGGATTAGGTCGTCAGAAAGGCCATATCGATGCTGGCAAAGAAGCCGACATTGTGCATGCGATCCACGAACTACCAGTTCAGATTGAAAGTGCTTTAGCTTTTGATAAGGCGATTGAGGCGCTGGCGGAAGATTTTGCGGATAAGAATCACACCTTATTCTTAGGACGTGGCGAGTATTATCCGATTGCCATGGAAGCTGCATTAAAGCTCAAAGAAATCTCTTATATTCATGCGGAAGCTTATGCTGCCGGGGAGTTAAAACATGGCCCGCTCGCATTGATCGATGCCGATATGCCAGTGGTTGTGATTGCACCGAATAACGATTTGTTGGAAAAGCTGAAATCGAATGTTGAGGAAGTTCGCGCGCGTGGCGGATTACTCTATGTTTTCGCTGACGAGAAAGCCGGTTTTGAAGAGAGTGAAGGCATGAAAATCATCAAGATGCCCCACGTCCATGAAGTCACTGCCCCAATATTCTACACGGTGCCAATGCAGCTCCTGTCTTATCACGTTGCCCTGATTAAAGGCACCGACGTCGATCAGCCGCGTAACTTAGCAAAAGCGGTTACCGTTGAGTAAGGGGTGATGCCGGAGAGGAATAAATTGTAGGAGAGGAATAAAGTCTCATACTAAGTAATAAAGATGCATACTGAGTATTAAAGTATCATACTAAAAAGGCAGCGATCGCATCGATACGCTGCCTTTTCTCAAATGTTGATGTTCTAAAGTGTGTCGGAACAATGAAAGATAGACTGATAATTCAGTCTTTTAAACCCTATTGTGTTCGCTTATATTTTCTAGTTTTTACAACGAGATTTATATTCAAAACAAATATCAGTCATTGACTTGGTTTTCATTATTTGATCTTTCTTTTTTAAGCTTAAACCAAATTTTCTTTCTGCCATTATTATTCAAGATAACACCTCCAAAACTACACCGCTTTGACCGCTTGCTATTCTTTGAAGTAAGTCGTTTACTGAATTTTTATTATATGAATGTTTTTTTGTTTTGATTTTTTTATCAGAACTATTCATCGAGTTTATATTTTTATTAGACATACGATGCCCTTATTTATTTAAGAATTAAGGTGTACTGAACATGTGTTATTTTATGATAGAAAATGAAGGGTGATTGCAGAGAAACATGCTAAGGATGACGCTGGAAAAACTGGCTTTATACTTTTTATCTGAAACAACGCTTGGTCAGAGCGACTACTTCCTTATCACTTTCTTAAGCGTGATAAGGAAGCCAAAATTTGTAAGACGACTAGAGTGTCATTACATTTTCTGCTTGGAAACCTTTCGGTCCTTTACCTATGGTAAAAGAAACCTTGTCGCCTTCAATGAGTTTTTTAAACCCATCACCAACGATGCTTCGGAAGTGAACAAAAAGATCGTCACCATTATTTTGAGAAATGAAACCGAAACCTTTTGTTTCATTAAACCACTTTACTGTACCGATATCTTGATTAGACATATTATGCCCCTTATAAAATTAAAATTAAGGTGCACTGAACATAAGCATTATTTTTGGGATAGAGAATTAAGGGAGATACAGAGAAAAACTTGCCAGGGATAACGCTGAAAACTTACTTTATATTTTTTATCTTGAAACAACTCTTTGTCAGAGCAAGGTCGACTATACAGGTTTAAAAAATTAAAGATAGGTTTATTTTTATTTTTATTTTATTTATCCTAAGGATGAAAATCGCAAAACCTGCGTACGCGATATCATCCGACTTAGCCACATGATACTCAAACAAAAAATCGGCCAGATAGATGAAGGGAAAGGTATCACTATCTATCGGCCCATTTTCCTATCTTTCGGCAGAGAATCTAGCCAGATTCAATTCACTAACAACCGTATTCCTTAGCAATATAAGTTTCAAAGCGACGACACAAGTCTTCGTCAGATACTAAGTTGTCACTGATTACTGTCTCACCATCCACGACTTTTATTCTGGCATTGAGCGGTGCGATGTCAGAGCGCTTCCGGGAAGATAAGTTGGCAATTTTCTGTTGCTCTATTTTCCATGCGTCTTCTGCTGAAAGGTTACATGCGTCAGCGATATATTTGGCATTGAATCCTTCTCCAGTCAGGCTCTCAATGGTCTGATTATGTGAAAGATGGTTGCCTTGGGACCAGTAGTGTTTCGCAAGTAAAGGACCAATTTCCGCATTATCAGTCAAATAACCCAATGTCCGGGTAAAATATGCACGGGTCTGATACACCGCCATATGTGCTAGCAAATAGCCCTGATACGAACATGCTGACTCATCAGATAAAAGATGCGGGATTGCCATTAACGGTCTGGGACTACATGCCAATCCTAAAATGCGCTGTTCCATATCACGCGCCAGTTTAGTCACGGTTTCGGGCGTCAGTTCGTCATCACTTAACTGATACAGTGCCCGTTCAAAGTATGGTACAACCAGAATACTTCGTTCTGTGTAGGCTTTAAAAGGCTGACGGCTATCAATCATCTGTTTGATGATGGTATCCGGTACTGCTTCGCCAGCAGCGTTTTTCGCATACTGTTTTAACCAGTCTGCATCGGTCAGCAAACTGTCACAGAACATCGACTGAGTTTCAGCATAAGCCATCGAGGTTGGGGCAAATTCCTGAGAAAAGCAGGGCGCGTTCATTTTTACATTGGCAAAATGGGCGGCGTGGCCTCCTTCGTGGAACAGGGTATTGATACCGTCATAACCGCTACCGACCTGATCCGGTTTGGCGTTACTGGTAAAATTCACCTGTGCCGCAATCCAGTTCCCCTGATCGACAAAGGATGGAATTGGACCGTGGCAGAAGCCATTCTGGTATTTTCCTTTACGATCGAGCAAATCAAGGGTTAACTCTGCACCGGAATAGTCAATATTCAAACGACCAAATGATTCCACCCAACGACGGAGTGACTGAGAAAAGGGGACATAAGGGTCCAGTTGCCGCATGACATCTCCGGCAAACGAAAATGGGAAATTATGAGCCTGTAATGCCTGTTCGCCTTTCTCTTTAGCAAGGCTATCCAGACTGTTGTGGTGGCTTGGGCGGGTACGCTGTTCAAAATCATCCAGAATGGTAAACAACTGCTCGGAAGTCATCTGCTCAGTTTTTACCACAGAGTAATCAAAGAAAGAATCAAAGCCGAGAGTGCGGGCAAATTGATTTCTCAGTTTCACCAGATCCAGAAATCCGTTATGTAGTAGCCACTGTTCCAGATCCATTAACGCCTGATGCGCAGACTGACGCACTTGCTCATGATCATTCGTGCGGATCACGGAACTGAGTACAGGCAATGATCCTTCAACTTTATTGCCCTTTTCATCGTGATAAGTCATGACATGTTGCTGCTTTTTCTCAAACAGGTCTGCTTCAAAATTGATGAGTTTTTCTTTCAGTTGATTACCTTCCGGCGTTTCGATAGCGTGCGCCTGAAACGTCGCCAGCCAGCCTTGCAATCCGATCAGTGTTGATTTTCGTTCCTGCGGGTCAATCAGCTTTTCCGCTTCAGTAATCGCTTGTTTTATATCAGCAATTTTCTGTGGGTTACTGAGATAATGGGTCCATTCGGTTTGTGCTTGGGCGGATTGGTCATGGGCATCACTGGTCCCCATATAGGTTGACCAGAACAGATCCTCTTTCTTGCGATGAATTGCGAGGTAGCTGTGGTTTAAAGTATTGAGTGTTTCGGTCGGAGTCATAGGGGCCTGCTTATCATTAAACGGTTTGATAACAAATTGATTCCCACACTACACCAATCTTACTAAGGGTTTAAGGGAAAATTCTCCCGAGAGTCACCGAGAAATGGAGAAGGTTTGTCGCACAGTGATGTTCTCTAAACTGAGCTGATTCGGGGCACCACATGCTTCGTTTTGCTGGTCATTATTTGGGTCGGGGATAGGGTTAACTATGATACAAACTAAATCAATAACTTTGCCTGATAACCGCATAGTCTTTGTTGCCCGTAAAAGCTAGGTGCCTGATATTGAATTTGTGAGCAAGGCTATGAATGTCAGTGTTCGTACCTGTTCTCAGTGGTTTTGCTATGAATGTCACCTACAATTTAATCGACAATGATCGAGAGAGTCGGGGATAAAGGAAAGCATATGAACAAATACTACCGTCTGGCATTAGGTTTCTGCACCGTCTCTATAGTCGTTGCCTTGCTATTCGCGCTAGAAAACATAAACCTACTGATTTTGGTTGTCGCGGTAGCGGGGGTATTTGCCTGCCTGATGAAGATGGAACGTTTGGCAAGAGAGAAATTCAACTTTTATGAGCAGATCCTCGATACCATCCCAAATCCACTCTCTGTCACTGATATGGATATGAAGTGGACCTTTGTCAACCGCGCTGCTACCGATCCGCTGGGAGTCAAACGTGAGAACGTCCTTGGAATGCACTGTTCAAACTGGGGAGCAAACATCTGTAACACCGAAGACTGTGGGGTGGCCTGTTTAAGAAAAGGCAAACAGACCACTGGCTTTAACCAATGGGGAAAAGATTTTCGTGTCGACTCTTTTTACATCAGTGGATTAAATGGCAACAAGATAGGCCATGTTGAATATGTGCAGGAAATATCAGAAAAGGTTGCGCTAAAAGCCGTGTACAGAGATGTGGATGCCATTAGTGAAAGCCTGACATTAGGGGCAAAAAACCTGAATGAGGCCAGCCATGCACTGACCGTCGGGTCAACTCAGCAAGCGGCCTCTGTTACCCAAATCGGTAGCTCACTCAATGAGATTCTTACTCAGGCTAATGACAATGCTGAGCGTGCTTCAAAGGCCAGTGCTGTTTCGTCTGAGGCACAGCGAGCAGCGACCATGGCCTCCGATGAAATAAGAGAACTTGAGCAAGCGATGCAGGAAATTAATCGCTCAAGTGGCGCAATTAGTGACATTATTAATGTCATTGATGATATTGCATCTCAGACTAATCTGCTGGCACTGAATGCTTCCATTGAGGCTGCACGGGCCGGTGAAATGGGGCGTGGTTTTGCTGTGGTAGCCGATGAAGTCAGAAAGCTTGCTGAGCGCAGTTCAACCGCTGCGAGTGAGTCGGCGCAGTATATTCAGATATCAGTAGGAAATATCGAAAAGGGTAATGCAATATCACAAAAATGTGTGAGTGCATTGGGCGAGATTGTTAAGCATGTGGCAACGATCTCCGACACCATCGAAGAAATCGATCATGCATCGCAAAGTCAAGCGACCGGATTGAGTCAGGTCAATCAGGGGATGTCAGAAATTGATGAAGTGGTCCACTCGACGGCAGCATCTGCGGAAGAGACGTCCATCTCTGCCTCGGAACTGAGTGATTTATCTCTGAAACTTCAGGCTCAGCTCGAAAAAATGAGAAAAATTGACGGATTAATCGATAACACTGTCCACACAGGCGGCAACATGATTGAGGTTAAAAATGTGTCATAACGTCAGGCAAAACCTAGGGGCGGTTATCCTAAGCAAATGACCCGTAACAAAGAGCAAGACACGTTCAGATGACCCCTCAGGGCAGCATTTGTCGCTCATTTATCCAGCGTTAGGTCATGGTTCATGTAGATCGGATCGCTACACTTCACATGACCTGCCTTGACGAAATGCACGACAAATTGCTGCAAAAACCATCACGAAAGGTCAACAGCCCCTAACATGTCCCAGTACAAAAAATGAAGGAAACGTTCATGGCACTTGAGCGTTTTTCCTGTATCGATCCCCGTTTATACATACATGGTCAACCCGTTTCGTCATTGATGTAGCAGTATCGCTATTTCCCATCTGAATGTTCATTCATGCGATTAATACAAACCCATGTAATTTATTAATTCTAACATATTGATTTTTCTCATCTTTATGGGTGATTTCTCACATGGCGCGACCTATTGCTACTGATAATTCTATAAAAATAAATGTAGCAATCGTCACTTTTTTGATCATAAAATGTAGCACACGCTACTTTTTAACGTATCATTCATAAAGAGAAAAACATAACGAAACAAAAGGTCTGATATGAAAAACTCAAAATTGTTTTCAAAAGCGCAGAACTTGGGGAAGGCATTTATGCTTCCTATTGCAGTTCTGCCTGCTGCTGGTCTACTCCTCGGGATCGGTGGCGTATTTTCGAATCCACATACCATCGAAATGTATCCAATGTTGGATATTCAGTTTTTGCAGTCTCTGTTTATTCTGATGAGAAGTGCAGGAGCGGTTGTATTTGGCAACTTGTCGCTCTTGTTTTGTGTCGGTGTGGCTGTTGGTTTAGCAAAATCGGATAAAGGCACGGCAGGGCTGGCTGCTGTATTAGCATTTTTGATTATGAATGTGACAATCAATGCGATGCTAACTATTACCGGGACTTTAGAAGCTTCAAACTTAAAAGAAGCCGGTCAAGCGGTAGTGTTAGGAACTCAGACCTTACAAACCGGTGTTTTAGGTGGCATTTTATGCGGTATATTGGTTGCCGTTGTTCATGGGAAATACTACAAAGCCGAACTCCATTCTTTATTAGCATTTTTTAGTGGCTCACGTTTTGTTCCTATCGTCGCTTCATTCGCGTCTATTTTTCTCGGTGTGTTCTTATACTTCTTCTGGCCGTTTTTTCAGCAAGGTATTTCAGGTCTGGGAAGCTTAGTTGAAACGACGGGGTATGCAGGAACGTTTGCATTTGGTGCAATCCTGAAAACACTGCTTCCTTTAGGTCTTCACCATATTTTCTATATGCCGTTCTGGTTTACCAGTGTTGGTGGTGAAGCGGTCGTGAATGGTCAATTGGTGCAAGGCACACAGAACATCTTCTTTGCTCAGCTCGCAGACCCTCATACAGTGAAATATTTTGAAGGTGTTTCTCGGTTCATGTCAGGTCGCTTTGCTGACTTTATGTTTGGTATGCCAGGTGCAGCTTTGGCTA
Source organism: Vibrio gazogenes (assembly GCF_002196515.1). Lineage (NCBI taxonomy): Bacteria > Pseudomonadati > Pseudomonadota > Gammaproteobacteria > Vibrionales > Vibrionaceae > Vibrio > Vibrio gazogenes. The sequence goes on along the minus strand of NZ_CP018835.1, from coordinate 1,325,351 downwards.
TGTACCATTGTGCAAAACCGGAAAATCGTAAGAAAGTCGCTGGGATTTTATTGTCAGCTGCACTGACTTCTTTTATTACCGGTATCACTGAGCCACTGGAATTCATCTTCTTATTTACCGCCCCAATTCTATACGTGTTCCACGTTATCGGTGTCGGTTTAGCATTTATGCTTTGTCATATGCTTGATATCACCGTGGGGATGACATTCTCTGGTGGCGCAATTGACTTTACGCTGTTTGGTATTATGCAAGGCAATGATAAAACGAACTATTTACTGATGTTCCCTGTTGGTGCCTTCATGTTCACATATTATTATTTAGTCTTTAGAACATTGATTACTTGGAAAGATCTGAATACACCGGGACGCCGAGATGATGTAGAAGACGATGCCAGTGAAGGAAGTTCTGTGACGGGTGACGAGAAGCTAAAAGGCATCATTCAGGCATTCGGTGGCAAAGACAACATTCTGGATTTAGATTGCTGTGCGACACGACTCCGTGTCAATGTAAAAGACGCAAGCCTTGTACAGGATGAGAAATTTAAATCTTATGGCGCATTAGCGACCGTCATTCAAGATAATGGGATCCAGGTTATATTTGGACCTCAGGTAACCGTCATTAAAAATCAACTCGATGAATATATGATTCACAGCGCTTAGTGAGACGGATGGTGTATACCGCACCATCCTTTCCATTCTTTTCATTGAGATGAGCAAGGGTAAAAAATGAAAGCAGTTGTATTAATGTTTGATACGTTAACGCGTCATCATCTATCAACATATGGTGGTGATGCCATTACACCGAACTTTGAACGTTTAGCCAAAAAAACCGTTCAGTTTGATAAGTTTTTCGTTGGCAGCATGCCATGTATGCCTGCGAGAAGGGACATGCACACTGGCAGGTACAATTTCCTTCATCGTAGCTGGGGGCCTATCGAACCTTTTGATTTTTCAATGCCTGAATATTTAGCTAAAAATAAAATTCATACGCATCTCGTTACTGATCATAAACATTATTGGCGTGATGGCGGGGCAACTTACCATACGCGTTATACGACTTTTGAATTCATTCGTGGTCAGGAAGGCGATGCTTGGAAAGGACACGTTGAGAAACCCGAAGTTGTCTATGATGCCGAAGGGCAAGAGCAGCAAGTTGTTGTGGAACGGCGCAAAAGACGCATTGCGCAAGATATGATCAATCGTGAGTACATGAAAACCGAGCTGGAGCATACGCTAAGCCGGACGATTGAAGAGGGATTGTCCTTCATCAGGACTAACTTGGATCAGGATAATTGGTTCTTACAACTCGAATGTTTCGATCCTCATGAACCCTTCTTTGTGCCGGAAAAATATCTACAGATGTATGGGTGTACCCAGTCTGACTTCAATGGTTGGATGTACTACAACGCCAATACGGATTCCGCAGAGAAACAGCAACTGATTCAAAAATTCTATAAAGCATTACTGACGATGTGTGATGACTATCTTGGTAAAGTCTTAGATATGTTTGACGACCATCAGCTTTGGGACGATACCATGTTGATGGTTTGTACTGATCATGGATTCTTGTTAGGAGAGCATGACTGGTGGGGCAAAAATATCATGCCTTTATATGAAGAAGTCGCACATACGCCATTTTTCTATTGGGATCCACGTTTGAAGTTAAAAGATGTGAAAACAGACTTCTTGGGGCAGTTGATTGATATACCTGCCACATTACTGGATTTCTTTGGTCATGACGTTCCCCCGCATATGCATGGCCGTTCTTTTTATTCTGCATTACGTGATAATCAGCCCATCCGTTCACATGCGTTATACGGTTATTATGGTGCTCACCTCAACATCACGGATGGTCAATACGTTTATATGCGTTCACCGAAAGAACGTCACAATTCTCAGTATGAGTACACCCTGATGCCAACGGCAATTGATAGTCGTTTTACTCAAGCGCAGTTAAAAGGAGCGACATTGTGTGACGGATTTGCGTTTACCAATGAGACGCCAGTGTTGAGAATTCCAACGTCGGTTAATTACACCAATTCATATCGATTTGGTGACAAGCTATTTGATATTGACGCGGATCCAGAGCAAATTCATCCGCTTGATAATGATGAGTTAGCGCTCTCTCTGCTGGAGAAAATTAAAGCCTTGTTGATTGAGAATGAAGCGCCTGATGAGCTATATCAACGCTACGCTCTGGAGGATCTAACACTTCAGAACATTCGCCAGGAAAAGATCCAATTTGAGCAGTATCAGCTTTCTGCTTATCAAAATTATAATCTAAGCCACCATTGTGTCGCCGAAGGGTTAGAAGTCCTTGGACATATTTCCGATAACCCAGCACAAGATAAGCAGAACTTATTAGCACACATTGATGACAACGAGCAAATTACGCCTGAACGTGTCTATGAGCTAGCCAGAATTTTGTATCAGGATGAGTTACTGAAAAAAGCCATTTATCAGCTCAATCTAGCCATGAGATATGACTAATGGCAACGACCTACGGTATCGAAAATGAGTCTCTGCGTGTCCGCATCAATCAGTTGGGTGCTGAACTTGTATCTATCTGGTCTAAGACCCGTCATGAAGAGCTTTTGTGGCAGGGAGATGCATGGCAGGGCCGTGCGCCGATTCTCTTTCCGATTGTTGGCAATCTGCCTGATGGTCAGTACCAAACGAAGGGGCAGACTTATACACTGCCCCGCCATGGGTTTGCCCGAAACTCACGGTTTGAATTGAGAGCTCATGATTCAAACCGTGTCGTTTTAGGGTTGCGCGATAGCGAACAAAGTCGCCTGGTTTACCCATATGGTTTTGATTTATCCGTGAGTTACACCTTAGACAAAGACACCGTCAACGTTCGCTTTGATGTGGTTAATGATCGGGAAGAGGCACTGCTGTTTTCTCTCGGATTTCATCCGGCTTTTTCCGCCAGTCATGATGCCGATTTAATCTTTGAAGATTCGCCGCAGCATTATTGCTATGGCAATCAGGGCTTTGTTGATTTTGTTTCGCAGCCGCACTTAGATATGGGATTGTCTTTGTCCCTGTCCGATGTTGATTTTTCCAGAGGTGCGATTTATATCCGGGAGCCTCAAGCGCAATGCATCGTTATAAAAGATGGGATGAAAGCGTTAGGTCTAGCATTTCCTGATGTGCCTTATCTTGTGATTTGGAAGAAGCCTGCGTGTGAGTTTATCTGTATCGAGCCGTGTTTCGGCATTACCGCGCCTTCAAGTCAAGATACTTTAGCGCTCACTGACAAACCCGGCATCATCAGGCTGGCATCGGGAGAAAGGTTTTCGACGGTTAGTAAGATTAAGCTAATGTAGTGTATGCTACATTTCATATGGTAAGATGGTTGCATGAAACATGAGAGATACTTTTTATGCCTCCTTCTCCTTTATTACTACAACTTAAAAATTCTCGCTTTTCGATGACAAAAGCAGAGTCTTTGATCGTTGATAAAATTATAGAAAATCCAAGCTATTTTGTTAGAGCATCAGCTCGTGAGTTTTCAACTTCTACGGGTGTGAGTGATGCTTCTGTCATCCGTTTTTGTCAGAAGTACAGTGCATTAGGCTATCAAGAATTCAAGGCGCAGTTACACAAAGAGCTGATGATTTCTTCTCAAGGTGAAAAACGGGCCATTTCTCCAGACATTTATATTGAAGATGATTTAGAAAGCACGGTCGAGAAAGTTGAATCCATCATTAACTATAGTGTTCGGGATACGAAGGCACTGCTCGTGACCGAGTCTTTGCAGCAAGCGGTAGACGCATTAGAAAAAGCCAATCGTCTGTTTTTTATTGGACTCGGTGGCTCAGGATTATCAGCGATTGAGGCAGGGTATAAGTTTAACCGGATTGGTTTTGATGCCAATAGCTTTAACGAAAAGCACACGATGTACTATAAAATTCAATATACTAAACCCGATGATTTTGTCGTGGTGATTTCTCACTCCGGAGAAAGCGAAGATATGATTAAAGCGGCCCAAACCGCTCAGCAGAATGGCTCAACCATTGTCGCGATCACGCAAAATGCGAACTCTACCATCGGTAAATTATCGCATATTGTGCTGCAAAATAGCTCACAAGGTGAACTTTACCAAGGGGATTCAATCGGCACACGGATTTCGCAAATGTATTTGTTAGATATCTTGTATACGGAAACACTGAAGCATTGTTTTGAAAATGTTAAGTCTTCTAAAATTAATATCAGGAGTAAGATTAATTAATTATGAGCTGGAAGAAAAATGGTGTCGATCCAGATTATCGTTTCTCATTAGCGAACGAACGCACTTACCTTGCTTGGATTCGTACGGCGATTGCGATTCTCGCAGGGGCCATCGCAATTGACCAACTGTCATTGGATTTAGCCACGCCGGGACTCAGAATCGCATTGTCTGTAACGCTATGTGGGTTTTCTGCGGTGATTGCCGGCTGGGCCTATACAAGATGGGCCCAGAATGAGCGAGCGATGCGCAGTCAAGAGCCACTGAATTATCCGTGGATAATGAAAGTCGTCAGTCTTATTTTTGGATTGATCTCACTCGTGCTGATGTTGTTCATCGTGGCTGGGTAGGTGGTTATGGAAAAGCCCGGTCTTCAATATGAACGGACGTTATTGTCATGGTGGAGAACGCTGTTGTCGTCGATAGTGATCGTCGCGGCCATTTGTCGCATTGGTTTATTATCATCCAACGCTCTGCTTGTAGTCATTGCCGTTTTTCTACTGATCAGCACCATGCTATTCAGTTTATTCACATCCATTGAACTGAGCCGGAATATTAAAGGAACCTCTGCTTCCTCTTATGGGCCGTTCATCATTCAAAAACAGGGGCTTAGCGTGGTATTGGTCTTTGCGGCTTTATTCTATGCGCTAAACATTTGCTTACGTTTTATACCGTCATAAACCCAGTTTGAGGCAGCCATGCAAACCGTCAATCAATGTCATGTGATGAGTAAGCCGAGTAGCTCAAAATGTAATTTGGATTGTAGCTATTGTTTTTATCTGGAGAAGGAAAAGTTATATCCGGATCAGAGTCAATGGCAAATGACCGAGGAGACGCTCGAGCTTTATGTTCGTCAATATATTCAAGCGCAAAGCGGGGCTGACGTTCAGTTTGTCTGGCAAGGTGGTGAACCGACATTAATGGGGATCGACTTTTTCAGAAAGGTCATTGCGTTTTGTGATAAATATGGCGAGGGGAAACATATCACGCATGCTTTCCAAACCAATGGTGTCCTACTCAATGATGAATGGTGTGAATTCTTCATCAAACATGATTTTCTGATTGGTTTATCCATTGATGGTCCTCAACATCTGCACGATAAATATCGCCTGAATCGAGCGCAAAGAGGCAGTTTTGATAAGGTTATCGCAGCCGTTGCGTTATTACAGAAACATCGCGTGGATTTTACGACTTTAACGGTTGTGAGTGATGCAAATGCTGACTATGCGTTAGACGTGTATCAATTCTTGAAACAAATCGGTTCTACCTATATGCAGTTTATCCCGTTGGTAGAACGTGAAATTGAAGAGAAAACGGCAGACGGGCTCAGTTTCGTTTCTCCTGATGTCACAGAAGCACGCGTGACCTCTTGGTCGGTGACTCCCCTTCAATACGGTCAATTTTTGACGTCTATTTTTGATGAGTGGGTCAAGAAAGATGTCGGTAAGATCTTTGTGCAAACCTTTGATAACGCTATTTCATCCTGGTGTGGAGAACCTGCCGGAATTTGTATCTTTGCCGAAACCTGCGGTCATGCGTTTGCACTAGAGTCTAATGGTGACTTATATAATTGTGACCACTTTGTGTACCCGGAACATAAACTAGGCAACATTCATGATGTCTCTATTTTTGAAATGAATAATAGTGAACAGGCGATTGAGTTTGGTCAAAGTAAGAAAAAGTCACTCACCCCAGACTGTCAGCATTGTGAATTTCTGTTTGCTTGTAATGGGGGGTGTCCAAAACACCGGTTTAATGTCTCCCCATCCGGTTTTCCTCAGCATAATTACTTTTGTGCGGGGTACAAACATTACTTCCGTCATATTGCTGAAACGATGGGACAAATTCGAGGTTTGATTTTTAACGGTCAACCCGTCAATGACATTATGATATTGAAAAATATCGACTTTAATCAGAGTCACTTACCCAAAAGCACAAAGACAGTATCAAGAAATAGTTTATGTCCATGTGGCAGTGGCAAAAAATATAAGAAGTGCTGCATGAATCGGTAACCGTTCGCTGTTGTCCGTTTGTGTCGTTGCCGAAAATGTAAACATGGTTAGGACACGGATGTTGCTTACCAATGAAAATAAGGCGAACAACTTTATCTATTCAATAGACCACTCAAGAAATTGTGGTTAAAACATGGCGATGATCACATTAATTGTAGCTTTATTTTCTGTTTATCGATATATATCACAGTCTGGTAGATTGTATTTGCTTAGATTAAAATAGTTGTTATTTTAAAAATATATGCATTGGCAATGTGGATTGTTACTGCGATTTTGCAGGCAAGACCTAAATCCAATCAGATCTAGTTGATAGTTATTATCCGGATTTGATTGGATTTAGGTTTTTTTTTGAATAAAACAAACATATCGCTCGTTATAATATGATGTTAAAAATGAGGAGAATATAAATAAAAACAGCATGCATCATCTTTAATAATCTCGTGGCTATTCGAGTACAACTGTTGAGTATTTATATCATTAGGGAGCTATGAGATAGTATTGAGTCACTGCTTAATTTTTATAAAGCGATGTAAAAGAGTACATCATCGTTTAAATACATTATATATAAGTATCATAAGATAAAATCATTGATGCTAGATGGACTATTTTATAAAAAGTATTTTGGGTATGCATTTTATTTTTTTGACAGTGTTCTGTTTGTACTCTATTTCATCCATTTCATTGTTTAAATATGTGAGTATATATCAATGGTTCTTAATAAGAATTGGTGTCAAATTGATATAACATGAAGGAAATAAGGTGCACAAAACATGAAGATAAAAAATATTGCAATTGGTGTCAGTGTTGCCGTCGCGAGTATGGCTGGGATGACTTCTTTGGCTGTGGCAAGTCAACATTCGGCAGAAAAACCCAACGTTATTATTTTATTTACTGACGATATGGGGTGGGCAGATATTGGCTTACAAGGTAGTAAAACACCAACCCCAAATTTAGATAAACTTGCCAAAACAGGTCAGCGCTGGACCAATTTTTATGTGAGTTCACCTATTTCTTCTCCCAGCCGTGGTGGTTTGTTAACTGGACGATTAGGGCCCAAAACAGGCCTGTATGGAACAACCGCGCCTGGTGTATTCATTGAAGGTGACCCGGATGGTTTCCCGAAAAAAGAAGTGACAATCGCAGACTCACTGAAGACCAATGGCTATGACACTGTGATGTACGGTAAATGGCATCTGGGTTCCAATGCCGATTCATTCCCGACTCGTCACGGATTCGATTGGTGGTATGGTATTCCTGCCAGTAATGACCGTTATTCAACGATCACACCAAATCAGTTAGAAATGAATGCGTTGATGAAAAATGATCCCAAAGCAGCACATGCTGCTTGGGTTAAGGGAATGCCTGCTTATATTCTGCCGAAGCAAGAATATTGGGATGTGCCCTTGTATATGTCTTATGAGGCCAAAGATACCATCAACGGTAAATACATTGATTATAAGGTTCCCGGTGGTATGAAACAGGCAACCTTTACCAAAAATATTACCAGTCGTGCCAAAGACTACATTGCCGAACATAAGCAGCAAAAAAATCCGTTTTTTATGTTCATGTCTTATCCCCAGACACATACACCATTGTTTGGTTCTCCTGAGTTTGTTGGGAAAGGTCATAACCGCTATGGTGACATCTTGCTGGAAATTGACTGGTCGGTCGGGCAAATTATGGATCAACTGGAAAAACAAGGGATTGCGGATAATACCATTGTGATGTTCACTTCAGATAACGGCCCTTGGTGGATGTGGAACAAATGGGGGCTGGCCGGTCAAAAAGGAAACTTGAGAGATGCGAAAGGTACCCAGTATGAAGGCGGAATGAGAGTGCCGTTTATCGTTAACTGGAAAGGTCATCTGAAAAATGAAGTCGTTGATGGCATCGGCAGTACGCTGGATATCCTGCCGACGATTATGTCTCTTACAGGCACCCATCATCCGGTCAAAGATCTCGATGGGTTTGATATCAGTAAAACATGGTTGAAAGGGGATAAGAGTGCCAGAACGACCATGCCTTATTATGTTCTGGGGCAGTTTACGGCATTTCGGATGGGAGACTATAAAGTTGTCTTCGGAGAGCGCAAAGGTAGAAAAGGGGTTGTGTGGCTGAATGAGCCGACATTGTACAATCTCAAAGAAGATCCGAATGAAACGATAAACCTTGCACAACGGTCACCGAAAATTCTGGCTGAGGTTTTGTCTGCGGCGAAGATATTTAAAGAGAATATGCCAAAACCTAAAGCACCATTATTTAATCCCAATAGTTAACTTTAATTATTATAAAAATAATGAGACTGTGCATCTCATTATTTTTCTATAACTATTATTGGAATGAATTTTTTGAAAGTTTTTTTGGGGAGTGTGATTTATTTATTCTTCATATTGATAGAAATATTTATTGAGTTTGGTCACATTAAGAGAATCAATTAGTTTTTATTTTATAATAATTATTTATTATTGGCGTTGGATTGCTACTGAATTTCAGGCAAAACCCGCCAGACCGTTATTTATAACGGTCTGGCGGGTTTTTTTATTAATAGGGGTTTGAAAGATATGAAAAATATTACAATTTTAGCAATAGCGATAGCATGTGGGTTAAGCCATAATGTTTATGCAAAGAGTGACACGACAAAGTGGGACTCTGATCTGGTCGAAAACTATAAGGAAGCGGGTTCAACAATCGAATCATTAACAAATCTGGATAATAATTCACGGTGGTTTTTTAATGGCTTCTTAAAAGGCGGCTATAACACATCAACGGATCACACTGATTATGAGAAAGCTTATTTTAGAGTGATGATGCGCATGAGGGGCTACACCGCCCTTACGGATCGGATCGGGTTTGTCGGTGATGTGCGGATGGAGGCTCAGGAAATCTGGATTGATAATGATAATAAAGTCACCAATCGTTTCGATAATTTTGATGATGATCAGAAGATTGACCAATTCCGGGTTGGTTTTGAAGATTCGGTCTGGGGCTTTCTGGGTTATGGTAAATACACCGCAACGATGTCATCGTTCTCCAATGATGTCGCTATTACGGGTTTGTATAACAACCAGTCAGAAAGAGGGAGAAAAAATGCAGGGAAAATTATTTACGACAGCCACTATGACAATAACCTGTATGTTTATGCTTCCTATGATATGGATTCTGACATCATGGGGATAGATTTCGGTTATCAGACGGCAGATATTTATTCGCGTGAAGCTGATTCCTTCGGTGCTTATCTGGCGGTTCATAATGGTCAGCCGGGTCTTTTTGTCGGTAGTAAAGGAATCTGGGGGAACCGCGGTGCGAAGACGAAAGATTCTTATCACTCCAATTCTGATACTAACTATGAGCGGACCGATAAGAATTTGCTGACTTATACATTCTATGGGTATAAGCAGTTTGCAATGGCACAACGTATGTCTTGGAACTTTTCTTATTCGAAAATGGATGATAATGAAAATGGCGATATCATCCGTAACCAAGGATATGCCACCAAAGGTCTAGGTGCCTCTGCAAATGTAACCTACAGGCTGCTCCCTAAAAACGGCAAAGGATTTTCTCCGGCGATCATTGTGAATCTGGATGAGCTTGATAAAGCTTTTGAATTCCAACTGAAGTATTATATCAATCGTAGAACCACTATCGCAATTTCTGAAGCCATGAGTGATAAAGGTGATGATCAGGTGTATATCGAGTCTCTGTTTAATTTTTAAGTTCTAGTGGCGTACTGAGATGATTGCCGCCGGAAATTGTTCATTCCGGTGGCTTTATTCATCATGGTTTATGAGCCAATGAAGGCGATAGCAATCACAGATAGAACGACTTGTAATTGCTATTGACACAATAGAAAAGTAGGCTGACTGCATTCGCACGGATTGTTACTGTTTCGGCAGGCAAGACCCAAGCAGAGGTAGAAATATCTCTGCTTGGGTTTTTTCGTTTCTGGGTGATGCAAATTGCCGACTTTCAGGAGAATAGGAAATGAAGACAAATGTCCTAGCTTTAACATTGTTAGCTGCCACTATCAGCAGTACGGTCAATGCGGCTGATTTTACACCACAGAAACAGTCTGAAAAACCGAATATCGTTCTGATTATGGCTGAAGATCTGAGCCCGAGGTGGGGGGCCTATGGGGACTCTGTCGCAAAAACCCCGAATATTGATGCATTGGCAAAAGAGAGCGTCCGTTTTCAACAGGTTTATGCGATGGCTCCCGTTTCCGCACCGAGTCGAGCTGGTGTGATTACCGGCAGATTTCCACAAACCTTAGGCTTACAGCATATGCGCACGACCAATTATCCCGGTGGTGGATATATTGGCGTGCCTGAATCACAAGTCAAAGGTTACCCCGAACTGCTCCGTGCCAACGGGTATTTCACTTACAATGATACCAAAACCGACTATCAGTTTTCGGGTGGGCCAATGAATATCGGGCCATTTACGTTGTGGGATCAACATGGTTCATCTAAAAATATGGATGATTTTATGGTTCCGACAGCGTGGCGGAATTACGATCTTCATGGCAAGCCATTCTTCTTACATCTCAATCCACAGATTACGCATGAGTCAGGGATTTTCCGCAAGGAAGATCTGTTGGATAAGAAATGGGAGCGGTTGGTTAATCGGTGGGATAAATTGCGGGCCCATTACAATATTCAGCTAACGGATCCGAAGGATATCAAACTTGAACCCTATTATCCCGACACGCCGAGAGTCAGACGTGATATTGCCCGACATTACGACAATGTTCAGGTGATGGATCAGATGGTCGGCAAGATCGTTCAGGGGTTGAAGAAAGACGGACTCTGGGACAACACCATTTTGATCGTGACGACGGATCACGGTGACGGTATTCCCCGACATAAACGCGATCTCTATGATTCGGGGCTGAAAGTACCATTTATGGTGCATGTACCGAAGCAATATCGCCCCTCATGGTGGAAACAAAATGGTCAAACAGAAAGTCGTCTGGTCTCTTTTGAAGATTTAGCCCCGACCCTTCTTGGGTTCTCCGGCAGCCAAGTTCCGGACTATATGACCGGGGTTGATTTATCGAAAGATAACGCAACTGTACGTGAATATATCTATGCCGGACGGGATCGTTTCGATAGCGTACCTCAATATGGGCGAAGTGTTCGGAACGCACGCTATAGTTATGTGTATAACGAGCATACGGAAATCCCCGGTGGATATGACAATAATTTCCGTAACAATCTGGGAATCATGCAATCGATGAAGGCGGAGAATGAAGCCGATCATCTGAACAAACAGCAAAAAATCTGGTTTGAGCCTCGCCCTCAGGAAGAGCTGTATGACAAGGTCAATGACCCATATGAGCTGAACAATCTGGCACAAGACCCTAAATATAAAGCGGTACTTGAAACCATGCGTCAGGCTTTGGTTGCGTGGGATGGCAGTGCCGTGGATATGTCACTGATGCCTGAGTCTGAAATGGTTAAACAGATTTTGGATAAAGACGGTAAACAGCGAGTGACAGAAGCACCGTTTGGTCATTACAACTCATTGTTTAAGACATTTTCGATAGTGAACCGGACTCAGAACGCATCTATCGGTTATCGATTTGATGACGGAGACTGGCTGTTGTACACCAAGGCACTCAAAGTCCCGCAAGGGGTGCATCAAATTGAATTTAAATCCGTAAGATATGGGTGGAAAGAAAGTGAAAACCAGAGCTACACATTTCAATAACGATAAATACTAATAAAAAACGAATCAGGGCTGTCGTTAGTGCGACGGCCCTGTTTCATCGAATACGAGAGGACAATGTGATGCAAAACCAGATTGAGAATTTTCAGCTCTTGTCGAAGCCGACCGGCTCCGTGTGTAACATTGATTGCGAATACTGTTTCTATCTGGAGAAGGAGAAACTCTATCCGAGCCGCAAGCAGAACTGGCAGATGGATGAAGAGACGCTGCAAAACTATGTAAAAACCAATATTCAATCCCAGTCTGCACCTGTCATCGACTTTATCTGGCAGGGTGGGGAACCGACGCTGGCAGGATTGGCGTTTTTTGAAAAAGCGGTTGCGTATCAACAGCGCTATGGGCAGGGAAAACAGATTAATAACTTTTTCCAGACGAATGGCCTGAATCTGACACAGAGCTGGGCGAAATTTTTTCACCGGCATCAATTTTTGATCGGCCTTTCTATTGATGGTAACGCCGAGCATCATAATCGCTACCGACGGTCTAAATCAGGCAAAGATACTTATGACAAAGTGATTGAAGCCATTGAGCTATTGAAAAAATATCAAGTCGAATTTAATACGCTGACGGTTGTCAGTGAGCATAATGTCCATGAGCCGTTGGCAGTCTACCGTGCTTTGAAAGCCGTTGGCAGTCATTACATGCAGTTTATTCCACTGGTCGAACGGATTGCCAGCCAGCCAGATTCGAATGGCCTGTTTCTGATTAAGCCTGACTTTTCAGAGCCGTGTCAGGTTGCCCCGTGGACGGTGCCTTCGGAAGCTTATGGGCGTTTTCTCAATACGATTTTTGACGAATGGGCGGAAAAGGACATTGGCCAGTATTTTGTAATGAACTTTGAACAGACCATGACTCAGCTCATTGGCGGAAAAGGGATTTGTGTTTTTTCTGAAGAATGTGGCGCAAATCTGGCACTAGAAGCGAACGGTGATGTGTATTCATGTGATCACTTCGTTTTTCCGGACAACAAACTGGGCAATATCCACCAGAATAACCTGCTGAAAATGGTCAACAGTGAACAGCAGATCCTGTTTTCTCAAAGTAAATCGAAGGATATCTCCGTTGATTGTCTTCAGTGTCCGGTGAAAGAAGTTTGCCATGGTGGGTGTCCGAAACATCGCTTTTCACTCTCCTCGAATGGTATTCCGAATAAAAATTATCTGTGTGATGGTTACAAAGTACATTTTAGCCATTGTATTCCACACATGCGGGCGATTATCCGCAAGGTACTTGAGTCATAACGTTGATGGTGGTGCAAGAGAATCAATTGGATGATTGACCACTGACAAAATGGTAGTAAAGGAGAATCAATGAAAAAACGAATATATACCGCAAGTCTCACCTTACTCGGGGTTTTGAGTCTGTCCGGCATTGCTGCAGCGCAAGACGAAACAGCGCCTGAACCGACATCACAGAAGCAAACTGCTGTCTCTCCGGTGTTGGAAACATCCAGAGCAATGCTACGTCAGATGATGGGGATTAATCCTGAAATAAAAGAGGCACCGATGAGCGCAGTTGCGCTGCCTATTTATCCCGGTTCGCTGATGGTTGTCCATAAGTATCATGGCATCAATTTTGACGATTTAGATCAAACACTGCCTTTTGCGACGTTTCTGACTGAGAGTTCGGTTGAACAGGTGCTCCAGTTTTACCGGGAAAAGCTGCCATCATATACAGCGATTCGATATGAGACGGCGATCGTGCTGGTACAGGAAAAGGTTGAACATGGTCATTACCCAATGGATTACCTGAATATACCGAATGTGAGTATTGATTCGGTGACATTGAGTAATGGTCAGACGGGAACCTTGATCGCGGTTATGTATCCTCGGTTAGCGAAGTAAATAAGGTATAAGGTTACCGATATCTGTGGTTTCAATCATTAGAGAGGAGGATTGCTGCGGCAGTCCTTTTTAGTGTTTTTGGGCTAAGGAGCGGCTGGGTGACTGTCTTGGTTTGAGTCGGTCAGCCCTTTGAACGAGAGCGACACAAGACAATCGGATGGCATAAATAGTAGCCCCTCCCCGGATATTCCGGAGAGGGGCGATTGGGGGTGAGTTACTCAGTTACTTCTCAGTTGCTTCTTGTTTCTGGTCCATCATATAGTGCGTCTTGATGTATTCTTTCGTACGCTTTAAAGAACCGGAAAGTGGTGCGAGTTTCTTGGCTTTGTCTACCATATCAGGTCGCAGACCAAAGTATTTGTCACTCGGATCATAATCACGCATCCATTGATCCGGGAAGTCTGCAGCTTTCTGACCAGTGGCTTTGTAACGGAACACTTGCCCTTGCGATTTTCTGGTATTGTATGGAATAACATTTTTGCCTTGGTGATTTTTTAGCTTCTGGAACAACTCGTGGCGTAAGGCTACTTTAGTGTTAATGAGTTTAGGGTCCAGAGAATCGATCAGGTTATGTTTCTCATGCGGATCGGCCTGAAGATCATAGAGTTCTTCGGTGTCCCATAAACCGTAATATTGGATATATTTATACTGCTCATTGCGGATCGCAAATGTTGTTGGTGTATAAGGGAATTTATATTCCCAGAAATATTCATAGACAAACGATTTGCTCCGAGGGGTTGCTGGTTTTTTTCCTGAGGCGAGTGGTAAGAAACTGGAACCATCATAATTACTCGGAACTTTTATGTGAGCGGCATCGAGAATGGTTGGTGCGATATCAATATTGGCAACGACATCTTCAACAACACGGCCTTTATCAAAACCGGGACCTGCGGCAATCAGAGGTACACGGATCGATTCTTCATAGGCATTGCGTTTGTCGATCAGGCCATGCTCTCCGAACATGAATCCATTATCTCCCATTACCATGATCACAGTGTTTTTATCCAGATTATGGTCTTTCAGATACTGCTGAACTCGGCCGACACTATCATCAACGGACATCAGGGTTTCGTAATAATTTCGTTTAAACTGATCCATATCCAGATTGCTATTATACGGATAATCTACGCCATGCCAGCTATTGCGTTGGTCTTTGACCCAGCGCGGTTTGCCTTTATAGTTTTCTTCAGTATTGGCATAAGTATCTGGTTTTTTGAATGTTTTTCCGGCTAATTTTCCATAGTGACGCGGTGCGGGCAGGAAGTCGGCATGAACCCCTTTGTGACCAAGATAAAGCATGAAAGGCTTACTCTTATCACGATGATCAAGCCAGTCGATTGCGTAATCGGTTAACTCATCCGTAATGTAACCTTTCTGTTTAACTTCTTTGCCGTCAACATTGAGCATCGAAGGTCTACCGAGCATATCAACCGGATAGTAGTTCCCTTGAGAATTACTGCCAATAAAGCTGATCCAGCGATCAAAACCGGCAAATCCCGGTTTGCCTTCTTTTTCTACGCCACCAAAGTGCCACTTACCGAAGAAACCGGTTTGGTAACCGACTTTCTTGAGTTCTTCAGGGAAATAGTGAAGTTTGTAAACATCCGGATTTTTATTGTTGTCCACCATACCGTGATTGTGAGCGTACATCCCGGTCAGAACACTTGCCCGGCTCGGGCCACTTAAAGATGTAGTCACAAAGGCATTTTTAAAATATACGCCATTCTTAGCCAGTTTATCCATATTGGGCGTAACCGCCTCATCATTGATAAAACCCATCGCATCGTAGCGCTGGTCATCGACGATGATGTAGACAATATTGGGGCGTTTTGCTGATGATGAATCCGAGGGTTGTGTAGCAGCAGTTGCATAATTACCGATGGCCTGAGAACAGGCCAAAGCAATTAGTGTCGGAGCAATATTTTTCATATTTTTCATAGTGATACCTTCTTTACATGATTCTTGTAGTGCAAGGTGTATTGCATTGAAGAAAATAGAGCGACAATCGTTTGTACAACATAATAGAAATAGAATTCTGATGGATTAAGGCAAAAAAAAAACCTGAACCTGAATCTCCTCGTAGATGAAGAAATTCAGGTTCAGGTTTTGCCTACCTACAGAATGTAGTTACAATCCTTGACTCACGAAAATTACGCGTCTGTATTAAAAATATCAATTGTTAATCATATTAATTGTGATGTAAGTCCTATATCTCAATTATCTCGACGTTTTTTGTATTGTAATCATTCTCGATATTTGGAGATGACATATTGAATCGATGAACTCGGTATCACCATTATTATTTTTCCCGTGTAGGCTCATCCCGCTGCGTATACTGATTTATTGATGTCAATTCTCATTTTTTTACATAAAATTTAAATAAAGTGTGATGTGAATCTTGGTTTTGTGCTTCCTGCTGGTGTTTAGGATCACTTTTTATGGGATGGTTATTGACCTTGTGATCATTTGTGATAAAACTCAGACACAATTTAGTTGCTTTGCCTATTATCATTAGGGTTAAGTAACCACACATCGGATTGTTACTGTTCAATCAGGCAAAACCCAAACAAAGTTCCTTTTTTGGAATGTATTTGTTTGGGTTTTTTTATTTGTTTTTAATAGCTTGATTGTATTTGATTATCGATTGTGTGTTGGTTTTTGAGCCAACTGACACCTATGTAAACAGCTTAATGACATTGGAATAAGAGCAATGAATGCGAATTTCTTTCATATAGTTAAATTCAATTTGAAATCAAAAATAATCTTCACATCGACTTTTTTTATTATTACCACGACATTGATCTTAACTTATCTAAGCTATGGGACTTTTGAACGAAATCGTAATCAAGCTGTGTTGGATCAAAGTGAAAGTCTGTTGGAAACGCATTCAAAGCTTATATCCAATTGGTTTAAATATCATCAGAATAATTTGGCGATCGTCCGTGATTCAATCAGCCAACCCGATCAACAAGTTGATGCAATATTTAAGCATCACTTTAAACAACTGGGATTCGATAGTCTGTATTTAATTGATGCTAACGGAGATGTGAAATATAGCCAAGGGGGAGCGTCGATTTCCGGTGATACGAAGTGGGTCAAACGAGCACTGAATACCAGATCCGACTTGATTTCTTTACCTTATTCAGATGGACATTCGAATACTTTTTCGATGTCGCTCTCCACTCCGCTCTATATCAATGGCCAGTTTTCAGGTGTGGTAGCCGGGGTATTTTCTTTAGAACGTTTTATGAAAGAAGCTTTTCAAATCAAAGTTCCAACCGGAAGTGATGCGATGGTCGTCAACCGGGATGGTTTTATTATTTTCCATCCTAAATATAAACTGGTGATGAGGAACCTATCTAGTTTTAATTCAACGTCAACAGGTGAAAAATTATTTGTAAAAGCAGAGCAGCATAGTTTTCGGAAATCGGTGACTAAAAAAGGTCGGGTTTTTACTCTGATTCCTTTTATTGTTCCTGATATGGACTGGGTGCTGGTTTTTACTGTTGAGGATTCATTGATCTATCAGCCTGTGAATGAATATTTCATGAAGCAGTTATTTATTGCGGGGGGATTATTCTATTTGGTATTCTCGGGTTAAGTTTACTTGTGTTCGGCATTTTCAAAAAGTTTGACCGAGTGAATGAGGCGCTCATGGATATTGCTTCCGGAGATGCCGATTTATCCAAGCGAATTCCCATCGATAATCAGGATGAAGTCGGTGAATTTGCTGCCAACTTCAACGCGTTCATTGATCGGATTCATTCACTGGTCAAGCATATTAATCAAGTTACACGAGAGTTGACTGAAGAATCACATCACATTTCGGATGCTTCGGAGCATCAGGGAAATGAGATTGCCGGTCAGGAAGAAAATATTACTTTAATTGCGACAGCCGTTTCTGAATTATCCAGTTCAGCCTTAGAGGTTTACAGAAATGCCGAGTTGACATCGGGGTCGTGCCACCAATGTGTAGAAATGTGTAACGACGGTGTCGGATTAATGTCTAAGAGTGAAACATCGATTCAACAGTTATCTACGGAACTGGAAAAATCAATTCATGATATTCGCTTGCTTGAACAAGATAGTCAGCAAATTGAATCGATTCTTGTCACGATTCGCGATATTGCTGAACAGACGAATTTATTGGCATTGAACGCAGCCATTGAAGCGGCCAGAGCCGGTGAACAGGGCCGTGGTTTTGCTGTGGTTGCAGATGAAGTCAGAGTGCTATCCCAACGGACACATGTATCTACCGAGGAAATTAAAGATAAAATTGAGAAGCTTCATCGTTCAACCAATCGAGTCGCGAGTATGATGCAAAACAGCTACGATTTGACCGGACGGTGTGTTGATGATGTTGTTTCGACAAGCCAGTGTCTTGACCAGATTAATACGTCGGTTGGAGAAATGAGTCAGATGACAATACAGATTACTTCAGCGGCACATGAGCAGTCTCATGTGACTGGGGATGTCAGTCAAAAGCTAGAATCGATTAAGACTGTTTCAAGCCAATTGAAACAGGAATCAACTCAGGGGATAGCTCAAGCGGATAAGCTAGAGAAGCTATCAAAGCAACTGTTCCATGAGATTGCACAATATAAAGTATAACGGGGCAAGCAAGCAGGCTTCTGCGCGATAAACACATCGCTCAATGGCTAAGAAATTAAATCTTTAACTGATCCGTATCACAATCGCTATTGTTCTTCATTGTTTGATTGAATAAGAGAAGGTAAAACGTATTCATATTGGATTGTTACCGTGAAAGCGGGCAAAACCTGAAAGAGTTGGTTCATTGACATGTGAACGTACTCTTTCAGGTTTTTTTTTGCTCCTCGGTATGTGAATTGATAAATAATGTGAGGCTTATTTATGGCTTATGAAAAACTTGCTGCCGAGATCGTTGAGTCGGTCGGCGGCGCTGCAAATATTGATAGTCTGGTCCATTGTGCGACTCGATTGAGATTTAAACTGGTTGATATGTCGGCAGCGAATCGCGAGTTGCTGCAAGAGAACTCAGCGGTGATCGCCGTGGTAGAAAGTGGCGGCCAGTTTCAGGTTGTGATCGGCAACCATGTTGGTGATGTGTTCAGTGCCATCCAGTCTTTCCTGAAGCATGGCGGGGTTCAGGCAGTCGATGGGGCAGCAACGTCTGACGCCGCCGAGAAAGAAAAACAGAGTATACTGAGTTCGTTTATTGATATTGTCTCCGGTATCTTTACGCCGTTACTGGGCATCATGGCGGCATCGGGGATCCTCAAAGGTTTGCTGGCATTAGGCGTTGCAACACAGGTTCTGACAACGAGTAGTGGTACTTATCAGATCTTCAATGCAGCCAGTGATGCACTATTCTTCTTTTTCCCGATAGCCCTTGGATACACCTCCGGGGTGAAATTCGGTGGTAATCCATTTGTGACGATGGCGATTGGTGGCGCGTTAGTCCATCCGTCAATGCTCGCTGCTTTTCACGCGCAACAATTACCCGATGCCGCAGGCATCGAATTCCTCGGTATTCCGGTAACATTCATGAATTATGCGTCTTCAGTGATGCCGATTATTTTTGCCGCGTTTGTGAGTTGTAAACTCGAAAAACTCTTGAAACATCGCATCCCCAGTGCTGTCACAAATCTGATTACCCCCATGCTATGTATCATGATTACCACGCCTTTGACTTTCTTGCTGATCGGTCCGGCGGCAACTTGGGTCAGCCATTTACTGGCCAGCGGATTTGAGGTGATTTACAGCGCCAGCCCAATGATTGCCGGAGTCGTGATTGGTGCTTTCTGGCAGGTATTCGTAATTTTTGGTCTGCATTGGGGCTTCGTACCGATCATGGTCAACAACCTCAGTGTGCTGGGGGCTGATACCATCGGGCCACTTTGTCTGGCCGCGGTATTGGCACAAGCCGGTGCAGCATTGGGTGTCTTCCTCAGATCACGGGATACGAAAACCCGGGCACTGGCCAGTTCTGCGTTTACCACCGGTTTGTTCGGTATTACAGAACCTGCGATTTATGGGGTGACTTTACCGCGTAAACGGCCATTCATCTTTGGATGCGTCGGTGGTGCGATCGGGGGTGGGATTATTGGCTTGTATCAGACCAAAGTGTTCTCATTTTCATTGCCCAGTATCCTGACATTTCCGCAATATATTCCGCCAACAGGTGTGGATGCATCCGTTTGGGCTGCAATTGCGGGTTCGGTTGTCGGGATTGTTCTTTCAGCCGGGCTGACTTTCTTTTTCGGTGAACCGCGTGGTGAGAAACCTGCCAATCCGGTACCGGTATCAGCGGCAAAATAGCGGGTGAGAAGAATCAGAGCAGATAATTCTTTGTTCCTGATTTAATTTGAGGGGCGGAGTACTTGAAGATCAAGGGAATGGCTCACGAGACAGCTTCTTATTCGGGCAGAAAAGAGCTGGATTGTCTCGTGAGCCAAATAGATTGTATATGACTCAGCTTGTTACGGTGGTAAATTTGCTCTTTCCCATCCGGAACTGGCTATTTTCAGACCGATTGAGTATTCAGCTTGGCTGAGCATTTCCAGCGAAGTCTGAATTGGCTTTAATGATATGGGTAATACTCATTTGATGATGGTTGCGAACTTGAATGAGTGGCCGAGCCCGCGTTTGAGTTTGACTTGTCCATGTCAATCGCTGTCTTTGCTTAGGATAGCTAAGCGGCATGCCCCGAGCCGCGATCAATACCCGTTCAGATTGAACAAAATTCAACCACGACAGATCAACAGCCCCTAAGTATACACTGATAAAATCTCATATATACCCAAGTAACCTCAAGATGAAGCACTCCCGGAGGGCGAGTTCACTGAACTCAGAGACTGTGTTAGAGATTCTCGCCATAGAATGGCTATGACTCAAATCTCTGCCTTGCCTCTGAGCCCAGTGATTCTCGCTGAAACTGCATCTTGAGGTCATTTGGGTATAAAACGAATATTAACGATGAACGAGATGGTAAAAAACGATAAAGAATATGATCCATTCGAGGTGTTCTTCCATGGATTACATTAAAAGGAACACTATTTTCTAATCAATATCATAAAGGTACAGTGATTGTCTTGACTTAAGCGATAGAATCGTTCTAGCAACATTAAATTAATGAATGCATCATTAATGATAAATTAACTAAATGATAAAGTACCTAAATAATAAAATAACAGTCACAAATTTGATATAAATATTAATGTTTTAAATGTTATTGATGATAATTAGTGGCGAAAAATCACAATGTGTATAAATATTATGAACATCATTTAAACCGTAAAGATCATTGTAAATTCCAATATTAACTAGATTGTCCCGTTTAGCATAAAACGCTGACGTCAATGGTAAATAAAAGGAATTAAACAATGATAAATAAGACATATCACTTATACAATTCATCTACATCGCGTACCTCTGAAACTGTCAATCACGATAAAAATTTTTTCTATCCTATTCTTGGTGATTCGAATTTAATGAAGCGGATTAAACAACAAATTCGCTTTGCCTCAGAAGTCAATTTTCCTGTTTTCATCTCTGGTGAAACGGGGTGTGAAAAAAAAGATGTGGCATTTAATATCCACTATCACAGTGCACGCTCCCGAGAACCGTTCATCTGTATTCCCGCCAATCTTCATAATGCGCAAACCTATCGTGACTATCTGTGTCATTGTATTGAGCAAATTGGGAATGGTTCTATTTATCTGGAAGAAGTCGATAAATTAGAACCCTCGTTCAAAGACGAACTGATTTTTTTATTAACACAAGATTCATTTCAGGACGCATTAATAAAAAATAAAATTCGCTTAATTGTCTCCTGTACAGAACCTTTTTATAACTTACCTTCGGAACAACAGTTTATTGCCAAAATATTAGGTTCTTCCGTACCTCAGTTTAATTTTCACTTGCCACCATTACGTGAGAGAAAACAAGATATAGAACAGCATATCCAATACATCTTGGGCCGATTTGAACGCCAAGTTTTATTTTCTGATGATGCCTGGGAGCAACTGAAACAATATGAGTGGCCCGGCAATATTAGCCAGTTACAAAATATACTATTGTTAATTACTTCATTGGATCAAACAGAGATCACCACGGATGATCTGGCGCGTTTAGGACTCTGTCAAAAAGCAACGCCAAAAGTAGATTTGATCGAGCATTTACTCCGTCATGAGCAATCATCATGGACCAACATGCATCCGGCATTAACCAAAGCATTACTGTTTTTAAGTGAACACTTCCACGAAGACATCTCTTTGAGCCAAATCGCCGCCGCCAGTTATACCAGTGCCTCTCATTTATCATATTTGTTCCGAGAACATCTGGGCTCTTCATTTAAATCGATGCTGTGTCAGCTCCGGATCCGTGAAGCCCAACGTCTGATTATGACCAACCCACTGATCAAGATCACCGATGTGTGTATGAGTGCCGGATTTGGCGACCTCAGTCATTTTGAAAAAATGTTCAAACGTTATACCGGTTGTACGCCAAGAGAGTTCCGACAAGAACAACGCCGGGAACACGACTATTTCGTCGCCCACTAATCACCGATTTATTGCTAGATCAGCCGTGATTATTCATCCGTTAAGCCAAGTTATCCAATCGCCTTACTTCTAATATGAAACTCAGTCACAGGATGGCGTCAGGAAGCCGGAAGATGGAAATTGATGTTCAGAAGTTGTTAAGCGAATTGACACCCAAGGTTTCACGAAACACGCAGTTGAATTTGGTTGCTGCCTCACTTGGCAGAGCCGCAGAGAATGCAACTCAGGTTCAGCAGCAGATACAGACAATTGTCGTAACCAACACTGCACTAAGTTCGAGTTTGATTTACGCCATTGCACTGAAAAGTTCGTCGTCCTGAACCGGCTTTGAAGGATGAATCGTCATCTTTCATGACTAAGAGGAGCATATCTATGCCAGTAAATGATGCGGTTACTGATTCGGTAACCCAAGTCAACACGGAAGCCGTTGGCAGTACACCGGCTGCGGCGATTGGGAATCTGCTGATTTCCACGAGCCATGCGATGGGGCTGACAGCGCACAGCAGTGTAAGCGCGAACCAGCAGGGAACTTTGGTCCACCAGACCTCGACAGTACAGGGTGTCAATTCATTGCTGAGTACCGGTAGTGCAATTGTCGGTCGTAGTGTCGAGCTCATTCTAGAACAGAGTAGTAAGAAGAAAAGCTAATTCAGTGAACGTAGGAGAATATTATGCCAGTGAATGAACAAATCACCGATTCTGTAACACAGGTGAATACAAAAGTTGTCGGGGAAACTCCCGCGATGGCAATGGGCAACCTGCTGATGTCAACCAGCCATGCATTAAGTAATGCAGCACATAATGCAACAGCGGCGCAACAACAGGCTCAGATTACCATGCAGGCCGCGACCGTGCAGGGCGTCAATTCTTTGATGGCCATCGGTTCTTCCGTCATTGGGCGGGGTGCTGAAGGCATCATTGAAAAAGGTTAACACCATGATGTGTTAACTCGTTCTGCCTGAGATCTGATTGTGGTGAAAATCCAATAGTGGCATGAGCAGAACACCGTTTTATCAATTAACTCGTAAAAGGAAATCACAATGCCAGTAAATGAACAAGTGACTGACTCGGTCACACAAGTCAATACCAAAGTCGTTGGTGAAACCCCAGCTATGGCAATGGGTAACTTACTGATGTCAACCGGCCAAGCGTTAGGAACGGCTGCTCATAATGCAACGGCTGCTCAGCAGCAAGCGCAAATTACGATGCAGGCTGCCACAGTGCAGGGCGTCAACTCATTGATGTCTATTGGTGGCTCGGTTGTTGGTCGTAGCGCTGAAGGCATTATTGAGAAAGATTAATCATGCTTTCACTACCTTTGCCGGATTCGCCGGCAAAGGTACTTAAAAGGAGCATAGGATGAAAGACACTGTACGCCCTCCTGAGCCGGATCAAAGTGCATTCAATTCTGCGTTTCAGTCGGTTGCTCAATCGACTGCACTGGCATTATCGGATGCAACAGACAACCTGCGTAACCTCAACACGCTCAGTACCACGGCAATTGGTTCCGCATTGAGTCAGATGTTAGAGACCGGCGATTTGAAGTATGCCGATATCATTGAACAGGCTCAAAAAGTCGTGACCCATGGTGCGGATAACTTTGGCGTCGTCGGGGAAAAAATTGCCACCGTGCTGTACGACTCTGCCAAATAATCGTTGCGACCAATACGACGATCCCGTATCGAAGCCACACAAGGGAAGAGATATGAGTGATAGATCCTGATTCAATCCACGTCATGATCTTTGATTTTCCTCATCGCAAATCAGGATCATCAGCAACCATCAAGGAGTGACGATGATGCAAGAGCAGAATCCCCGTTATGAAAATGAATCGCGCCAGGAGTTACCCCAGCAGACGATTGAACATTTCAATACATTGCAGGTATATACCGCCCAGCCGACCAGCCTGTTGGAAACAACATTGGCAGATACGTTGGGGCTATCGATGTATAACGCGATCACCAATCAACAACAGTCACAAATGACAACCGCAGCGTCGGTGACCAATGCTTGTGCCCGGTTGCTG
This sequence comes from Vibrio gazogenes, assembly GCF_002196515.1. Classification (NCBI taxonomy): domain Bacteria; kingdom Pseudomonadati; phylum Pseudomonadota; class Gammaproteobacteria; order Vibrionales; family Vibrionaceae; genus Vibrio; species Vibrio gazogenes. The sequence continues at coordinate 1,300,966 of NZ_CP018835.1, read as the reverse complement.
CAAACACAGTCTCCCGCGATGTCAGCGTCATCCCGAAAAGATTCGCATGCAGAGCCCGAGCCCGCGATTTTTGTTGATGGGTCAGATCGTTTGTCTCCGGATGCCGGTGAATCAGACAATACCGCGGTAGACACCAAAACAACCAAGCGTTTTAACTTATTCAAGTTTTTAAAACGGAATAAACAACAGCCGGAGGAAACACAAGAATGAGTCATCAACCATCATCCACCGATATCGAGCAGCGACTGAACCAGATTCAGCAAGCCACGGAAAACCAGATGCAAGAGATTCAGCAAATGGTTCGCCAGAATCAGGATCAATTTGAGGCATTGGAGATGGGCGAAAATATCCAAAAGGTTCATCAGGAAGTGAACCAGATGTTTGAAGATGTTCACACCCAGATCGAGCAGGAAATGCAAAAAATCAATCAGCAACTTCAGCAGGTATTGCCTGAGCAGCACGCATAAACGAGGAAATTATGTCTAAAAAAGTGAACGAACAAATTACGGACTCAATCACTCAGACCAATACGCAGGTACTGGCGAGTTCTCCAGCTAATGCGATGGGGAATCTCTATACTGCAATGAGTCTGGCAATGTCGAATCTCAACCATAATGCGACATCGGCACAGCAACAAGCCGGTATCACGATGCAATCGGCAACGGTTCAGGGGATCAACTCACTGACGGCTATCGGCACTGCGGTATTGGGTCGTGCAGCCGAAGATATCGTCGAAAAAGGTTAGTCATTGGCATTGGTCAGCAAAAGGGGCAGCCATTCAAACCAAGGTGTGTGAATGGCGAATCCCCTTTAAACCAGCCGTTCCTCTTTCCTCCACGGAGAACACATCATGGCAAAACAGGAAAATACCGATCTGGAACAGGTCGATGAGATGATCAACCAACTGACCGAATCTGCCATGTCAGATACTATGGGATTGCATATGCAAAATGCAGTGACGATTCAACAGGGGATGCAAGCCATCAGTAACGCTTCAACTTCCACCGCTTGCGCCCTGATTTTACAGCAAGGTTAAGCGATGACGAGTGACGTCGCAGTTTGACGCATTATCTTGACTCAGCGCGATGCTTTGATGAGGAACCATGTCGAAAGGATCAACCACTGACAAGGCGAAACAGTCCGTTGCACAGTCAACGGCGATTGCCGTTCAGGATGCTGTCGATAATCTCCGCAACCTCAATACGATCAGTACCACTGCGATTGGGGTGGCATTGTCACAGTTGTTGGCAACCGGTGATGAAAAATATATCAAGGTCATCGAACAAGCTCAGCAAGTGATGGAAAAAGGGACTGCGAATTTTTCTGAGCTGGGGAATAAAGCGGCAGAAGTCGCGAAGAAATTTGATTGAGGCAGCACACCTCATTTCAGTCGCTGATGATCTGGGTTTGAATGTGATTGAGTTTGAACATTTGGCATATTACTTAGGCATATAGGCCGCCAGAATCAGTCTTGGGTTGGCTTGCTTATCAATCTGACATAACCGCGAAATCTGCCCGCTCCCCGTCCGCTGTGAATCTAAGGCATAGGTACAGCGTGATCGATGATCAAACTCAGCCAGCATTGCGGCATCTTGGGTATCAAAAGCGCCCCATAAGACACTCAGCAAACAGACCCGATCACCTTGCAAATAGCGCTGAAAAGTCGTAACTCGCGCCATATTCATGTGCATTTTCTGCCGCTCACGGGCGTGACGAAACTGTTGCTCATGCATTGAGAATATTTCATACCAAACGGATTTATGTTCTTGTCGAATACCGAAATCAGCGTAAGAAGCCTGCCGTTTACTGCACACTTCAATCTGATCCGCCTTTTCTTGGTAGTGAAGGTAGTTGTCGTCGGCGGTATAGCGGGGTGTATAGGTGAGATTTGAATTCGGATGATGTTGTTGCAGCGTCTGCCCCAGCTCGACCGTCAGCCAGGATTTCGCGAAGGTGCGGATCTCTGGATCGGCAAGATACTGATTGGCTCGCTGAAAATCATAATGTTCGGCAAAAAAGGTGAGAAGTTGTTGGGCGTTCATCTGTGCTCCTTACATGATGGATTCATCGATGATGGTGTGGTGTACAGTGATGACTGTAAGTGATTGGGGGGGGCGGATCTCGGTGTTTTTCCCTGAGTTCTTAAAACTCAGGTTTTGGTTGGTGTTGGGGGCGATTTTCTGTTGCATGGGGTTCGCAGCCTCCGGCTCTCCAGATTTGACGCACAATTGAGTTTCCCGATTTCAGAGGCTTCTGAGCTCTGTGCGCCAGTTACTCTTGCCAAGATGCAAGAGTAACCAGAAAATCTTTTTGTTTGACTTGGTCGCACGTTGTCCAGAACCGCCTTTTACGGGCGTCCTGCCCGGAAAAGCCTAACCATTCTTCCATGAATGGTTTTCTTTGTTCAGAATTTTATTTGAATTCAGAGAAACATATACAAAGCCAATAGAATCGATGTACTCAGGGTAAAAATTCAAGGATGAATTTTTAGCTTTTCGTGAGCAGGAGCGAATAAAAGCGCCCCGGCTAGCGTCCACGAACTAAACCGTTCTTTTGGGTACTTTTGGAACGCCAAAAGTATCTGGGGCGCTTTCGGAGATGCGATTGAAATCGAGGAAAGTGATTGCGCACCAAACCAGCAGCCTATTATTTTTATCTTCCCAGCCTCCGGCCCCGAAATTTGACGCACAATTGAGTTTTCTGATTTCAGTAGCATTGGTGCTCTGTGCGCCAGTTCATCTTTCAGAGATGAAAGACGAACCAGAAAATCTTTTTTGTTTGACGGCGTCGCGTGTTGTCCAGAACCACCTTTTACGGGCGTCCTGCCCGGAAAAGCCTAACCATTCTTCCATGAATGGTTTTCTTGGTTGGGTGGTTGATTTGAGTTGAGTGAAACATTTTAAAAGCCAATTTGACCGATGCGCTCAGGGTAAAATTTAAATCGTTTAGACCTTCTTTTTTTGTCCCTAAAAAATAATTAATAAAAACAGTAAGATACAGAAGGGCGATTTTAACAAGGTAAAAAAGGGTTTTTGCCGCTAACCGCTTGCTGCCGCTTATTTTTTCGTGATATGTTCATTGTTCACTGCCGCATAGGCAGCTTAGAAATCAAGCCAAACATTTTCACTTCTCTTTCTTCCGTTCACTGCCGCATAGGCAGCTTAGAAAGGAGTGACACTCAGTTGAGGCTGATGCCACTCCGATTTATTTCAATCAGCCACTGGTTTACTCATCAAGCATGATTTCTTCTTTCCGCAGATTCATTTCATCAAAGGTAATCAGATTATTGAGGTACAGGATAACCTCTCGCAGTTCATTTTGAACGATACTGGGGTGCGAATTGGTGATAAGACAATCAATCAGATAGCTGCGAGCTGTCAGGTGTAAATCGAGGTTGGTTTTTGACATGGAAAAGCCTCTTCGAGAATATGAATTGCCCCACCACGCAAAGGTTCCAATCTTTAGGTGGTGGGCTGGACAAGGTTGGAACAACCGCCTCGAAGTACGGCCAGCATACGCTGCCTTGCCAGCTCACCATAATTGAGCAAGGCTACACATAAAAAAATACTGAGACAAGTTCAGCATATGATGTGCTATCGAGTTTTATCGGTGTTCCAATCCCGACACCGTTTTTTTCGGTGCCTGCGTAGCGTAAGTGGTATCAGGGATGTTGACGAGTCGTCGCAGTGTGAAACGCGAGTGATGTTGTTGAATTTCATCCTTTTCTAATTCTTGATGTGTCATTTTTGCGAGTGATTTCAAAATGTTGGAGAGAGATACGGTCTCAGTGTTTGTTTTTCCCAGCCTCCGGCTCTCCAGATTTGACGCCCAATTACGTTCTGCGATTTCAGAAGCATTGGTGCTCTGTGCGCCAGTTCATCTTTCAGAGATGAAAGACGAACCAGAAAATCTTTTTTGTTTGACGGGGTCGCGAGTTGTCCAGAACCGCCTTTTACGGGCGTCCTGCCCGGAAAAGCCTAACCATTCTTCCATGAATGGTTTTCTTGGTTGGGTGGTTGATTTGAATTGGGTGAAACATAGTAAAAAGCCAATTTGATCGATGCGCTCAGGGTAAAAATTCATGGATGAATTTTTAGCTTTTCGTGAGCAGGAGCGAATAAAAGCGCCCCGGCCAGCGTCCACGAACTAAACCGTTCTTTTGGGTACTTTTGGAACGCCAAAAGTATCTGGGGCGCTTTCGGAGATGCGATTGAAATCGAGGAAAGTGATTGCGCACCAAACCAGCAGCCTATTATTTTTATCTCCCCAGCCTCCGGCCCCGAAATTTGACGCCCAATTACGTTCTGCGATTTCAGAGGCATCGGTGCTCTGTGCGCCAGTTCATCTTTCAGAGATGAAAGACGAACCAGAAAATCTTTTTTGTTTGACGGCGTCGCGTGTTGTCCAGAACCGCCTTTTACGGGCGTCCTGCCCGGAAAAGCCTAACCATTCTTCCATGAATGGTTTTCTTGGTTGGGTGGTTGATTTGAATTGGGTGAAACATAGCAAAAAGCCAATTTGGTCACAGGACTCAGGGTGAAAAATCAGGACGATTTTTCAGGATTGCTTGAGCAGGAGCGAATCAATCCGACCCGGCTAGCGCTCACGAACTAAACCGTTCTTTTGGGTACTTTTGGAACGCCAAAAGTATCTGGGGCGCTGTTGGAGATGCGATTGAAATCGAGGAAAGTGATTGCGCACCAAACCAGCAGCCTATTATTTTTATCTCCCCAGCCTCCGGCCCCGAAATTTGACGCACAATTACGTTCTGCGATTTCAGAAGCATTGGTGCTCTGTGCGCCAGTTACTCTTGCCAAGATGCAAGAGTAACCAGAAAATCTTGTTTGTTTGACGGTGTCGCACGTTGTCCAGAACCGCCTTTTACGGGCGTCTTGCCCGGAAAAGCCTAACCATTCTCCCGGAATGGTTTTCTTGGTTGGGTGGTTGATTTGAGTTGGGTGAAACATAGCAAAAAGCCAATTTGGTCACAGGACTCAGGGTGAAAAATCAGGACGATTTTTCAGGATTGCTTGAGCAGGAGCGAATCAATCCGACCCTGATTACACGCTCTGAACTTAAACTCAAGGCACTTTTGGGTACTTTTGCTGCTGGGCAAAAGTATCTGGGGCGCTTTCGGAGATGCGATTGGAATCGGCAAAATCAAGTGCGCACCAAACAGCAGCGCCACAATGTTCATCTCCCAGCCTTCCGGCCCCAAATTTTGACACACAATCCGTTCCTCGATTCCTGAAACATCGGTGTTCTGTGCCCAAAACAGACTAATATAAATACTTTATCTTCTTGCAAAATCATACAGGCACCGTCTGGTTAAAAGACGCTGTGATGCCTTGGTGACTATGAATCAAATATGGGTGAATTTACATGAAAAGGATTTTAATCGGTGCATTGATCATTGCGATACAGGGGTGTGCGAATGAACCGAAGAACACCGAACAAGTTCCACCGTCATCTTGTGTCGGTAGTACTATCATTACCGGTGATTTAAGTAGCCGGTTTAAGTTGGTTCAAGACTCAGCGCTGCTTACTCAGGCCATTGGTGAGCCGTTGAAGGGGAAGTTATGTCAAGGGGAAGTTTATGAAAGCACAGATAAAGTTACAGTCTATCGTGCATGGAATAGTACCAACCCTCATAGTCAGTTTGGTCAGTGGTGGTCATTTCAATTTCCGTCAGGCAAGACAGCGACATATAGACAAGATTATGAGATTTGTTATCAATGGTCACCACTCGATAAGTTGGTGAAATGTACATTGAAGGCAGGCACAAAAGTTGTTGTCGGTAATGGTCAAAGTGCCCTGTGTTCTGAATATCTCAGTTATCCGGTTTCGGAGAAGCAGCAAGTTTTTATCACCAATGCATCTGATGCTGTAGAGAACTGTGAGAACTACGATAGTGTGATGAGTTGGAAATAGGGTGACACAATCAACTGTTGTTCCCCCCAGCATCGACGTTTGACGCACAATTTAGCTTTCAGCGACATGACATGCTCAAAGATGATTTTAAGCATGTCATAGTTGGTCATTCACTATTCACCAAATGACTATTCACCAAATGACTGTTCACCAAACGACAGCGCTCCACAATCATTCCCCCCAAAACCATCCCAAGGCTGTATCGAGTGCCGGTGGATGAAGCACATCATGTAAGACGCTGCATTTGTCCGTTGCGGCTGCATGGGGATCCCGATAGGTGATCCCGAGGCCTAAACATTGTATCTGAAGGATCGGTGGTAATAGACTCAGTTGCATCATCACTTGCTTCAGCCCGATTTGCGAGCGTCCAGACGGTGGATGATTCAGGCACTCTGACACGATCTGATACATCGGGTTTCGGGATTGTCTGGCCTCGGTACTATCGACGAATGCTTTGCCCCACTGTAGTCGGGTGCCGTAAAGGTAACAGCGGACTGAATGCATCATCAGCCAGTAGATTTCACGTTCAGCATCAGGTGCGGGCCAGCGATGATGGCAAAGACAGGCAAATAGTGCCACCGCAAATTTATGCTGCGCATCAGGGTCTGACTGAACCAATGCCCGCATGATGGCATCATTGATCCGGTTCAGAATTCGTTCTTCGCCTGCGGGAGACGGAGTGGATAGGATGCCCTGAGACGGTGGATGCATTGTGTGTGTCGTCGTGTGTGGTTGTCTGCCAGTGGCAAACTTCTGCTGTTGGAGCCAACGTTCATTCAGTCGGCCGCCAGCGAGCCAATCGACGTGGTTGAGTGGATTAATCGGCCAGCGTTGCGGGGATTGCTGTGAGCGCTGAGCCGGTGAAGCAAATGCTTGATGTGTCGGCGCCGTATCATTGACTGATGGTTGCTCCGTTGCGGCATCATGTGATGGTGTGAGCACGGAATGTCCCTGCAACCTTGGGTTGGCGGTGAGATAAGCGAGTTGGTAGGCCAGTTGTTGGGCGAGTGCCGGCTCAGCCTTTGCCATTAATGCGGCACTTAAGGCCGCATAATACAGTCGTTCTGCTTTCATACCCTCTCCAGAACTTATTCTGTCTGTGGCGCCTTCAGCGCTTTGACTGAACTATTGTATTGCGGCAGAGCTTCGACAAATCGATTGATGACTTGTTCGGCAACTGCGGCTTCGACGGGCGGCTCGCCAACATAGCTATCGACTTCAGTGCGAATATGTCCACCGCTCAGGGCATCTTTTTCTCGTTGAACCACAATGGCATGAATGGACTGGCAAAAAGCAAAAGCGTCGGTTTTACAATAAATTCGATGCTGACTACTGGTATTACCGCCATTTTGATAACGAGGTGCAGCATAAGAGACCATGTAAGGTTGGGTGGTGGGATCATTACCGATTAACTCTTCGCAGGAGAAGAGTACAAAGTCAGTGGAGCGGTATTGTTCCATCATATGGTTACAGATGGGTAAATCGGCTTCAATGGCCAAATTGTAATCACAGAAGAAAATATCAACACCGGGGATTAAGTTGCGAATCATCATATCGAAGGCACTTTGCACACCATCCGGTAAACCGTCTTGTTCTGGCAACTGCTCGTAATTGACTGATTTTACCGAATAGGCTTTTTTCCAGCGCGCCAGTATACCGTTACCGGTCGTCCTATCGTGGCTTTTATAGGCAACTTTGTAGCCGTTGTCGAATAAGTCTTCAACATCTGGCTGATCAGTGAGGAAAGCAAAGTGACGGCCATCAGCGGCTTCACATAAGCGAAATAGCAATTGTCTCATTCTCTTTCTCCAAGTTGAGTCATGACGGAGTGATCCTAAAGGTTCTGGTGTCGAGAAACTTGGCTGAATGGATGCGTAATGACGGTTTTCTGATGAAATTGTGTGTATCGGGGCCGAGGCGGTTGCCGGTAATGAGGCAGGATGACAAACGGCTGATGCTCGCAGTACATGGCGGATGCCGGTTAGGAGGCGGAGGTGTGGGGTTGACCCACTGTGCTTTGCCGGATGCCGGGGCTCCTCATCGTCATTCTCATCATCGGATTGATGCGCTGAATCGCTGTCTGAGGATTGTGCCGGCGTGTCACGGGGTGCTCTCGGGCGCTCGGTCAATGGAGGGCGTGGCAAAGCGGTATTTTCAGATAAATCGGATGGACTTGGCGATAAGTGAAGTGCTTCCGTAGGGGAATACGTCACAAATGTGCCTGTTGGCATCGAATCTAAATAGTGGGGTAAATGCTGTAAAAAATCACGATAAGGGTTGCATTGTTCTGGAAATGAAGCAATTTCACTCGATTCTGGTGCTGTCTGAAAGTCCTCCGTTTGGGTGGGGCTCTCTGGTGAGACTTGCGTCTCGGATGGTGTAACAAGCACCGTATCCGGCTCGGTTGGTTGCGTCAGGGCCTCAGCCGCTTGCTGCGGCTGTGAGATTGTGTTGTGAGAGGTTGCTATCTTTGAGCTTGAACGCGGTTTTGCCGTCCGGTTCGCGATACGGCGGACGAGATGGTAACCGGACGGAACCCAAATAATACGAGTGATTCGAACGCGTCTCATGGTTTCTCCTCCTGTACCTGTGTTGTCAGTCCGTACCGGTGATGATGATTGGTAATGGTCGGTGCCGGGTTATTTCAACTGACTGGTTATGGCCTGAAATACCTGATTGACTATTTTTTGGACCTCGGCTTTGGCGATGATCTTGAGGGTTTCCATCTCTGCGGCCAGAAGGGCTTTTTCCCGTTCGATTTCGATTTGAAACTCTTCTTGCGTCAGCTCTCCGTTTTGTAATGCAGTCTGTAGCGCTTCAAATTCTCCCTGTTTTTGATTCAGGCTGGCTTTGAGCGTATTTTCGATGGTTGATTTTAAGGGGGACTGCCCGAATTGTGCGGCAACCTGATCGACGATCGTATCAATGGAAAAGGACATAAAGACTCCTTTGTCAGTGGTGAATCATAGCCATGAGTTCGTCAAGGCCGGTGGTGATTGATGTTCAGGAATGTGAGGTGTTTTTCGCAAGTTCACCCTGAGCGATCGTGTCGAGCAACCGCTGATACTGCGCGCGGTGGCGTTTGAGCAGAAAATCTGAGAGATAACCGTTCTTTTGATGCTGAGCCATGTCTTGTTGCCAGAGCTTGGCCAGAATTTCCGCTTGTTTATACGTCTCTTCATTCATTTTTCGCCACTTCTGTAACCGGACAAATCCCCGAATCTCGACATCAATATTTAAGTACTGATGCTGAAATTGGTCATAACGGCGTTCTTTGGCGGGTAACACTGCCATCTGAATGTACAGCCGATCGATTTGGTTATTGATTTGCTGAATTTTCAACATCGTTTGTGGATCATAGTCGGCAACGAGCTGAACGGTGCATCCCGATAGTAAGAAGAACAGGATGAAAAGCCAACGTGAAGGTATTTTGATCATAGGAGCTTTCCGAAAAATAAAACGAGCTTTGATTATGTGATTTCTGGGCCGGAATACTCAGTGAAATGCGTGAATATTGCCGTTGTTTCACCGATATTTCGTGAGGAAGAACCGTTAATATCAATGGTAGGCGGTATTGAAGAGTGCTCCCCGATGACCGATACGAATAAGATTTTACGGCAAATCGAAAAAGCGTTTAAACCGAAGCCACCGAAACAGCAGCAGAAACTGACGCCGAAGCAATTGGCACAGATGGCGAAGGTGAAGTCATCGATTCATCTGTTCAGACTGAAACTGGGGACGCTGGATCGGGTGAAAGATGAATCGGATCAGTTGATTCAGGAATTGATCAAAACTTTTATCCAACAGATCCCCAAACAAATCACGCAGGCAACATCGGGACTTGCACCGAGTTCAGGCGAGCATGGTTCAACGCATGGTGCAGAGCAGGATCCACCGCTGGATGATTTAGCGCCAGGTACTGTTGATGAGCAAACTGTAAAGCAAAACAGCAAAGGCCATCGAGAGCCCGATGATACTGAGCATTCTGACTGATGATTCCGGATAATAGTTCTGCAAATTGGGAAACAGAAATGAGACATAACAAATTGCCGGAATGCCCAGATAGAAACTGCCGAGGTAAGGTGAGAGTGGCGCGTGATAAAATTGCGTGAGAAAAATGGCATACAACAGATAGTAAACTGTAAAGCGCCATTGTGAGATATCAAATGACTTCCAGCGGAAAGGTACAATCATCAGCGGTAAAAATACCCATATCATGGTTCAGCTGCCCTAAAAGAAATAGATGAGTTTGGAATCAGGGATTAAATTGAATTTACGTCTATGCAAATAGACGCTTATATGTTAGCACAGTTTTATGATGGCTAGGATGAGATTTCAGCCGATATTGCATCATGTCATTGGTTATTGGTGATATATAAAAATGAGCCTTGCGAATGCAAGGCTCATACGGTGTTGATTGTTTATCCTGCCACCAAGTCGGCTGGTCTGGCTTGTGCCGGAGCATCACTGGTTTCCTGACGATTGAGTAATCGTTCCACCAGCCAGTCGGCAGCCAGCGCGCAAGCTTCTGCATTGGCATTATGTGCATTGTGTTCCGCACCTTTAAAGAAGACCTGTTGTTTATCGGTGGCGGTTGCTTCTTCATAAATGCGCTTAACGTTCGATGACGGAATTAAAAAGTCCGGGCGGTTGTGAATGATCAACAGCGGACAATCAATGGTCGTGGACAGTGTATTCATGGCGAAACGATCGATAAATGGATGGACATCGGTAATGGCTATATTGCCACGATAGGCAAATACCGCTTCAAATTGAGGATGTTCTTTGATGCAGCTTGACAGCTCATAGCCGCCACCCATCGAGATAATGGCTTTGACCTTATCCTGATGTACCGCTGCGGTTCTGGCCATTAATAATCCGCCCATACATAAACCATATAGAGCGATATCGTTGCCGACGTCAGCGCGATTGAGCAAGTAATCAATCATCACTTCATGGGCTTGTTCTGATTCGGGTTCAACACTGATGTTATAGTGGTAGAAAGTTTCTCCTTGCCCCGGACCGTCAATATTTAAGACCGCGATTCCCCGTTCGAGAAAATGGGTAATCACATAATGGACTTCTTCTTTAAAGCCGGTTATGCCACCGGTTGCAATCACAACAGGGACATCATCACTACAATTCAATGGCTTCATCAGCCAGCCGACCAATTGCCCATTTTTGTAGGGAATTTCGGTTCTTTCTGCGCTAAAGCGGTTATCAAGCGCCAGTGCGCGGGAGAAAATGTCTAATTCTTTTTGATATAACGCTGCTTTCTCTTCATCAAATTCTAGCAGCCCGTAATGGGCAATTCGGTATAAAGCCGCTGCTTTATATGATAATCGGCAGGCGCTCAGTTGATGTCCGGCAGCGAGTTTTTCGCCGGCTACTTCATCGAGGTGCGCTGCCAGTGAGCAGCAGGTTTCGAGGTAGTCTTGACCTTTGCGAACGACTTGGTAATCAATTTTGTTGTAGTCCGAAAAATCAATTCCCCGGGCGTTTAATCGGGCTGGCGTCTGTCCTTTTGGGAATGGGCGTGGTTGAGTCATCTTGTTTCTCCTAAGCTGCGATGGCAACAGTGAGTAATTCATGCAATACATTGGCGATCACATTGACATTTTCTTTGTCCAGAATGGTGTAATGAGTTCCGGGAACTTCGAATTCTTTGATCGTGGATTGTGCAAAACACTGCCATTGCTCAATTTCGGTGCCTTCAACCAACGAGATGTTCAGCACATCCAGTATTTCTTGGGGTTGGAACACCGCTGCTTTGAAGAAGATTAAATCTGCTTTCAGTTTCTGAGATGGCATATGTGTTCTCAAGGTATTGTGATTGCTGCGCCATAGTTCGTAGTACAACTTGAATTCTTCGGTACTGAATCCCCAAGGTACCCAGCCTTTTTGTTTGAGGTAATCGACCACTTCTTCAAGGGTGTTGCTTTGCATATCATTGAGCGGTTCTTTGGTGTTAAAGAACATGCCGCAGATGATAGGAAATGATGCCAGAAAGCGTTGTTCACTGAAGACGGTATTCGAGTAGTATGCTTGCGGTGGGTGGCTGTCAAACATGATCACTTGCTCGATGGTTCTGCCTGTTTGTTCGAACTGAAGCGCCATTTCCAGTGCCGCATTGCCACCGAATGAGTGACCGGCAAGGATCAGGTTACCGGTGGGATAAAGCGCGGTAATCTTTTCATTATAGTGACGGGCCAAATCACACATGGCCATGATGTCATTGCCTTCATCACGGAAGGGATACTGAATCCCGTAAACAGGGTGACCTTCTGGCAGGTTACGTGCGACTTCTTTATAGCCCATGACGGTGCCGCCTGCCGGGTGAATCAGGAATATTGGTGCTAGATTTCCCTGGTCATTGAAACAGACAATGTGCTCATCAAAAGTAGAGTGTTCATTGCCATGTTTGAGATGATAAATGACTTCAGAGATTTTGTTTAACGTATTGTTTTCAATGAAAGTCTTATTCGACAGTGTGATTTCATAGAAATCCTCCAGCTCAATATTCATCTGAAGTGCGGTAAATGAGTCACCGCATAACTCATAGATGTCGGTGGTTTCAGCCGAAGGGATCGTTTCGCCTAAGTCATCAAGCCAGATTTGGCGGATTTTGTCTTGAATACTTTCCAATGTTACTGCTGAATCGTCAGACGTTGGCTGTTCAGCCTCTGGTTGGGGGGTGAGCGCGTTGCTGAGATAAGTCGGCTCAATTTCAAAGACGGTTTGATTAAACGCATAGCCCGGCAGTGAGATTTTCCGAACGGGCTGAACCGCGTAGAATTTTTCCCAGTGGATGGTCAGACCCTGTTGCCATAACCAGCAAAGTATATTGAATACATCGTCGTTGCTCAGATAAGAAATTTCGCAGTCGGTCTCTGCCACTTTTTTGATGTCGGCGTTGTAGGCATGAATCATCACTTTATCAATCAGCTCATTGGTATAGATCATTTCAACGTCTAATGGTTCGACGACCATTTGTGCGCATAATTCTGCAAGGAAACGGTGTTTTTCTGGCAGTTCCGCAAAGTTGAAATAGTGAGCATGATTAATGAAGGTTTCCGGTAAGGTCAGCTCCTGGTTTTGATAGATTTTAATCCGACAAATGCCGGTGGGCTGATAAACCGTATTTTCGGTGAACGCTGCGAGTTGATGATGTAGCTCGTCAATATTCGCGGCCTGGACCCACTGACGATATGGGAAGTGATGTCTTCCGGTTGCCAGTGTATAGGCAATGTCTGTCAAATCTTGATCGCTGTAGTGCTGAACCGCTGCTGCAATTTGCTGACTATTGTGTATCAAATCTTGTGCTGTCCGGCCAGACACCAATAGATGTTGTGGTTTGGATGGTGCGCGTTGTGAAGGGGAATGGTAGATATCGCCAGACTCAACAATCATATGGGCATTGGTGCCACCCAGACCGAAAGAACTGATGGCTGCATAGCGTATATCGCTGTCATGATCATACCAGTCGGCCAGTTGGGTGTTGATTTCCAAGCGACTGTTGTCGAGTTCAAGCAGTGGGCTGGGTTGATTAAAGTGAATCTGGGGCAGCAGGGTATGATGTTTCATCATCAGTGCGACTTTGATCAATCCGCTGATGCCTGAAGCGCTATCGGTATGGCCGATATTGGCTTTGACCGAGCCGATTTTTACTTTCTGACCTTGATGACCGCTATAAACTTCTTTGAGGGCATTGATTTCAATCGGATCGCCCAGCTTCGTAGCGGTGCCATGGGTTTCTACATAGCTGATCTGACCGGCGTCGATACCGGATAATTGTAATGTGTCTTCAATAACACGAGTTTGTCCTGAAATGCTGGGGGAGGTGAAGCCCATTTTATCCTGACCATCATTATTGATTGCGGATCCTTTGATCACACAGTAGATCTGGTCACGGTCACGTAATGCGTCTTCGAGTAATTTCAGCACGACAATACCGCAGCCATCACTGACCACTGTACCGCAGGCATCTTGGTCAAACGGGCGGCAGTGACCATCAGGCGACAAGATGCCGCCATCCTGATATTTATAGCCTGCTTTGACGGGGAAGCGAATGGTCACACCGCCGGCCATGGCAATATCACACTCGCCATTGAGCAGACTCTGGCAGGCCATATGAACGGCAACCAGAGAGGTTGAGCAGCCGGTCTGAATGGTCATTGCTGGGCCACGCAGGTTCAGGGCGTGAGAGACTCGCGTACAGAGGAAGTCTTTTTCATTGCCGAGAACGACGGGGTATTGATTGAGTTCATGGCGATAATCTGAATTAAAAATATGGTGGGACAGATAGGTATTGGAACTACTGCCGCCATACAGGGCGATATCCCCCTGATAGGTAAATGGGTCACATCCGGCATCTTCCAGCGCGTGCCATGCGGTTTGTAAAAAGATCCGCTGTTGTGGATCAGTTAATAGCGCGTCCCGGTTCGAGATATTAAAAAACTTATTATCAAATCCGGTTGCGTTATTGATGATGCCCGCTCGTTTGACGTAGTTTGCATCCTGAGTGTACCAAGGGTCACTTGCTTGTAACTCTTCATCTGTGAATGTGGTTAAGCACTCTTTGCCGTGTTTAAGATTATCGAAAAAGTCTTGAATATTATCAGCTTGTGGGTATTTGCCTGCAATTCCGATGATTGCTACCTCTATGCCATTTTTTTTCATTTTATGCACCATTTAATTGGGGTTGACGTTGTCTTCTATTTTTTAATTGATTGATTCTTTTCTGCGCTCTTGCCGTCTTTTTCGGTCCGGTCTCTGTGTTGGGCGCTATTGTGGTTTTATCGGATAAAAATCGAGCTAAGCTCCGGATATTTCTGTATTTAAATAAATCGGTAACCAATAACTGATTGGGGTAGTGTTGATTCAGTTGTTGATACACTTTTAAGATAGAGCTTGAGTTTCCTCCCATGGTGAAGAAGTCACTTTCCAGATCGATTTCGTCGAGGCCGAGAATTTGCTGCCAAATCGACAAGATGGTGACTTCTGTTGCTGACTCTGTGACCTGATTTCGGACTGTCGGCAATAATTTGGTTGAAATGTCATGCAACCGTTGCATATCGACTTTGTTATTGACGGTCAGTGGAATTTCATCGGTGAGATAGAATTGTTGCGGAATCATGTACTCCGGTAGATCGGCGGTGATCTCTTGAATAATCTCTTCGTAATCAATCGGAGCGTTAACCAATAAGTAAGCGATGAGAATCGTGTCACTATCGGTTTTTTGGGTTGTGACAAATGCGTGAGACACGGCCGAAATACGAGATAGCTTGGCCTGGATATCACCGAGCTCAATCCTGAATCCGCGTATTTTGACCTGATGATCGATGCGACCCAGATAGTCAATTTCTTGATCACTGATAAAGCGCGCCAGATCACCGGAGCGATACAAACGTCGCGTTTCTCCTCCCAGCGATGTTTCAATGAATTTTTCTGCCGTGAGTTCAGGGCGGTTGAAATATCCTTTGGCTAACCCTTCACCGGCGACATACATTTCTCCCGGCCAGCCAATTGGTAATGGGTGACCCAATGTATCCATGACCACGACGCCTAAGTCATTCAGAGGCATTCCGATCAGGCTGCCCCGGTCTTCAAGACAGTCTTGTTGCGTGAGCTTGCGATAGGTCACGTGAACGGTTGTTTCCGTGATGCCGTACATATTGATCAGGCTGACGCGTTCACCGTAGGTGTTGTACCAAGGTAATAGACTCGCCAGATTGAGCGCTTCCCCTCCAAACACGACTACCCGTAATTGATTCAATGGGAGTTGATTGCGAATACAACTGTCACTGAAGCGGGAGAAGGCAGTCGGAGTCTGATTGAGGACGGTGACCTGTTCTTGCTCGACCAATTGCGCGAACTCTTCGGGGCTGCGTGAGATCAGATAAGGCACTATCACCAGACGGCCACCGTAGAGCAGCGCACCGAAGATCTCCCAGACCGAGAAATCAAACGCAAATGAATGGTAAAGCGTCCAGACATCGGTATCAGAAAAATGGAAACTATCATCGCTGGTGGTAAACAGGCGAACGACATTGCGATGGCAAATCTGAACACCTTTGGGTTTACCGGTCGACCCCGAGGTATAAATGATATAGGCCAGATCTTCACACTCCGGCAAATATGATGTCAGGGAACCGCTCGGCGTCTCTTGTGCCAATGCATCGAGGTCAGGCACGATCACGCGTGGCAGCAGCGGTTCAAATCTTGCGGTGAGGCTCTCTTCAACCAAGCCGTTTACCGCTTGAATATCGGATAAAATATCACCCACACGGCTATCGGGGTAAGCAGGGTTTATCGGTACATAACAGGCACCGCATTTCAACACGGCAAGGATCGCGACAATCATTTCGGGGCCGGGGTTGAAGCACAGTGGAATTTTGTCACCGCGCTGAACGCCATATCCGATGAGCTGGTGGGCCAGATTGTCGGCCAGATTAAATAATGACCGATAGGTGAGTTGCGTATCGTTGTAGCGAATTGCCAGATGATCGGGATATTTTGCTGCGGTTTCATTCAGCCAGTCAACCAGCGTACGATTGGTGCTGCCGGACTGGAGAGCCAATGGGCGTTGTGTTTGATTCGGCGTAAAACCAAATTCGGAGAGTGCCCGTTCTGGCTGTTGCAGGCAGATATCAGAAAAGTGGACAAAGTTAGCCAAAATCCCTTCCGCAGTTGCATGACTGATCACGTTATCTTTATGGAGAAGAAAAACATCAAATCCGTCCGTGATTTCTTCCACCACCATCAGTAAGTCAAACTGACAATCGATCTGTTCGATGTTGAAAGGCTCCAGGGTTGTCTGATTGATCGTGATGGATTGCCCTTGAGAACCATACAACAAAGAGGACAGGCTGCCTTGGTAGGGTTGGGAACGTGTTTGATAGTTGAAGCACACATTAAATAACGGATTGGCCCCTAGTGAGCGTTCTGGTGCGCAGGCTTCGACGATACGTTTTAAGGGGAGACGACTATGACGGAGTGCATCGAGTATCATCTCATTGCCAGTTGAGAGCGTATCGCTGACGGTCTGATTTGGTGAAAAATGGTATGGGATAGGGAGCACATTGACGGCATAACCTAAACCGAGATCTGGAAAGCTCTTTCTCTGACTGACAGATAAACCCATGCAGAATTCGTTTTGTCCGCTCAACCGGTATAATGTCATCGCAAATATCTGACTCAGTAACCGTGCCGGGCTGATACTTGTGTGCTCACAGTAGTGTTTGATATTGGAATATAGCGATCCTTGAATCTGAGTTTTACCTATATGGCCATTGAAGTCATTGTGAGGGGGCGTATTTGGTAATAGTTCAAGCGCAGTCTTCTTCTGCTTTAATTGCGCCACCCAGAAATGAATGTCATCATGGTATTCATCACTATCGATATATTCACACTGCAATTCACTCAGTGCTGTCGCAGGGAATGAATGTTTAACATCATGTTCAAATAATTGTTTGATAATCGTTTCAATCAGATGAAAGTCAGAAATAATATGGTGTACTCTAATTATAATGAGATTTTTTTTGTTAACTTGATTGATGTGAAGCTTGACTAGGCAGTCGTCTGTTTTGAGATCGAATCTCTCTAGTAATACATTGTTAATAAATTCTTCTTCATTTATTTCTTGATGTGATTGAATAACGTCATCCATATTAAAATATGGCGTTTTATATTTTAATAACGTCGTGTCGCTGGGTCTGAAATGACTTCTTAATTCAGGATTTTGATTGATAATATCCATGAATCTTTGACATAAAATTGTTATATCTGTTTGTTTTTCTAGTTTAAATGCGATTCTAATTTCATTCTCCCGACTGGTTGAATGAAACCCATCAACAAACCACATGGCTTCTTGAGCACATGAAACGACATAGCCTTCTGTACTAATCATACTGACGAATTCCTGTAAATCTAATTTTTATATTTTCAATTGTTATGATTTATTAATCATATTTTACATATAAATGTATTTATTAATTTGATATAAATAATCATTACAAATTGGGGTGGTCTTTCTACTAAGTATTGTGATGGTTAAATAATTAATTTAAATTTAACCATACGAAGTACACTAATAATGTATTCATATATTTATTCATTAATAATATAAATAAAAAATATAATTGGTCGTATTTAATTGATAACAGATGTATGCATACACCATCCTGATTGGGTCGGTAAGTATCCCAAGTCAGAATGATAGTTATTGTTAAAGTAATATTTGATGCATTGAGTTTCATTTCAATTAGTTTGATAAACTATACTTTTCCATTTAGAAGTCAAGAAATATTTTGTTACATTTTGGCGGGTTTATATGCCGGACGAGTCACTATCAATTTCAAAGATAGTAGTCTATTTGAATTGTAATTCTGTAAATTTGTATTTTTATGGCGT
The DNA here is from genome assembly GCF_002196515.1 of Vibrio gazogenes. Classification (NCBI taxonomy): domain Bacteria; kingdom Pseudomonadati; phylum Pseudomonadota; class Gammaproteobacteria; order Vibrionales; family Vibrionaceae; genus Vibrio; species Vibrio gazogenes. The sequence continues at coordinate 1,282,624 of NZ_CP018835.1, read as the reverse complement.
TATATTCTAATTTATTGGTTTTTTTAATTTTTTTTAGTTTTTAATTTTGTTACATGTTCATGAAGACCGAGATGTTTTATCGACTCATAAAATGAACTGATGAGGGAGACTAAGGCGGGGTTGAATCTTTGGTTTCCGGTGTTTTCTTACGAATATTATCGATGATCATATCCAGTGCACTGAACAGTACTTCAATGCTGTAACCGGCAATAAAGGCCAGTGCCATCGGTGACAGTGTCATTGTGCCTATGTCTGGCTTGAGCAGCCAGCCAGTGATCATGCCAGCCAGACAGCCGAGAGTCAGTCGCAGTCGGTAGCCGATTTCGCGGCTGGCGGTATAGGTCAGGGTTCTGATCTGTTGTAACAGGCTCCGCAGGACAAAAATAAAGGCCCCCAACAAACCGTACATTAAGGGCAGAACATAGTTTTGTAACATTTGCAGAACGGACTGGGCAGCGATCAAATGAGTGGCAAAGTGAATGGTCTGCTCTTCCTGACCGGGTGGGATCAATTGATCCGCCGGTGTCCGTTGAAAATCGTTGCCGAGCATCCAGACTTGATTCCAATATTGTAATAGCTGATAACTGGCGCGGAGATGATTTTCGTAGAGCTTCGCGTTTTGAGGTGAAGACGACTCGGATTGTTCTTGCACTGCCGAGGCAGATAACATGGGCAAATGTGTATATTGCAACAGGGTTTGGGTTAATCCGTAACCGAACAGATAATAGATCTGAACGCTGAGCAGCATGATTAAGGTAAAGACGGTATAACGGCGATACCAGATAATCGTGCGATTGGCGCGGGGAGACTCGATTTGTCCGTTCACGGCATTGGGAACAACGGATTTGATACTTTCGACGGTCACCGGCCAGACCTGAGTGGCGAGTTTGTCATAGCAACGCAATAAGCGGTTTTCGTCGTCTTCTCCCCAATTGCGGCTGTGCAGGTTGGTTTGTGCGTTGATAATGCCTGCTGCGATATCTGGATCAACATTCAAGTTTCCCGAACGGGCAACATAATGTAACAGTCGAATGCCATCGTTGATCAGCGTTTGTGTTTCGGTCAGCGCTGGCGGTGGTGCCGTTTTATCTACACTTGATGGCGGTACGGACGCCGCGCTCCCGGAGGAGCGACGGCTGAATGCGCGAATAACCATATCAATGGGCACTTATCTGTATTGAACGGTGTGACTGAATGACGCTTCGGAATACGCACTCATCGTTTAATGTTTAATATGCATAAAAAGCGACCTCATTGTCGTCATAATCAAGCAGGGTGCACCGGCCTCCGGTATTGTCCCAGATCGCTGTCGGGCTATTAAAACTATATTCATTGTCGGCCGTGGGGGGACGATTGGTATAAACCAGAACTGTCCCTGATGGTGTCAGTGTTGACCCTGAGGGGAAGGTAAAAGTGTGATCATTGAGCTCTGACCTGAGCTGCCAATCAGTGAGATCAATATGATGTTCAGAAAAGTTTTTTAACTCAACATATTCGTCCCCTTCTGTTCTGAACTCATGACCGTCATAGTGCAGATAACTAATCAGGACATAATCGCGAGCGACATTGCCGTAAATCCAAGTTGAGATGACGTCACCCTTGCTATTGAGTAGTGTGGCGGTATCGCCATGATTATTCCAGATTGGGCGATTGGAGTTGAAACTATACTGGGCTCCGGGCTGGGTATAAACGGTTATCGATTCACCGCTACGGATCAGGGTATTCTCGGGGAAAACGTAGTGCTGGCTGGGAGAACCGGCATTGATACGAAATTGACTGATGTCCCAAATGGCATGGCTTCGGTTGGTCATGGTGACAGACTCATTGTTGTTTGGCTCCCCGCGAAAATCCAGCCCGGAAATTTGGAGATAAAGCTTCATTTGCAAATCATTCAGTCTGTCCCAGAACTCGTCCATCTTGGCGTTTTCTAAAGGATCGGTTGACAGAATCTCTTGGCAGAGAGGATGTATTTTCAAAGTTGTATTTGACACGGGTGGTCTCCTTTTATCATTGAGTCCGTGATGGCAATTGGGTTGCCTTACTTACATATGGTGAATCACCACCAGGGGTTGATTCATGGCGACTGATAGGCGGTGCTATCCAGATATCCTGAGTGAATATCACCGTGCGGTATATCAGACGGATTGACTTATCCTTGATGGTGTTCATAAGCCCGTTGTAGCTTCTCATCGTAGTGGTTTTCAGCATAACCCGGGCCATTGTAATACCGGGCAAAGGTTGCCCAATCGAGGGATTGAATGGCACTGAGTAGTTTCGGATTGGATTGAATAAAATGAACGAAGGCCATCAGGTGATGACGCTCTGCCAAAAACATATCCCGGACAAAGCTTTCGACGTCTGCATAGCCTGCGCTTTGATGGTTGAATCCCATGATCTGATAGCGTCCGTAAGACGCTGATTTCAAAGCGGCTTCCCGGTCCAGTGTCAGAGCTTGTTGTAGCCGTTCGTACTCTTTTTCTCCGCCGGCATACAGCGCCCGATTCCATTTTGGCGAAGAAATATCCGGATGGGAGTCATTAAACCGATGGTCACTATATTTAGAGAACTGATGGGCTTCAAACAATAAGCAGGGGGCACCGGATGCAAAGAATCCACTACCGGATGATTCGACATCCGAAACCGCTTTGATCGCAGCAACGTCACATGAGAGCAGTTCGCTGGCATCCTGATAATCCTGTTCGCTGAGTCCTCTTTGTGGCGCAGATTCCGGTAACGCCAGATCGGGAATATAAGCCGGAGTCGGCAGGAGTGCTTGCTTGAGTGCCTGTTCACTTTTGCCACCGCAGTCGATCCGATTATCGGGATGCCGATAACCTAATAGGGTGGTTTGTAACAGACCGATGGCTTGACAGGTTGGCGATTGATCCGGGGCTTCGATAATTTGTCCGTCTTCTGCCAGGGGCGTTTGCAGGCCGATCTTGCCGGCAATCTGATTCAACGCCTTCTGGATATTCAATACATCTTCCGGGGAATTGTCTGCACCGTTGCCGACTGATGCCGTCAGTTCCAGCTCTTGCATGGTTCGCTCCTTGTATAATATGGGTGGATACAAGGCCACAGTAGTGGAATTATTAAGAAAATTATCGGGAATAATGGGGAATTAATAAGGGAAAGTGATGATGTATCTAGGAAAAAATAAGCAGACCATCTTGGCCTGCTTCAATCGGTCATAGAATGAATGATGCGATCAATCATTCAACCTTAGTGGCATACCACCCATACTTTTCTGAGGGCGTATTTTGAGGTGTCATATTATACAGTTCTCCTGCCATTGTATTTGTCCCTCCGCTTTTTTGGAAAAAATATCCGACGTAGTTTTGTGGTGTATCTAAAAGTGGAGAAATATCTCGGCTAAACATAATTGTACTACCTGAAACAGAACCGACAATTTTACTGTTGGGTTCGTTAGAATTGGTACTTACCATTGTCCCTTCGAGCAGTAATTTATTTTGTGAGATTTCTACATCGTAGGTAAAACCATTGACATTAAATTTCCACAAACCGGAAAAATTAGTCGTTGCTGCACTGACCATACTGGAGAATCCTACAGTTAATCCGAGTAATACGGCACTCATTTTTTTCATTGTCTTTACCTCATTGTGAATGATTAGATGATGGTATGGGATTTTTAACCATCTGTTTTTTTTATAATAAATGATAATTGTGATAATTCTATTATTTATTTATTTAAAATACCCGGCGGCTTTTTTTAGTCTATCGACCATCACTTTCTGGTTCTGATTATCGGCAAAAGCGATGGTATTTGAGGCGTAAATATGTTCGCCGGTATCGAGCGTGACGATTCTGGCAAGGCCGGTACTGCCCCAGAAGGTGTTCACGAGCGTGCGATCATCATTGGGCAGATGATTTAATTCAGCAGAACGATAATGGAGGACTTTGGTCGATGCCGGTGGTAGCTCGGCGTTATTCTGATAATCCTCCATCAGCAACCGTACATCGACATAGTTATTGCCACTGATTTGTACCCGCATTAATGCCACAGGGCGGAGTGAAGTACTGACCCGGCCGGTATTTCCAGCCACAACATCGAGAGTGAAATAGCTATATTGGTGATATTTTTCGGCTTTCAATTTGTTGAGTTGCGCTTCGATACCGCGAATATTGTCCCGCAGCAGTTCCAGCCGATAATTATTTTGTTTGATGACTTCACCGAGATCATCTCTCACGTCGGACAGTAAAAACTTCAGGGCCGGCAGATTAAATTGGGGCGTCTGTTTTCCGGTAAATTTCAATTCGGCATAGTTGCGGGTGATTGTCAGTACCTGTTGTTCGTAGTAGTGGGCTTCTGAATCATCGATATAGTTGCTGAGCGTCCACTGTTTCATTTCGCTGACCCTGAATTCACTGAGCTGATGTTCGTGATCTTTCGGATCCAGATAGGCATTGATGGTCGCAATGTATAGCTCTAGCTTGGCGCGAGTTTCAGCAATATTTTTCAGATCCTGACGGGCTGCATCATAGGCATCAGTTAAGGTGGATACGGTGAATTCGGGGTAGTCGATTTTATCTCCCTTTTCCCCCTGAGGGTTATATTCATAGCGTAGTTGTTCAGGAATATAAGGCTCAAGCAATTTGAGTTCATCGGTATCGAGTGTGGTTTTGAGATGATCGGATTCGATCCGTTGAATGCCGGTGATTTCTAATGTGACATCCGATGTTTCGACAAAATAAATTTGCCAGACCGGGATCACCGATGCCGATGCGATACCTGCCAGCCCTAACAATATCGGCCGACTTTTGGTCTTTAACTTTTCCAGTAATGGTTTCATTGACATCGTCCTCTCAATCTCTGCATTGATCACAGCGTATTCGTGATGCAACTACTTGGCGAAAATCGTTTTTTTGACGGTGAAATTACGCACCATGATATTGAGCGGTGAACCGACGGGGGTCGCATTGATAGTCATTCATCCGTTTGACCTGAAAGTTCCTGTGTTAGGCCGATAACTTTTCGGCAAGCTCAACAATACTGAGTCCATGTGAACTAACGGAACAGAGATGCATGATCAACTTAGAAGAGTTTGTCCATTCGATTCATGTGGCGACGGCTTCAGCCGGAGAAGCGCTCATCCAGAAAAACCTTGATTTGCTGGAGCGATTTTTTGAGCCGGCGGATGATGATGATGAAGACATCACACATATGGCAGAAATCGGCCGTTCCGATGCCAAAGTTGAAGGCAAAACACTAAAGCGCGGTGAGAAAAAAGAACCACCGTCGGATGATGCACCGAAGCTGTTTATGCATGGTGAATACGGGGGCGAGATTCCGATTCTTAAACCGAAAATGGTCGCAATGCAGTATCCGACGGTGACTCGCAACGGGCCGGGTATCCAAACTGTCAATGTTCCGTTGATTACTCTGATTCCGTTATCTCAGGTTGAACTCCGGGAAATGAGTTTTTCTACGGAATTGGAGCTCAGTGTCAACGGTGATGCACTGCAAGTTTCATTTCCTAAACGAACGCTCAAAGCCAAAGAAATGGCAGAAGAAGGTGCCAAGCAGGGGCATGGTGGTAAAGCCAAGCTGGAGGTAAAAATCGCAGCGATGGAGACGCCGGACGGGCTGAAATATATCGTTGATGGTTATGAAAGAGCGTTGAGAGCGCAGGTTCCGGGTTAATTCATGAATGAAATCGTGATGAATCAATAATAAATTTGATTCATCACCATAACAGACAGTGACTGACCGTTACTGACTGTTATCACGTCGAGCACGGGGTTGAGTGCTCTCTGATGAGTGAAAAGCAGGTGTTTACACACAGATAAGGAGTCTTTATGGCTGTCTCTTCCGGGCCGGGTCTGGTCTCAATGGCGCAACAATTCAGTGGTCTCCCGATGGGAGATTTGATCGGCGGGCCGCTCATGGCCGCTGCCGATGCGAACAATAAAATGGCGATGACACAGGTGAAGTTCATGCTGGATACCTGTTTCAGTAAACAGGCTGTCAAAGGTGGGAGTGACGATCAGTCATCAGGTTCCGAATATCAGCCGGTGATGGTTGATTTGAAACTCAAGCGGCCCGTAATTACGACCACCAAAGGTGAAAAAGAAGGAGACTCGACCGTTACTACCGATACCGCGGAATCATCGATTTCGATTCCGTTGCTGACATTGCTTCCTTTGAATGCACTGGCGGTTGATGATGTCAGTATCGAATTCAATATGGAAGTGAAGTCCAGCTTCTCGAATGAGCAAAGTCAGCAAGAGAAAGAGAATATGAGCGCTCAGGGGAGTTTTGAAGCGAAGATCGGTTACGGCCCGTTTTCTGCCAGTGTGAGTGGTAGCGTTTCGAAATCTTCTGAAAAGAGCAACAGCAACACAGAAAAATATGAGAAGAGTAATAAAGCGAGTTATGACGTTAAAGTTCATGCCGGTCAACTGCCGTTGCCTGAAGGGGTTGGTGTGATCATTAAGGCTTATACCGACAATATTGCACCGATTATGGTGACTGAAAACAAATCATCATCGTGATGAAATAACCTCACTTGGCCAGCCTGCTAGTCTATGCCCTGGGGTTGGCCCTTTTTCTCTATGACCATGTTTGTCTTTATCTCAACAGAGGTGTTGCCATGAATACCCAGTTACCTTGTCCGACTTGCCTTGAAAACGGTAAGAAAAGCATCATTCACATTGAGCCTGAATTGTTGTTATCCGGTGCACATTTCTCGTGTCCGATCTGCCATAGCTCGGTGTCGCTGTCGATCAGTAGTTATCCTATTTATCGTCAGGGGTTAGATAAGTATCGCCAATATCAAATGGTGACTCACGGGCTGAAAGCAGAAGGCGAGCGGCCGAAACTTGATCGTCGCTAACTTAATCGTAGCTAGCTTAATTATGGCTCACTTAATCGTACCCTACGTAATCGTAGTTTACTGAGATAAAGGTATGCGTGATGAAGAAGAGTAAGTCTACAAAGACTCAACCCCAATCTTCCGGGATGTTGGCTGAGTGGTTGATGCGAGATATTCTCCGGGCCAAAGCGCGTGCGGAAGATGAAAAATTCTCACCGCTTCAGGACTACTTTTCCATTGATGACGATGCGATGATGACGGCCAAACCGGTCGGGATCAAAATGCCTTGTGTGACTGATGAGGGCATTCATTACCAAGTGCAATGGATACCGTTATACATGTTGTGCCCGTGTCGTTTTTTCAAAGTTGAGAGTTTGTCACTTGAGTTGAATGCCTACCTTGAACAACGTGACCGAGATGACACAACTGCGGTTGCGCCGCAGGTGACGTTATCTAAAAAAGCCCGCTGGTGGTCGAACAATACACCAGTCAAAATGTCGCTGCATTTTTCAGAGTCCTCGGGGCAAACGATCCGTATCGCGTGTGATGAGCCCATGCCCGCTGCGCCATCCCCAGAGACGGATTGACTCTGGGAATGTCACTTATCTTGTTTAAGCCGGGCTGGAGACAAGTCTGATGGTATACAGCATGACTTTATACGGCATGATGCGCCAGATAAGCTTTGGCCGGAGCGCTGCCCATGTAGCGGGTTAAGGTCTTTTCTGACACTTGGCGGAGATCGACCACAATCAGGCCGTCAAGGGAATCATGAAAATCCGGGTCAACATTGAAGCAGGCAAATTTGCCGTTCAGTCCCAAATACTGCCGCAATAGCACCGGTACGCCTTTTCCTTCATCGATTCGGGCAATCACTTTGGACAGCAGTTGTAAGTCTGCCAAGGCACTGAGCAGGTGAATACTCCAGTCATGGGATTTGTGGGTCGGTAGTGGATTGGTCGGCTTGACGAGCTGCGCCTGCTCGGGATCGTAGTAATTCAGAGTCATCGTTTGTGCCATCAACTGACGGGCATCATCACTGTACTCATTACTGATACTGACGGGGCCAAACAGGTGCGTATATTTGGGATGGCGGGTGACGAAAGTCGCGATCCCTTTCCAGAGCAGTAGCAGGGATGCCATGCTTTTCTGATAAGACTGCGCAACCACAGAACGCCCCATTTCTATAGAGTGACCCATTTGATGAATGAACTGCGGGTCATAGTTGAACAAGGTACTGGAATACAGCCCGGCCAGACCATGCTCCGCCATCAGTTGATCGACCAGACCTAAGCGATAGGCACCGACCAGTTCATCAGCTTCCCGATCCCAGATAAACAAATGGAAGTAATGACGGTCGAACTTATCTATATCCAGTGCCAGCCCGGTTCCTTCACCGACCTGACGGAAGTTGATTTCCCGGACACGGCCGATTTCGTGCATGATGCATGGGATTGAGGCTGCTTTGGCGCAATACACATCAAATTCATTATATTGCAATATGTGCTCTTCTGCGGATAACCGGGCCAGATCACTTTTCAGATCATCAAGCGGCAGACGAGGCGCGACAGGAGGGAGGGTGAGATCGCCATCTTGCTTGTTGCGTTGTTTTTGGGTCGCCGGATTGAGCAGGTAGGTATTAAAGCGAAGGTAATGGACCAATTGCTCATCATTGAGAGGGGTGACTTCTTTATACTGAATTGACTGCCCGATGGCGATCTCGATTGAACGGGATTTTTTATTGAGTAGTTCCCGCCCGAGCATCAGCGTTCTCAATAGCGGGTGAATTTTTCCTGCCATATAGAAACGCTTGGAGTTTTGCCCATTAATAAAGATGGGCACTGACGTTGCGTGGTGTTTTTTAATTAAGCGGCTGACAGACGTGCTCCACGCTTTATCCTGTAGCCGTTGTTGTTTGATATCGACCAGATGAGAGACTTCTCCGGCAGGGAAAATCAGCAGCAGACCACCGTGTTCCAGATGACGATGGGCAGCTCGCATGGCTTTCCGGTTCGCCTGTTGTGATTCACTGGTGTTAAAAACATCGACACCGATAAATAGCGAATCTAATTCGGGAACGGTTTTCAGATAATGATTGGCGAGAATTTGGATATCAGAACGAATTTGTAGCAGCATTTCAGCCAGAATCACGCCTTCAACACAGCCGAGTGGATGGTTGGCAACCACGACGGTCGGGCCGGAAGCGGGAATATGATTCATGTTCCCTTTAATCACCCGATAATCGATACCTAAAATTTCCAAAGTGAATCTTAAAAAGGTCTGAGTATCGCAGTTTGCCGGACGCTGCGCGTAAAACTTATCTAATTTGGTTAAGCCTGTTGCCCATTCCGCAATGTGTTCTCCGACACCAAATGGCGTCTTTTGGGGAAGCTTAAAAGGACTATTCGCTAACATATCAACCTCGAATCATGATGATGATTTCTATGCTAGGGCGGGTTTGTTGCAGACGCGCTTCAGATTTATGAGGCTTTCATGTCATGCCGGTGACGTTCTGATGACCTTGTTGTTGCAAGATAATGAACGCCATTTGATTTAGTTCAAAAAAACGGTAGCTTAGTGTCTGTTCTCAGGCTTTCTGCTTGAAGCTTTTACCTTGAAGTAAGAGACTGAGCACCTTATGGTTTTATGACTGCTTTAGACGTTCAAGCTATAATCTTTCTACATCGAATCAAGAGATACCAATTAGGGGAAAATTATGTTCCAAGCTCTCTATATCGACAAACAAGGTGATGATTATCAATGTGCGCTGAAAACCCTGCAGGATGAGGATTTTCCTGAACATGGTGATGTGATCGTCCGGGTTGATTATTCCACGCTGAACTTTAAAGACGGATTGGCGATTACCGGAAGTTCACCGGTCGTCCGTTCTTTTCCTATGGTTCCGGGGATTGATTTCTCTGGTGTCGTTGAATCGAGCCAGCACCCTGATTTTTCAGTTGGTCAACGGGTATTGATCAATGGCTGGGGACTGGGTGAGAAATACTGGGGCGGTCTGGCACAAAAAGCCAAAGTTCCGGGTGAATGGTTACTACCGGTGCCAGCAACACTCAGCAATTTCGATGTGATGGCGATTGGGACAGCCGGTTATACGGCGATGCTCTCGGTTCTGGCATTAGAGAAACAAGGCGTATTACCGCAGAATGGGCCGATTTTGGTGACCGGGGCCAATGGTGGTGTCGGTGGATTTGCGGTCGCATTTTTGGCAAAACTCGGTTATGAAGTTGTGGCTTCGACGGGACGTCCTGAAGAAGCGGATCGGCTCTATGCGCTCGGTGCATCTGAGATTATTGAGCGGCAGAGTTTGTCTCAACCGGGAAAACCGCTGGCAAAAGAACGTTGGGCGGGTGTGATTGATTCTGTCGGCAGTCATACATTAGCCAATGCTTGTGCGTCAACGGTATATGGCGGTGTCGTCACCGCATGTGGACTCGCTCAGGGGATGGATTTTCCCGCCAGTGTGGCACCGTTTATTCTACGCGGTGTGACTTTAGTCGGGATCGATAGTGTGATGTGTCCGATGAATGAAAGACATATGGCATGGGAAAAAATTGCCGAGTTGGTCGATTCAGACCTCATCGCACAGGCCAGCCGTGTGATTGGTATGTCGGAAGTCATTGAGACCGCACAAGCCTTACTGGCAGGCAAAGTGGCAGGGCGAGTGGTTGTCGATGTCAATCAGGCTTGATTTATTGACCTGACAGACTTGTCATTTTCATCACCGGAGAGATATGCTCCGGTGATGTTGAAGTCGGGTTCGCTTATCTTTCTTTTAGTTCCGCTCTCCCTTTTTTACACCTACGATTCAAATCGCTACTTTCATATTGTTGAGCGTCAAACCGCTTACCATTGACCCCTTGATCATTGGGTTATTTATCATTGAGCCATTTATCATAGAACCATTTATCGTAGAACAACGAACCTTCAAAACCGGATTTCTCCCACCAATCATCAGACTATTCATGCCCGTTGATGTGATCCGCTGGCGGGGCTCTATCGTTATTGGGAGGTAAATCATGGGGGATGGCTGTGTGATGCTACTGCGAAAATCTCCCCCACGCAGCGATTGTATCTTTGTATTTTGTCTAAGCTTTTCTATATTTAGGAATGTTTTATATGTTCCATGCGTATTATGAATCGCGATGTTTGGTCGATTTTGTCTATAAAATCAATATGATACTGTTTTTATATATCAAAATTATCTGAATTTATTTGAGATTTGCAGGTCGAATGGAAACAAGGTGTTGGATTCTGGTTTAAAAATGATTCAGGTAAAGGTTTGATGATCATGTTTATCAGAGCGAAGCATCACTATATACCTTTGAGGGAATTGACATTGTATAAAGTAAAAGCTTTTCTGGGGCCGTTATATCCAATTGTTAGCGCTGCGGTTGTTTTTATTCTTCTTTTTACGATTTCCCGTTTAGGTCTGTCGTTATGGCAGGTTGAACGGGTGAATGATGCCCAAGGATGGGGAAATATTTTCTTGGGCGGTTTACGGGTTGATGTATCGTCGATCTGTTACTTGTTGATCTTGCCTGCACTTCTTTCTGCACTTTTTTCAGGCGATCATCTGATTGGACGTTGCTGGCATGTCATTCTCCGTATCTGGTTGACTGCCGGATTATGGCTGGTTGTGTATATGGAAGTGGCAACCGTTCCGTTTATTCAAGAATATGACCTTCGTCCGAATCGATTATTTATCGAGTACCTGATCTATCCGAAAGAAGTTTTTGGGATGCTTTGGAGCGGCTATAAACTGGAGCTGCTGATTGCTTTGATTATATCGGTGGCAACGATTTTCATTGGTTGGCGCTGGTCGAAGACATTGGTGACAGGACTTTCTTTCCCGCGCTGGTACTGGCGTCCGGTGATTGCCGTTGTTGTGGTTGCTTTGGGTGTGATGGGGGCTCGTTCGAGCTTTGAGCATCGTCCGATGAATCCGGCGATGGTGGCTTTTTCCAGTGATCCATTGATGAATGATTTTGCATTAAACTCTTCTTACTCGGTGATTTTTGCTGCTAAACAGATGGGCTCTGAAGCCAGTGCATTTCAGTTTTATCCGAAAATGGCCAAAGACAAAATTATCAAAGAGGTGAAAGCCTCGATGAATGTTCAGCCGCAAGATTTTGTGCCGGGTGATAAACCGACATTGGCTCGCCATCAGGCACAGTATCAGGGTAAACCGAAGAATATTGTCATTTTACTCTTGGAGAGCCACGGGGCTCAGTTCGTCAGTCGCCTCGGGGGCATTGATGCTTCACCGAATATCGATCACTTAATCGATGAAGGTTGGGCCTTTACCCGGATGTATGCCACAGGAACCCGCTCTGTCCGTGGGATCGAAGCTGTAACGACCGGGTTTACACCGACACCGGCGCGTGCGGTTGTGAAACTGGGCAAGAGTCAGACGAACTTTTTCACGATTGCCGATCTCTTGAAAAAGCAGGGCTATCATACGCAGTTTATTTACGGTGGAGAGAGCCATTTTGACAATATGAAGAGCTTTTTCCTCGGCAATGGCTTTGTGGACATGCAGGATTTTCCAACCTTTAAGTCCCCTGAATATGTGGGATCATGGGGAGCTTCCGATAGTGACTTGTACAAAAAAGCGGATGAGCAATTTACCCAGTTGGATGCACAGCATAAACCTTTCTTCAGTTTGGTGTTCTCCTCATCCAATCACACGCCGTATGAGTTTCCGGATCGCCCGTTTGAACTGTATAACCAGCCGAAGAATACGGTAGAAAATGCAGTGAAGTATGCCGACTATGCTTTAGGCCAATTTGTGAAGAAGGCCAAGCAGTCTGCGTATTGGAATGATACGATCTTTGTCGCTGTGGCTGACCATGATGCCCGAACCAGCGGTAATTTACCGGTGCCTATCGGCCACTTTAAAATTCCGGCGATTATCTTTGGTGGTGGTATTGAACACCGACTGGATGATCGGTTGGTCAGTCAGATTGATCTGCCACCGACACTATTATCTCTGGCGGGGATCAGTAGTATCAATCCGATGGTCGGCAATGATATGACCAAAACAGTGCCGGTCGACAAACAGCGGGCCTTGATGCAACGGGATAAAAACTTTGGTTGGATGACCGCCGATAATCAAGTGGTGGTGATTCGTCCTGAGCAGGGGATTACAACGTATCAGTATGATCCGCAAAAGGATACGTTAACCGACCATCCTGTGGCTGAACCTGTCGTAGAAAGGGCTCACGCCTATGCAATGTGGGGGAGTCTGGCTTTTCGGGATAATTATTATCAAGCGCAAGAGAATTATCACTAGCTTCAGATAGGGCGGATTGTTTCGGGGCGGCAGAGGCCGCCCCGCTTCAAATCACGGACGAATGGTGATAAACAGGGGTTTCTATCATCATGACATTGGGCGTCTACATTGGTCGAATAAATCGCGAAGTCTGACCTACACTTGAGGGATGTAGGTCTAATTGGATATAGCGATGGCAGATCAAAATATCGGACAAATACTCCAGTCTTTCAATAACATAGAATCTCGAATCCAAGAGCAGAATGGTATGTTGCGAGAGTTGACTGCGAAGGTGAAGTCACTCGAAGCACAGAATAAGCAACTGGTTCAGATGATCCACCAATTGCAATCACACGCATCAACCCCGCCTGAGGAATATGGTCAGAGTAAAGCTGAGTTTCAGGAGAAAGTCACGCGTAGTTTACGGTCGATTGAAGATAAATCGAAGAAAGCGATTGAGCTGATTAAAGCCAATGGCGGTAAAAAACGTGCTTGGCCATAATCGATAGAATGAGCCATGAATCGGGTAGGCCGCGAGTTTCAAAGAGCGTGTGATATAAAAACGTTCAGGCAGCACATGATACTGCCTGAACGTTTTTATTTTGAGCAATTTGCATTGACGATGTCGCTTGTTTGAGCAAATTTTTGCCATGCGCGCATTTTCTATAATAGTGAATGAACTTTTCCTTATTATATCTGTGTGATATAAACCTCATGCATATCAAGTGCCGCTATTTAAATTTAGCTGGTCTAGATTATGTTGGCTGGGAAATATTTTTAAATGACTTTTTGAAATCCCAACACTTACTTTAAAATCATAGAATTGGAATCTTTATGAAAAAAATATTTATTTTCGTGATTGGCCTTATGGTGCATGTGAATTCATTCGCTTTAGACGCGCAAGGAAATGGTCGTGGATGGATTAGTTTAGGTGTGCCCAATTATATTCACATGGGAACAGACGGCCGATTTTATCTCAATGGGACTCATCAGGGACAATGTGCAGGTGTTAGACCGCAATATTTTAGATTGAATATGGATAAACCACATTTTAAAGAGTTCTATTCATGGTTGCTTTCAATGCAAGTACAAAAGAAAAGTCTCGATTGTGTCGTCGATAGCGGTTGTGGCAGTGATCAGGTCTGGGTGAGTTACTGCCGAGGCAGTATGTAGTTATATCAGCCTATCTCTTGGCTTATATCGGTTTGATTTGTTCCAAGAGGTGCAGAAATCTCAATATTTGATATCGGTGATGGCTGATTTAGTGATGGGGTAAAATCTTTTTTACCCCAGAAACGTGATTGATCTATTCGTCGCGCAGCATCACATCGAGTTGATCCACCAACTCGACCCAATCCGCATCGTCCTCAATTGCCTGTTTCAAAAAAGCGGATTGGGAAGCTGTCCAAAAGCTGGCTTCATGTATCAGTGTTGAGTCTCGTGAATGTCGATGGTTTTTCACGAACGCTTTGATTTCTTCCGGTGAACTTCCGAGACCAAGCTGTTCGAATAGATCCGACATGTCGTGTTGATAGATTTCCATCACTGCCTCCTGAGTTGTGTCCACTTACCTGAAGTATATACGTTGTGCAAAAATTAGTCGGTTTTAACGTCGTGACTGATATTTTGGTTTACAGATTGGCATAAAGAAAAAGGACTTTCCATCGACCAAGACACCGGAGCGGTGAAAACCAGCCAATATTGTGACAACGAACTGGTCAGGGCTTTAAAAGGGTGATGACTGCCGGACGTGAATTAATCACCCGTGTTTTTGCATGGCGGATAGAGTCCGGCTTAGCGCCTTCTTTTAACTTGGAGTTCTGTGAATAAGTGTATTTTTAGGGGAAAAAGAGTGATTGGGTAAAACGGTTTTGCCCAAATTCGAGCTAGTCAACATGACTAGCTCAACTATACCTATTTCAATTACATCTCTACAATTCTTCCATCTTCAATTGTTTGCTCTAATGAAAATGAATTTAATACTCCTTGTATCACCAGATAAACTAATACCTCATCAGCGTTATTTGTTAATCCTCTAACGCCTTCTGGGGATACTCTTATTGCAGTCCCCTCATAGACATCAATACAATCATCATCAATTAAAAACTGCCCGGTTCCTTTGATAAAAAAGTAAATTTCCTCATTTTTTAGATGTCGATGATAAAATGGCAGCGAGGTATGCGATTCCAATTGGTTTAAAGAAACGATGGAACCAGAGCAATTGAGAACCTGACTCAAAAATAATTTACCAGCAACTTTTCCTGCAATCGCATTATGGGCAAATGTGTATTTTC
This sequence comes from Vibrio gazogenes, assembly GCF_002196515.1. Taxonomy (NCBI): domain Bacteria; kingdom Pseudomonadati; phylum Pseudomonadota; class Gammaproteobacteria; order Vibrionales; family Vibrionaceae; genus Vibrio; species Vibrio gazogenes. Next base: position 1,267,211 of record NZ_CP018835.1, on the reverse strand, counting down.
TTAAATCCGATAAGTTTTCAGTTTTGAAAACTGAATAGTGGTTCCTATGTTCGACCCGATATTCTTCTGACATCACCATACTCCTTAGTTATATTTTTGTGTTCATGATGATGCTAAACTGCTTCACTATATGTTCAAGGTAATATAGTGAAAGAGGGATTTGTATGACGTGGCCTAAAGAAAGAAAATCGAAAAGTCGGGAAGAAATTTTAGAAAGTGCATCTCGCCTCTTTACTGCTTATGGATACGATAAAATCTCTATAGGGGACGTGATGAAAGATGCAGGAAAAACACATGGGGGCTTTTATTCACACTTTTCATCAAAAAACCATTTGTACGCTGAAGCAATCACCAAAGCAGCAAAAATGAGCATGGACAAACATTGGGACACCAATATTAATACCGTGTTCACAAATTATCTCAGTATGTCTCATGTCAATCTTAAGGATCCATCTTGTCCTCTTGCATTTTTAACCACCGATGTTGCCACAAAGGAAGAGGAAATAAGAGATGTATACACCAATGTTTTTAAAGGATTTTCAGCTTTAATAGAACACAACAAACAAGTGAAAGATAAAGAGATGTCTTACGCTATTTCAGCAATGCTCATTGGCGGCGTTGCTATCGCCAGAGCGTTAACAGATGAGCAACTGGCACAAGATGTGTTGGATTCATGTAGAAAAGTTTGTGAACAGGTGTCTTCTAACAAGGAGTGATAGTAAGAGTCTGGTTTGTTGTGGCACACAAAAAGTGATAACTGTTTTAAATGTTTTCACTACTTTTTGTCATCCGAAATAAACCCTTTTAGGTTTAACTCGTAACACAGTTTTGTCCATAAACGTGTTAGTCAACATCATACTAATCACTAAAATAATAGTGGCTCATCATCACGGAACCCAAATCAAATTAATTTCCTAGTTTCATATCTACAACTGCATCTCACTTACCACCACTGTATAATACGCGCTCATTTTAATAATAAATAAAAACAATTAAATTCAATAAGTTACCAAATCATTCAAGTCTACAACCTGATGGCTTATGAGTTCGCTCAGGTTGAAGGGGATTTCATGTCCTTGCGTGAGTCCGATGTGAAATCTGTAATTCCCTTCGGGATATCCTTTCAAGCCTTTCTCGAACAGCTCCGCACCGGGCATCAGGTATTGCTTACTGATGTTCCGTCTATCCCTTTACTGATCCAAGATCGGGATGAATGGGGCAATCTATACTGGCGGGTCAATCCTGCGGTTGAATCCAATATCGATTCGTTGGCTCACAAAGCCTATACCGAGAGAGTGGGACTGGTGAATCATGGGGTCGGTTCATTCTATTCCGGGAGTGTCAATGCGTTGGTTTATACCGAGCCTTACATTGAGCCTGAACCCGTGAAATTATCCCTGAAAGAACGCTATGAGAAACAATGCCGGGAAAATCATCTCAATAGTGAAAAAACGTGGGCGATGCTTCAGGAAAGAAAAGCTCAGGAAAAGGCACAGGAACAGCAATTTTTTCTGGGATGGATGCAGGTCGAATCAACGCAATCTCAGCAAGATTTGTGGACAAGTCTGTTCACTTCTGACACGACCACGACACAAAAGCAATTAGTCAAAAAGTATAATACTCATCTGAATGAACCCGTTCGTCAGGGCGAAATTGTTATATTACCAACCACGGAGCCAACGACCGATAAAGAGAAGCAGTCGCTTACTGAGTTACAGGAAGAGGCGCAAGCAGCTAGTACCGAATTAGCGAAGCTTAGTGATGAAGAGGTCGCAACTGTTTACCGCCATTTTGAATTATTAGACTATTATGCTTCGAACGGTTTGAAATATATCCGGGATAACGGCTTACCTTCGGATCAATATGCTTATGCATCAGTCGGTGTTAGTGCCGTTGCGACGGGGATTGAAAGTCACTTAAAGCATGTCGGTAGTATCATTCAGGAAATAAATTCTCTTTATGTAACCCAAGTGGCTATGGCAAGTCGTACAGGTGGGATTAATTATGGTTCTTTTGTTGCCGAGCGTGCGGCACTGCTCAATAAACTGGATCAATCGTTTACCCGCTTTTCGAGTCGCGCTATAAACATCCCGGCTTTCCGGCAGGTGAAAAAATCACTCAGGCTTTCTACAAAATCAGTGATTCATCATGCAGATGAAATTATTGAAAAGGGAATTGTCCCGAACCTTGGTAAACGGATTGCCAATATTTCAATCGGAATTCAAGGTGCCAAATATGTTGGGCGCGTTGGAGTTATGCTATCAGGTGCCAGCGCTTTAGAAAATATTCATCAGGCTTGTGTTTCTGATGAAAATGGCGAATGTGCTAAGACATCGGTTGTAGAAACAGCAATGAAAGTTGGTTATAACAAAGTAAATCAATGGACGCTTAACGCTTGGTCACTTGTTGTTTTGAGTTTTTAAAGTGTTGTGACGTTGGTGAAAGCGCCACTGTTTGCGACGTTATGTTCACCCTCATGGGAGGCAAATTTGGTACGAAGAACATTAATCAATAAGTTTCACCTTTTTGAAATTAATACAAAGGATACGCTTAGCTATTTGTTGCTAAAAAACACTACGATTGACCCTCGTTCAATTCAAGAAGATGTTTTTCGACAGCATTCAGAATTAACACGACAGCAAGTGGATTTATTGCTTAAATTTCATTTGTCATCTCTCGGAGATGCACCTCAAAAAGTGAGCAAGATTGGAAGCATGGAAGTTTTCCCAATAGGGGAAGAGTTATATTCTGATATAGAAAAGCACGAGCTTGAAATCAAACTCATACGTTACTCGAATAGCAATTTTGTGATTCTAGGTACAGCTGAAAGTGACGAAGTGTTTTTAGATGCTTACCTTGATGAACTTGACGATTATGGTGAGGGTTATAGCTCTATAGTCGAATCATACATTGTTCATTTTATGCCAAGCGTAAACTATAAGCATATTAGTGATATCGACGAAATTTTCTCTAATTGCACGGTATATGACTATGAAACAATGGCTTGGGTTACACCAAAGACCTCAACATACTTTTCCTAATCTGACAGAAACACTATAGAGCATCATTTTTAAAACGTTTCTGTCCATAAACGTGTCAGTCAACACCATACTGACCACTAAAACAATAGTGGCTCATCATCACGGAACCCAAATCAAATTAATTTCCTAGTTTCATATCTACAACTGCATCTCACTTACCACCACTGTATAATACGCGCTCATTTTAATAATAAATAAAAACAAGTAAATTCAATAAATTACCAAATCATTCAAGTCTACAACCTGATGGCTTATGAGTTCGCTCAGGTTGAAGGGGATTTTATGTCCCTGCGCGAGTCCGACTTAAAATCTGTGCTCCCGAACAGAATGTTATTTCAAGCCTTTCTCGAACAGCTCCGCACCGGGCATCAGGTGTTGCTTACTGATGTTCCGTCTATCCCTTTACTGATCCAAGATCGGGATGAATGGGGCAATCTATACTGGCCTATACTGGCGGGTCAATCCTGCGGTTGAATCCAATATCGATTCGTTGGCTCACAAAGCCTATACCGAGAGAGTGGGACTGGTGAATCATGGGGTCGGTTCATTCTATTCAGGGAGTGTCAATGCGTTGGTTTATACCGAGCCTTACATTGAGCCTGAACCCGTGAAATTATCCCTGAAAGAGCGCTATGAGAAACAATGCCGGGAAAATCATCTCAACAGTGAAAAAACGTGGGCGATGCTTCAGGAAAGAAAAGCTCAGGAAAAGGCACAGGAACAGCAATTTTTTCTGGGATGGATGCAGGTCGAATCAACGCAATCTCAGCAAGATTTGTGGACAAGTCTGTTCACTTCTGACACGACCACGACACAAAAGCAATTAGTCAAAAAGTATAATACTCATCTGAATGAACCCGTTCGTCAGGGCGAAATTGTTATATTACCAACCACGGAGCCTACAACCGATAAAGAGAAGCAGTCGCTTACTGAGTTACAGGAAGAGGCGCAAACAGCTAGTATCGAATTAGCGAAGCTTAGTGATGAAGAGGTCGCAACTGTTTACCGCCATTTTGAATTATTAGACTATTATGCTTCGAACGGTTTGAAATATATCCGGGATAACGGCTTACCTTCGGATCAATATGCTTATGCATCTATTGGTGTTGGTGCCGTTGCTACAGGAATTGAAGGTCATTTAAAAAATGTCAGTAGTATCATTCAGGAAATAAATTCTCTTTATGTAACCCAAGTGGCTATGGCAAGTCGTACAGGTGGGATTAATTATGGTTCTTTTGTTGCTGAACGTGCGGCACTGCTCAATAAACTGGACCAGTCATTTACCCGCTTTTCAAGCCGCGCTATAAACATCCCTGCTTTTCGGCAGGTAAAAAAATCACTCAGGCTTTCTACCAAATCTGTAATTCATAATGCGGATGACATTATTAAGAGTGGCGTCGTCCCGAACCTTGGCAAACGAATTGCCAATATTTCAGTTGGTGTTTGGGGGGCTAGAGGTGTTGGTTATTTAGGCCTTGGATTAGCAGCAGCTAGTGGAGTAAATAATATTTACGATGCTTGTTCAGTCGATGGTAGAGGGGAGTGTGGTAAAACAACTGCAAGGGAAGTTGTAGGCTTTTTCTCTGGATGGATTGCTGGCGTCTGGGGGGGAGAAATCGGAGCTGCTATTGCAACTCTTGCATTAGGCTTTGTTGGGGCAGCGTCTGCACCAGTGATTGCCATTGCTTTGGTTGGTAGTGCTGTTGCTGGGGGATTCATTGGCGGTACATTTGGATCTATGGCAGGTAAAGCTACAGTTGATATTATTTATGAAAAAACGATGGAAGGACTCGAATAGTGAATCTCATTGACTGGATACAACTGATTTCGGGCGGTTTTTTTATAGGCTGGATTGTTCCTTTGGGAATTCAATCTATCAGTATTTCATTAGGTAATTCAAAGCGTATTCTGTTTATAGATGAGCAGTTGGCGAAAGATGTTAATGAAGTCTATGAAAAGCCTTTT